>JANYEX010000052.1 GCA_025359725.1 Chitinophagaceae bacterium | reverse complement strand
CCAAAATGGTTACCACGTCCTTAACCATTGGGATAATAACGGAGTTGCCTGTTTTTGTTTGCGTTATTTCTATCATTCCGTTTTCGATGTGTTGGGGTTTAATCTTAGTTAAATCGCTAAACCTTAACCCTGTGTAGCAGCCTACCACAAACGCATCCCTTACACGTTCTAAACTAGGTTTTTTGGATAGGTCTAACCCTTGCAGTTCCTTTATTTCTTCGCTGGTCAAATAAACTGTGTCACTTTTAGCCGAAATAGATTTGAATTTTCTATGAGTGTAGATGCTGTTGGTAGTTATCCCGTCCTCGTGCGCCTCTCTCAATAATACCTTAATCAAAGTAATTATTTTGCCTATAGTGTTGGGTGCAAGTCCTTTTGTTACTGTTAGGTAATGGGTAAAGTCATTGTAAAAACCCATATTGATAGTTTCAAAAGAAATGGTAGTTTTCTTTTTTTTCTCAAACGCCTGTAGGTGTCTCTTTAGGTTGTGGTATTGAAATATTGTTTTTGCTGCCAGTGGTGTATCGTTCTTTGTGTGTAGCCTTGTACCTATTGCCATCCTTTGCAGTAGGTTATCGTAGAAACTCCAAAATGATTTGTCCTTTAGTTCCTGTTTTTCTTCTTTGGTTGTAATGGAAACATAATTTCTAATTTTCTCCTTAATGATACTTTCGGGAACGGGGGGGATAATCTCTTTGCCTAACTTCTTTTGCTCGGCTCTCCATTCGCTCTCAATCTCAATAACTCGGTTTGTGATGTTGGTTAACTCATTATTGTAGTCGTGGCATTTTGGAAAGTCTAAAACAGTCCTTACACATTGGTCTTTAAAATTCCAAAATTTCGGGGGGACACTTTTGTTAGTGCTAATCTTTAGGCGTTTGTTTTGGTAGCTGATAAAACATTATATCAATGTTTCATCTATCCCTTTCGGGTTCTTTAAATAATAGTTAACCTTCATTGCAAAACTTTTGAACAATGCGAATATAAGGCAATCATTTTCGAGGGGACACTTTGGGGGACACTTTTAGTTAATTTAACTTAATTTCTCTTACTTTTCCTTAATTCCTATTTTTTATAAAATCGCTGAAAACGTTTACTGGTAAAGGTTTTGAAGATAAAACAAAAATGGCTAAAAAAAGAGGGTTCTACAACTCCCCCTACAGCAGCTTACTAAAGCGAAACCCCTTACTGATAAGGGTTTCGCTTTTTTTATTGTCTTTTTTTCCTTGATTCTTTTTATTACAACATCGAAGAATACGGTACTTATAGTTGTATACTATTCATTTTGTTACAAATGTTCCTAATAAACCCTTGTGTACGCATCTACCACGCTTTCCCAACTGTGGTCAATCTGCATCATGTGTTTACGCATCCATTCCATGTGGGTTTTATTTTTATAAACCTCTATACCGCGCCATACAGAATGGGCAATATCATCTACAGTTGCGTTGTTAAATCTTATGCCAAAACCTTCCCAATCTCCCATATCTGTAACCGTATCCATCAATCCACCAGTACTTCTTACAACGGGCACAGTACCATAACGCATTGAATACATCTGGTTTAAGCCGCAAGGTTCTACCCTACTAGGCATCAATAAAAAGTCTGCTGCAGCATATAATTTATGGCTTAAAGCCTCGTCGTAACCAATAAATGTATTGTAATAACCTTTGTTCTCTGCCGTAATATTATACAATTCGGACTCTATATTTTTCTCGCCACTTCCCAAAACCATATAGGAAGCTTTGCCATGCTGATGGTAGAGTACATTCCTAAAGGCACCGGGCAATATATCGGCAGCTTTTTCGCCTACCAATCTGCCTATAAATACAAATAATGGCAGGGTTTCATCCAATCCATATTCCTCACAAATCTTTTTCTTATTCTTTTTCTTGCCCGCAGTAACACCTTTTACTGAGAAATTATTATACAGATAAGGGTCTGTTTCAGGATTCCAAACTTCGTTGTCTATTCCATTTAAAATACCCTGACATTTTCCTTTTTCATACTCAAACAAAGCTTCTAGTCCATTGCTTTTGTAGCGCAATTCGTTCATGTAGCTCTGACTAACCGTTGTTACTTTCCATGCACATTTAATCGCGCTTGCTAATGGGTTAATATTGTTATTCCAATCTAGGTCGCCCCATTTATAACTATCAAAAGGCGGTAAAAACCTGTATTTATCCCAGCCAATGTTACCTTGATATTGTGCATTATGTATGGTAAGTACTGTTTTTACCATTGCTAGTTTCCTAAAGCCCGGGCAGTTTTTAACCATAAAAGGAATTAATCCTGCATGATAATCATGCACATGAATTACATCTGGATTATGCTGCCAGGCATTTAACCAAGTTAATACTGCTATCTGAAAAGCAATAAACCGTTGTGCATCATCGCCATAACCATATATTTTTTCTCTATCAAGCAACCCACATATATCGACCAAATACAAATCGAAACCTAACTTATTTGTCTTTTCTTTGATAATGGTAAACTCAAAAAAGTGCTCACCCATGTAGGCAGAACCTTTATAATCAACCACCCATTCGTTGTTATACAGAAACTTAGTTCGGTACATAGGCATCACCACCTTGGCAAAATGCCCCGCCTTACATTGATATTTTGGCAATGCACCAACTACATCGCCCAAACCACCAGCTTTAGCCATTGGGTAACACTCGGCACTTACATGAACTATTTCCATAAAAAGAATATTAATAATCTTGTTTTAAATATAAAGTGTAAATGTATGAGTTATGGGGCTTGAATATTAAAATATGAAGCAGGAAATGAAGAATCGTTAATTGTAGGGAACGGAAGTTGAGAATTTGGTTGCTTACTAGCGATTACCGTTTTTGCCGTTTCCCGATTGATCTCTATTTCTTATCCAAATTTGGCTAAAAACGATGCGTCATCGCCATTTATATTGCGGATAACAAATACGGTTATACCCGCTGCTGCATTGTAGCCTAGTTCGGCAGCTGTTTTCTGAACAAATATATTGGGGTTATAATTGACAATGGTAGATAACACTCCTGGCAAACTATTTTTTGTTATGCCAAAATAAAATTGCAGGCTAGTGCCTGATTTCACTTTCATTCTCACTTTTGTTGTGGCAGTCATGCCCGCCGTTTTTCGTACCAAAGAAAGCATTGCCTTCACTATTCCAGTTCTATCAATCACTTTGCTTACTGTGTCGTAAATTACATAGTTTTTTGCCTTTACTTTGTTCTTTGCGGTGGTGTAAAAAGCTTTTCCTGTGCTACAAAGACCTTTAGCTGTAGTAAAAAGTGCATTGCTCGCCGAGCGTCTTTCTACGGTAGATGTTTCTGCATCGCCCACCAATATTGGCATTGCCGCAATAAGTGGTAATAATAGGGTTGCCTGTGTGGTTATATTGGTAAGCATGGCGGGGGTAAGTCCTTTTGGCCCTAAATCCAATATATATTTATTAGCTTTTACTACTACATTTTCCGATACATTATACAATTGGCTGGCATCAAATTTTCCTAATCCTTTAAATTGAAACCCTTTGTATTGAGCCGATGATGTTTTGAAAGTATCGCCCACAACGGTTTGCACGGCTTGAATGTCTGTTAGTAATATGGCTGCTTGCTTGTCTCTAGCCTCGTAGCCGAGCGTGTTTGTTTCTAAGCCCGTAGTGTTAGATGGTATGGCGGTAAAAGCTGTCCTTTCGGCATCAAAAGCGTCAATTTTTGCGGTAGTAATTCCTCGCGAAGCTAAATCTGATTGATCTCTTCTTAAAAAAGCCAATTTCTCGACGCATAAATCAATTAATTTTTCATAACTCATATTAAAAAGTAACCTAAGTAATTTGGGAGCAGCCATAATAAGTAGGATTTAAAAAGTAAGTATTAATTATTTATAAGCAAGATTAGTCTTTATATAGGATAAAAAATCACAAAATAAAAATAAATTAAAAATATATTTTAAAATTTTTTTTAATTTTAAAATATTGTTTTTCAAAAACTTTTCAATTAAAATAACTACTGCTTAACTACTTGATTATCCATCAAAGTACCTCATAAATTTTATGAAGATGTGTAAAAGCTTGCCATGTTTGTCCAAAACCTACTTATGTATGACCAAAAGCTGCCCATGTTTGTTCATATCTATCCATTTATATGCAATATCTTCTATTGTTTGTTCATTTTCTTGCCTTTTTTGCCTGAAAAACACTAGAAAATGCACTGCCAACATAAACTTTTACGCTGCGTACATTATTTATTGAATTTCTTATTAAAGTTCTGGGCATACATAGCTAGCTTTTGGATATACATAGATAGATTTCATACTACTAATAATAGCTTTTACACATCTTGCAATAACTATTGGTTAACTTACAATAAAGAAGAAAGAAATGATTGATGATAAAGAAAATTATCAATTGAAAATCGGAAACTCGAGCAGGAATCCCTTACCTGTTTGTACTAGTTAGTTGTTTATTTTAGACCTTTACTTCAATAGCAACTTGGTCTCTTTACTATTGTTTCTGAAATAGTAAGCTGTAAGAAATCTGTAATACAAACTACCTAATCAATAACTTTTTTGTGTCATTAACATCTAGTCCATCAGCTTTGAGGAAGTAAATACCCGGGGTAAGTCTGGCTTGCTTATTAAGGTTTAGGATAATGCTATTTTTTCCTTTAGAAGCTATCATGCTATTCGTTGCCACTATTTTTCCATCAATAGAAGTAAGGCAAAAGTTGATAGATTTACTTTCATTTAAAGAAAAATTAATGACCACATTACCATCACTCGGATTGGGCGATACCGTCCAACTATTAGTGTTTAGGATAGTAAGATTTGAAGGGCTAATGCTAGTAAGCGATACCCCGTGCAATTGATAGTTGGCATCCCAAGCCTCGGCTGTAGTAACATCTGAGGTAATACTTAGCGAGTCGTTTTCTGTATTCACCAAAGGGTCAAAAACTAACTCCATCAATACGGTACTATCGGGCAAGGTGATAGCATTGGCGGTGACATCATTCCATAAAAAAGAAATTTTTCCCTGCGGAATATGGACTGTTCCGTACAATATATTTAGTGTATTATTCTCTATTGATTTAAGTTTAAAATGGGTATTATCAAAATTTAAGGTAAACTGGAATCCCAACATGTCCATACAATTCTTTACCCTGATAGGTACCCTTATCTCTGTTTGATTATGGGTATTTATTGCTGAATAAGAGAATGCTAAAGGCACGCTGAATTGGTTATTGATGCCCATTGTGCTTGCATTCCAATCGTAATTTACATCGCCCAGTTTTAGTCCCACAAAGCTTTTTCCAGACTGATTAGCCTTGATATTACTTACCAAAATACTATCCTTGTGCGGAAAAGGATTGGCAGGATTTGCAAATTGATAACTGCTATCAACAAAAGCCCAAAGTTTATTATTGGGGAAAGTGGTATCAATACCCAATATCAATTTCTTGATAAATAGCAAATCGGTTACCGACACAGTGCCATCATTATTTACATCTGCCGCAATAATCTTGTAAGGCGAACCAAGAAGAGTTTTACCAAGAATATGCGCTTGGATAAGGTATAAATCTATGACAGATACTCCATTTGCCTTTACTATATCATTGTTTTTTGCGGGCTTAATAAGGTAACTTCCCGATGCAGAAACGGTATCGCAATAAGCTTTTGAGAAGAGGGCATTATTGCCATTCAATCCAATTAAAACCCTATTAACCCTGCTTCCATTTGCGTTAGTAATATTACCAGAAATGGTATAAACTACTGTTTCTACAATCTTATTGGACGTAGCTGTGGACGTAGTAACGCAACTATTACTGCTAATAAAGTAGCAAGAAATAGTATCGTTATTGCTTGAAGTAGTGGTGGTATAAGTGGCAGAAGTAGCCCCTGCAATGGCAACACTATTCTTTTTCCATTGATAAACGGGCGAAGAACCGCCATTGGTAACCGATGTAGTAAACGTAACGGCAGTACCACTAACAATAGAGTTTGAGCTAGCAGAAATAGTGATGGAAGGAGGAGTAGGGACGGTAATATTGATTGTTACTGTTTTGATAATACTATCGCAGCCACCAGTTGTTTTTACAGTATCGCGCAAAACAGTTGATGCTGTATAGGATTTACCGTTGTAATAAATACTTCGGCAACCATTGTAAGTAAGCGAACTTGTTTTTACAGATGAAGCATCGATAGTCAAAACAAGTGTGGCAATACTATCGCAGCCAGCCGCATTTGTAAAAGTGCTGGTGTACGTGCCGCCCGTTGAGTAAGAAACCCCATTCCAGATATACGGAAGTTTACCCGAACAAATATTGATACTGGTAGTACTGTTAGTGGTGTATTTTTCTGTTAATATTAATTTCTGTATAGTAACAGTCTGGTTTGCATTAGTGATTGTATCGGTATAAGTTCCAGGTTTGGTAAACAATTTTCCATTCCAAGAATAAGGAAGAGCATTATTGCAAATACTTACGGCGGTGGAGGTGGAGTTAGTATTTGGCTTAATACCAATAATAGCTTGTTGATAGTATGTAAACGTATCGATAACATAAGGAACGATACTGTAAATGCTAAAATATCCCTGATAACCGCCACTCCAACCCCAATTGAAATGAAGATTATTGTTTGCATCATAACCGTCAGCAATAAACGCATGTCCGTTGGTGCTATTAAAATTATAGCCGGCATAAACAACGGGTCTGCCATTGCTTAATTCATTTTCTATAATGCTTATCCATTGGGCATCGGTATAATTGCTTCTTTGTATCCCGCTTACAGAGTTACTATAATTAAAATAATTTTTAAAAGCATTTTCGGCACAATAGGGTGCCTGTCCGCCATAAGAAATTGTGTAAGCAAGACTTCCGCCAGTGTTATCTAGGCCGTATTGCATTTCTACACTTACCCCGCAATCATACATAAGGGTAGCAACAGCATTTATTTGATTTGGTGTTGAGGAACTAGTTAGTTGATAGGGCATTGAACCCCATTGGTAGGTAGTATTGCCAAAGTTGGCACTCTGAACTCCCAAAGAGGCATCGGGGGGAGTATAGGAATGAGAACCTGTTCCCTGTGAAGGAAAGCTCCAGTATTTCATTATCTGCGCCATAGTTGTTGCAACACAACCAGTTAGTGTAGTACTACCATGCTGACTATCATAAGGGCAAAACTTATTGTAATAATTGCCTTGATCCCACCCTGTTTGTATCATAGGAGAAACAATAACTGGAGCGCCCAGAAGTTGATATTTACTTAACTTAGTAGGATTTAATAATTCAGCCCAATAAGCCTTTATTGTATTTGTTGGGGTTATCTTGTTGTTAACGACATAAGTTATTTGTATAGCGTAAGTGCCTAAAAGCTCGTTAAGCTGAATAGGTATTTGTTTTCCATCAAACCCACTTTCCGTAGAGTATCCCAAAATAGGGTTTACGTTATCATCTGCCGCAACAATTACAAAGCCCTTTGTAGCAAAACTAAATATGTAGAAAGTAGGAATTGCAGGGTTGAAAGTATTATGGGCAGTGTAAGCCAAAGAAATATCAGTGGTGGTTAGTCCCGCTTTTGGCAGGGATGTTTTGTGTAATAAAAAGTTTACACCAACAGTTTTTGCCGTTTCTGTTGTAACAGGATTAGCAGTTACGGTGATGATCAGCGTGAAGAAAGATAATATAGAAAGAAGTATTTTCAATTAATCAGAATAAAAATTTCGTGGTAAAATAAAACAAAATTAGCGAATTCGATGCTTTTTAAAATAATAAACGGTTACTCTAAATTTAGTGTGGGATATTAATTTTTCCATAAAAGGACATCACATTAATTCTGACCTTTCAAAGTTGGCAAATTCGCTGAGTAGTTCGAGTATTTATTGCAATTATTACATTCAATATAGATCCGATACCAAAATAAACGCTGATGGATCGGTTGTAAGAGATGTGCCAGATTGGGATGGCAACGATGTGTTGAAAGCAATTTTGCAGCAATATAAAGGGAAAGTTGTCTTGGTAGATTTCTGGGAAACATGGTGCATCCCATGCCAGATGGGTATGAGTCAGATGGCGCCATTAAAAGAGGAATTAAAAGATAATGATGTTGCTTTTCTATGTATATCGAGCCCAAGTTCTCCTAAGGATACGTGGAATACAATGAACAAAGCGATAAGGGGAGAACATTATCGGCTTAATCAAAATCAATATACCTCTTTCTACAAGCAATATGATGTCAAATTTGTACCTCGATATTTGTTGGCAGACAAAGAAGGCAATATTGTAAACTATAATGTGGGTCACAAAACCAATGAGGAGCTCAAAGAATTATTGCTAAAATATACTAGGCTGTAAAGACATTCTCTCCATTTACAAAAAAATCAGTTTTCTTATTTAAAGGAATTACTTATATTCATGCAATTCCTTTTTTTATCAACCAAAGAAAATATTTTGTGTTAAATGATTTAATAACTCATCAAAAATAAACTGTCATGCAAATAGGTGTACCAAAAGAAATAAAGAACAACGAAAATAGGATAGCCATTACCCCTTCTGGTGTGGTACAGCTAACAAAAGCAGGGCATGAAGTTTTTATAGAACAATTTGCTGGCTTAGGTTCTGGCTTTACAGATAAAGAATTTATAACTGCTGGGGCAACAATGGTAGCCACCGCCGCCGAAGCTTGGGCAAAAGAAATGGTGATGAAAGTAAAAGAGCCCATCCACTCTGAGTATGGGTATTTTAGAGGAGGCTTAATCTTATTTACCTACTTGCACCTTGCTCCAGAACCCGAACTTACAGAAGCTTTATTGGCAAAAAAAGTGGTGGGTATTGCCTACGAAACGGTTCGTACAGCTAGCGGCACATTGCCATTGCTTACGCCCATGAGCGAAGTAGCAGGAAGAATGGCAAGCCAGATAGGTGCGCAGTTTCTGGAAAAAGTACATGGCGGAAAAGGTATATTGCTAGGAGGTGTACCTGGTGTAAGAAGCGGAAGGGTAACCATTATTGGTGGAGGAATTGCTGGTACAAACGCAGCCAAAATTGCTTTGGGATTGGGGGCACACGTAACGATATTGGATATTAGTTTGGATAGATTGAGAGAATTGGATGACCTGTTTGATGGAAGGGTGGCAACGCTTACTTCAACGCCTTACAATATTGCCAACGAAGTAAAAGAATCTGATTTAGTAATAGGGGCAGTATTGATACCAGGGGCTAAGGCGCCAAAATTGGTTTCTGAAGCAATGATTGCCTCTATGGAACCAGGATCGGTGGTGGTGGATATTGCGATAGACCAAGGCGGTATTTTTGAAACTACCGATAGAATTACTACCCACGATGACCCAGTTTATCTAAAACATGGCGTGGTACATTATGCTGTTGCCAATATGCCTGGGGCTGTTCCGCGCACTTCTACTATTGCACTTACCAATGCCACCACGCCTTATGCACTACAAATAGCCAACAAAGGATATAAAAAAGCTTGCTTGGACAACGAGGAATTATTGAAGGGATTGAATACCCTCGAAGGATTTGTGACCTATGAAGCCGTGGCAAACGCGCAAGGATTGACATACAAGAATGCGAAGGATTTATTGGGGTAAACTAGCTTAGGTTAACATAATAAACCTATTAAGCAAGTGAAAGAGAATCTTGGTGGTGATGAGGCATGAAGAAAAATTCTTCTTTTGATTGATTGGAAACATTCTGGGAAAGTCCTTTTTCAATAACAATATCAACAATTTCTTGGGTAGATTGTGCGAGTTCTAATGGCTCTGGGTGCAAGCCAGAAAGCCATTGATAAATATTAAAACTAAACTTTTCGTCAATTTTATCAATGATAGGAACACGGAACCTTTCCAATGCCTCTGCATTGCAAAGCTGTTCGTATTGCCCCCTGATAGGAAGGCACAATAATTTTTTACCTAGGTATAAAGCTTCGGCAGGCGTTTCGAAACCAGCCCCTGTAATTATACCGGCAGCAGAAACCATGCTGCTATTAAACCCTTCGTTGCTGATAGGCATCAATGTTACATTTCCTTTTTGTTCAATAGAGGTAACCTTTTTAGAGAATACCTGAAAAGGAATATCACCACATTTATTTAGTGCATTAACAATAACTTCGTCACTATAATGGGAAAGATAAACGGCGACATGACCTTCATTTGAAGGCGTAGCTTTCAGGATATTATCTTTGATAATTGGAGAAAATATAAAATCATCATACTGCTCAAAGTGCAGCCCTACGTAACTTGTTGCGGTTGCATAGTTTTTCAAAACCCATTCTCCAATAAGGTCTTTCTTAGCAGGCTTTGGTGTTTTATCAGAAATAAAACTAGCTTGATGTCCAAAGTTTATGCTCTTTACATTCTTAAACTTACAAGCAAGCGAGGTAATACTTTCAAAATCGTTGATGACTAAATCATATTTGTCAACGGGTAGCTCATTCGATTCCTTCCAAATGCGACTAAGTTTAAGCTCTTTCCACATCTTTATGTAATCTAATCCACCTCTATTGCCATAAAATAAACTCAACCCTTTGCTCCTATATTTTACAGGCAAAGCAGCATCAAGGTTACTATTGCTTCCACTCAAAAAAACATCTACTTTACCATATTCTTGCAAATAAGGCACTAGCTGCATAGCCCTCGCTATGTGCCCATTGCCTGTTGCCTGAATAGCGTACAATATTTTCAATGTTTTATTCATGTATTGCATTGTAGATTATTGTAAAGATAGTTTTATTGCACTTTGAATAGACGCAATAGAATTAAAAAGCATTACTTCTTCGGGCATAACATTCAATTTTGGCAATTTCTTCTCCATTGTTACAACTGTGGCGGTAGGAGCAACAAACTGCTTGTTGTCATATTGATAAATTGTCCAGTCGTTATTGTTATACTCTAAAGACGTTAGATTTTCAATCCAGTCGCCACTATTCAAATAGGTTACGCTTCCTTTTTCAGTCGTCACCACCCTTTTTTGTGGTTGGTGAATATGTCCACAGATTACATAATCATATTTCTTTTCAATTGCTAGTTCAGCAGCGGTTTGCTCGAAGTCTCCAATCCAAGATACTGCTTTCTTAACACCATTCTTTACTTTCTTGCTAAAGCTCATCTTTTCTTTACCCATCAACTTTAAGCACCAATTAATGAAGCTATTAATTATAATCAACAAGTCGTAACCTTGTCCACCAAGTTTTGCCAAAAGCTTTGCCCCCCCCTTTGTAGTGGCATCAAATACATCCCCGTGGAAAATCCAAGTCATTTTTCCATTAATTTCCATAACTAACTTGTCTGTTAATTGGAAATCACCAATCTGCAAATCGGAATAACGACGCATCATCTCGTCGTGGTTGCCAGTTATATAAACAACCCTTGTTCCTTTGCTCAATAAATTCATTATTTCTTTAATCACCTGCATGTGGGCTACAGGGAAGTAACTCTTTTTAAACTGCCATCCGTCTATTATATCGCCGTTAAGAACAAGTATCTGAGGACTGATGCTTTTTAGATAATTAACTATTTCTTTGGCATTGCAACCGTAGGTGCCTAAGTGTAAATCACTCATTACAACTACTTCAACGTGTCTTCTTTCCATTTAGTAAAGTTTGTCAAAATTCACCCCTTAGTGTTAACTGATTGTTACCTTAATATAACCAAATTGTTAACAACTAAAATAGACTTTAAGTTATGAAAGATAGAATACCGATAGACAAAGGGTTTCAGATAAAATCACTGCAAATTTTCCTATTAAACTAATCGCCAAAAACATTAATAACCCTTGGATGTTAACATATAAAACACATTAAATAATGACAATTCAACAGAGCATCCTTAAGTTTCTTTACCCAATAATCATGTTATTAGACAATCTTTCAACCTCTAAAGATGCTTTATTGGTCAGTACAAGTTATTCACTTTCACCGATTTCTATTTATAAACTTGAGGTTCAAGCTAATAATAATGCCTTATTTTCTTTGGAACGGTATAAAGGAAAAAAGATTTTACTAGTTAATACGGCAAGTAATTGTGGGTTTACAGCTCAATACGAAGAACTAGAAAAGCTATATCACCGCTATCAGTATAAACTTATCATTATTGCTTTTCCTTCCAATGATTTTAAAGGTCAAGAGCCAAACGAAGATGCCACCATCAACCAGTTTTGTAAGATTAACTACGGTGTATCTTTTCCAATAATGAAAAAATCTTCTGTGGTAAAAGGTGAAAATCAAAATGAGGTTTATCAATGGCTTACCGATTCTGCAAAAAACGGTTGGTGTAGCAAGCAGCCTAGCTGGAACTTTTGTAAGTACCTGATTGATGAAGAGGGAAGGCTTACTCATTACTTTAAACAAAGCATTTCGCCATTAGATAGAAGGGTTACTGCTGCTATAGAGAAATAAAATAGTTTGGACTCAAAACATTTTTTAAATCCCAAGTAAAATAAATTGTGAAGGAATGAGCATTCATAAAGCCTTATTTCCTTTTTTTGTATCCAACTCAAAAAAGAATGATAAAATTAAGGAGGGCAGTAAAAGAGGATTGCAAAAGATTGCTAGAATTAGTTCAAGAACTTGCCACCTACGAAAAAGCACCACATGAAGTAACCGTAAGCTTAGAACATTTTACTGAAAGCGGCTTTGGTACTAACCCTGTTTGGTGGGCTTATGTTGCCACGAACACCGCCACCGCAGAAGAAGAAATTATTGTGGGTCTTGCTCTTTACTATATCCGCTTTAGTACTTGGAAGGGCCAATCTCTTTATTTAGAAGATTTAATAGTAACCGAAGAAATGCGCGGAAAAGGAATAGGTAAACTTTTATTTGAGGTGATGATTGAGGAGTGCCAAGTAAAAGGCTTTAAACGGATGTGCTGGCAAGTACTAGATTGGAACGAACCAGCCATTAACTTCTACAAAAAATACAATGCCTCCTTTGATGGCGAATGGATGAATGGAGTGATAGATTTTTAGTTACTGGATGTACCAACTTCTTACAGAGTAGTTAATTGGTGATGGGGCATCAGGTAAATTATATTGTATTAGTCCTACCTTTTTTGCATAATAAGCATCAAAGTTTCCAAAAGGAGGTGTTGGATCACCCTGAAGTAAAAATTGTTCCTGAACGTGTATTACACTATCAAATGTATAACCATTTACGGTTAAAGGCTGGTTTTCAGAGATGATAGTACACTGAAGATAGGCTGTGGCATTAATAGGAGTTCCCTTGTAAGTACCTACTATTGATTGATTTGATGTTTTCCAAGTGTAGCCTATTGGTCGTGTATCATCTAAAATCATGTATTCAAAGGCTAAGCCAAAATTAGATAAGAGGTTAAAATACCTGAAATAATGTCCTTGATAATCCTTTCTGTAAAACTCGGTGTCTTTATTATTAGAAATTGCCAGTTTATAAGGTTGGATTCCTATTGTTTGCGTTTGATTGGTAACACTAAACCTTACAGTATCTTTTTGTCTCGCATTTTTTATGGTATCATACGTCCAATAAGACCCTACCGTCATCGGAAAATAATCTGTTTCTGTCGAAACATATGGTACACTAGCACTAACAACAGTAAAAGGACAGCTAATATTTAAAAAACTAACAGTAAAATTATCAGCTTCTGCCTTGATAGGTGTTCCATAGCCTTGCAATTTTATCGTTTGTGTTCCAGTGCTGGTAGTAATGGCAGAATCAGTAGAAAACGAGTATCCATTTACCGTATTGCTGTAAATTCTATACTTACCCGCACTTGCAAAATTCACAGTTACGGTTATATAATTACTGGCAGTGAGCGCAGTTCCCTGAGTGTAGTTTCCATTAATAGCAATATTCTGGCAATTGCCATTGGCATCTTTTAAAGTTCCGATAGCCAATGGGGTTGGGGTAGTGGGTGTGGGATTTACAACCTGGTAAGAATCTAAACTATAGTCTTTCTGACAAGAGAAGCTGCCAAAAGCAAGTAAAGACAAGACAATCAAACCAATAATTTTATTCATCCCTTTATTTTTAAAACAAATCTAAACCAACATTTGCATTCATATACATTTTGCAGACTATTATAACTGATATTCCCAAAGAAGACAACGCTGCCTCTAGTAAAAAAGGTGTCTATTTTTCTGAATAACAATCAGCTTATTGCAAATAAGAGGTCTCTAATTTACAATAAGTAGCCTCTAAAATCGCTCATAGTAGCCTTCCTGCCTGGAAAGAAGAATTAAGCGAACCTGTTTTGTAGGATTATCACCAATTCCAACTATTTTTACTACCATGCAAAACGACACAAGCAAGCAAAAACTTAATCTCTTTAGTCTCACCATGATAGTGGTAAGCCTAGTAATAGGAATGGGGATTTTCAAAACCCCCGCAACCATCGCTGCAAAAGCTGGAACGCCAACCATCTTCTTTGCTGCTTGGGCAATTGGGGGAATCATTGCCTTGTTTGGTGCATTGGTTTATGCCGAAATTGGCTTACGACTACCCTCGGTAGGTGGTTATTATAGTGTGTTTGCCCAATGCTACCATCCATCAGTAGGATTCACAGTCAACGTACTAATTCTAATCAGCAATGCAGCTTCCATATCAGTTGTAGCCCTTATTGGTGCCGATTATGTAAGCGATTTATTGTTTGGAAAACCATCTGGAGAGTTATTTACTGTGCTTCTTGCCACCATACCCATCGTATTATTTTATGGAGTAAATTTATTGGGATTGCAAACAAGCAGCCGTACTCAAAATATACTGATGCTGGTGAAAATAGGGTTGATAGTACTTCTTATTTCGGCTTGTTTTACAGGATTAATCGTTGATCCACACGGCTACAACCCCAACGGAAAAGTTTACATTTATAATGGTCACAACGCAGGATTATTGCTAATGGTAAGTTTGGTGGCGGTCTTCTTTACGTATGGCGGCTATCAGCAAACCATCAATTTTGGAAGCGAAACAAATACTCCAGCCACCTTGCAAAAGGGAATTGTTGCGGGAATTGCCCTCGTTTTGTTCCTATATCTAGCAATAAGTTTTGCGTATGTAAAGGTTATTGGATTTGATAAAATGAAAAACGCAACCGCCATCGGAGCATTACTCTGCGAGACATGGTTTGGCAAGGCAGGAGGCAAAGTGTTTGACGGATGCATGTTTTTGAGCGTGTTGGGTTACGTAAATGTATCGCTACTTAGCAACCCACGGGTAATGTATGCCATGAGTAAAGACAAAGTTTTTCCGAAGATATTCTCTTACAAACACCCAAGAACAGATGCGTTGATGCCTGGGCTAACAGCCTTCGCCGTTATTGCAATAGTGGTTGCCTTCTTCGGCAAAGGCGTTGACAATGTGCTAGATTTTAGTATCTTTTTAGATTGTATTGGCTTCAGTACTTCTGCGGCAACGCTTCTTATTTTAAGAAAAAGGGGGCAAGGAAATGAGGAAATTACAGGTTTTGCTAGGCATGTAACACCCTATCTGTGTGTGGTGTTTGTGTTGGCATATTTTGTTATTGCTACCGCCGTGGTAATAGACAATCCCGCCGCCGCCACTACGGGACTAGCATTGATGGTACTTTTTTTTCTAGTTTACTTTGTTTTTTATCACCGAAGGAAAAAAGGAATATGAAATTTTATTCGTTTATCTGTAAAAAAAATAAACATACATTTGATTACATCGAATCCTTTCATTTACTTTGATGATTATGAAACCCTTAATTTATTTACTATTCACCATACTATTAGCTTCTCAAGCTTCTGCACAGGAAAAATGGGATCTGCGTAAGTGTGTGGATTATGCCATGCAAAACAATATTTCTGTTAAGCAAGCAGATGTTCAGGCGCGGATAAGTGCTCTGCAACTGAAACTAGCCCAGCTTGCCAAATACCCCAACGCAAATTTATCTACTGGTTTGGGTGTGCAATTTGGACGTTCTATTGATAGAACAACCAACGTTTACAGTGATGTTCAGTCTCTCTATCAAAACTATCAATTGCAAAGTGGGATAGAGGTTTATAACTACAACCGACTGAATAATAATATCTCTTATGCAAAGTTTAACGCACAAGCTTCTCTTGCTGATGTAGAAAAAGCTGCCAGCGATGCGGAATTGAGTGTTTGCACTTATTACCTACAGGTTTTGGCAGCAAAGGAACAAGTAGTTATTAGCCAATTACAGATTGAACAAACAAAAACACAGTTATCTATCACACAAAAGAAAGTAGATGCAGGTGCATTGCCTGAACTGAACTCATTGGAACTAGAAGCGCAACTGGCTAACGATAGCAGCACTTATATCTCCGCCCAAACTAGCTACGAACAAACGCTTCAAGCTTTGAAGGGTGTATTAAGCTTAGATGCTGCTACACCATTTGAAATAGTAATACCCGAAGCCACTTCAATACCTATTTTACCTTTTGGCGAGTTGCAGCCAGAAACTATTTATCAATTGGCTTTGAATACGCAACCCTTACAAAAAGGCAATGCATTCAGGATAAAAGCCGCAGAGAAAAACATAGCTGTAAACAAAGCTTACATGTACCCTTCCTTAACTTTTGGGTTAAACCTTTCTACCAATTTCTACAAATCTTTCCAAAAGTATGATGGCTATAGTGTTAGTGGTTACAGTCCTAATGGCGACAAGGTTACTGTTGGTGGATCGGATTATTATATTGCTTCTCCACTTGTTTCCTTACACCAATCTAAGAATAGTTTTGAGGAGTTATGGAATGGTTATAGCAATCAACTAAGCAACAACTTTGGTCAGACTTTAGGGTTTAGTTTAAGTGTTCCTATCTTTAATAATGGACAGTATAGGATTTCTTATGAACAATCTAAACTTACTTACAAAACACAATTGCTCAATAAGGAATCTGCTGATTTAACCCTAAAACAAAATATCTACACCGCTTATTCTAATGCTGTTTCTGCGTTGCAAAAAAGAAATGCGGGTATTAAAAGCGTTGAGAGTAACCAGAAGGCTTTCGACTTTGCCACAAAGCGTTATGAGTTAGGATTGCTTAGTACCATTGATTTATTATCCAATCAGAATAATCTTTTAAGGGCTAAATTGCAGCAGGTTAGCAATGAATACGATTATATATTCAAGATGAAACTATTGGAATTTTATAAAGGACAAGGATTGAAACTCTAGGATAGGAGACGGAAATAGTGAGGAACGAGAATCGTGAGTTCTCATCAACCCTACTTGCGCTTCTCTCTTCTCGATTAACGACTAACAAAAAAATAAGAATTATGAATAAGACATTACTTTGGATAATCATTGGTTTGGTAGTTTTACTAGGCGGATTATATGGCTTGAAGAAAGCAGGTATAATAGGTAAGGAAGAGGGTACTCTGGTTGCCACCGAAAAAGCAACAGAGAGAACCATAACCGAAACGGTGAATGCCAGCGGTAAGATTTATCCTGAAATAGAAGTAAAGATTAGTCCAGATATTAGCGGGGAGATTGTTGGTCTCTATGTAAATGAAGGTGATACCGTAAAGAAAGGTCAGATATTGGCAAAGATTTATGCTGATATATATGCCACTCAACGGGATCAGGTTTCTGCTGGACTAACACAAGCAGAAGCACAAAAGAGTAACTCAGAAGCGAGTGTTACTGGTTTAAAAGCTACACTAGACCAAGCTAAACTTTCTTATGACCGTCAGCAAAAACTATTGAAAGACAAGGTAATTGCCCCTTCCGAATTTGAGTCTGCACAGCAAGTATTCTTAGCAGCTCAGTCTAATTATAAAGCTGCAATAGAAGGACTAAAAAGTAGCGATGCAAACATTTTAGGGAATAAGGCACAGTTAGCCAAGGCAGATAAAGATTTAAGCCGTACTATTATTACTGCTCCAATGGATGGTGTGGTGAGTTTATTGGCGGTAGAAAAAGGTGAGCGTGTAGCAGGAAACAGCTTTAATGTTGGTACAGAGATGATGCGCATTGCCGATTTAAGTAGTATTGAAGCAAGGGTTGATGTGGGCGAAAATGATATTCCAAAGGTTAAGATTGGCGACACTGCCTTGGTGGAAGTTGATGCATTCACAGGGCGTAAATTTAAAGGGATAGTTTATAAAATAGCCAACCCTACTACTTCGCTTGCCTCTTCTAGCACCGATGTTACGGAATACAAAGTGCACATAAGGTTGTTACTAGATAGTTATAAAGACTTAATTGTTCCCCACAAAAGCTTCCCTTTCCGTCCCAATATGAGTACTAGTGCAGATATTCAGACCAAAACAAGACAACATGTGTTATCTGCTCCGCTCAATGCAGTCACTACTCGTAGCAATAAAGTAGATAAGCCAAAAACAGATAAAAAGGAAGATAAAGCACCCGTAGATACTGCCGCAGAAGTGTTTGATGAAGTAGTTTTTGTGGTTCAGAAGGGTGATACCTTGAAGATGGCAAAGGTTAAAACGGGCATTCAGGATATAAACAACATAGAACTTACAGACGGAATAAAGAGTGGCGATGAGGTGGTGATTGCGCCTTATACATTAATAAGTAAGACACTAAAAACTGGTAACAAGGTAAAGGTTGTTGCCAAAGATAAATTATTTGAGGACGATAAGAAATAGTGATTATTGGTTAGTTACTAGTTATCAATAAAACTATTATCTAACCACTAACCACTAATCACTAACAACTAAAAAAGGGCTTGCTATGAGATTTGGAATAATTGGAAGCGGAAGCTGGGCTACTGCGTTGGCTAAGATTTTAACGGATAATGGTAACACAATACACTGGTGGATTAGAAACACAAACACGATTGCCACGCTAAAAAAGAGAAGACACAACCCACATTATTTAGGGGCTGCCTATTTTGATACGGAACAACTAGCACTCAGCAGCAATATCGAGGAAGTAATTAATCAATCGAATTTGGTGGTTATTGCCGTGCCTTCTGCTTATATAATTGATGCTTTGTCTGCTTTGCCGAAGGATATATTTGTTGGAAAAAAGATAATCTCTGCCATTAAAGGCATTCTACCAAGCAATAATCAGTTATTAAATGAATATCTGTGGCGGAACTTTAATGTTCCCCTAAGCGATTATTTTACTGTTTTAGGCCCTTGTCATGCTGAGGAAGTTGCTGCCGAAAAGCTATCCTACCTTACCTTTTCAGGCATCGACGAAACTTTTGCTGCGCAAATTGCGTCTTGTTTTAATACTGAATACATCAATACAAAAGTAAATCATGACATCCTTGGTGTACAATATGCCGCAGTGCTCAAAAACATTTATGCCTTGGGTGCTGGCATAACGCATGGTTTAGACTATGGCGATAATTTTCTGAGTGTATATATTGCTAATTGTTCCCACGAAATGGTTGGCTTCTGCAAAAAGATGGTGTGGGATAAGGAAAGCGAAGAAGAACAGAAGAGTATCAACTACGCTGCTTCCGTATATCTTGGCGATTTGTTGGTTACCTGTTACTCTCTTTACAGCCGAAACAGAACTTTCGGAAACATGATTGGCAAGGGTTATAGCGTAACGGCTGCCCAGTTAGAACTAAAAATGATTGCCGAAGGCTACAATGCTAGTAAGTGTATTTATAAAACCAACGAAACAGTACAAGCCGAAATGCCTATTGCTACAGCCATCTACCAAATACTTTGGGAACACTTGCCTGCCGAAGAGGGTTTTAAACAAATAGAGGGTTCGATGGTGTAATAGCTAATTAATAACCCAAATTAAGGGGAAGGCTTTAATAGTTTTATTCTAAAGATAAAAGTGAATCAAGCATTGAAAGTCCCCTTGGGGGACGTTATATTGGTAGTACATATCCCAAGTTATTTTAGTAAGTGCCGTAGGTACGATATGTTGCTATAATAAATCCTAAGATGTCTTTTACGGTTGTCATTTAACCCAATATGTCGTCCAGATTCGGGACTTTACTATGGTTTTCTTTTGGTAATGCTACCAATCTGTCGTGCCCAAAGGCACTTATTTACAATGATTCTAATCCTTATTTCTTATGCCAAGAATTTAGCTTTGACAATAAACCATTAAGCTCTGGAAACAATCAGTTTCTAGGGCTTTTATTATAGATTAAATGGTTATCCTAAATTCTGTGTAAATAAACTTAACCACTAGGAACACAGGGAATTAGAAACACAAAACACACAGGATATACTGAATTTGAACCATCTAAGAAGCTATCAGCGTTTTAGAATAGCCTAGTGTCCTTTAAGTAAAACGCGACACCAAAATGCTATTAGTTATGCCTAGTGTATTTAGTGTAAATCCTTGTGTTCTTTGTGGTAAAATAACCCTTCTCCATGGGGAGGGCGTGGTGGCGGTGGCTTCGGCGGCGGCGGTGGCGGCTTCGGTGGCGGCGGCGCGTCAGGGAGGTGGTAACGATGAAATTCCAACGAATCGTGAAGCACTTGCTGACGACAGACGGGCAGGTCCGGCGTACCTT
>JANYEX010000023.1 GCA_025359725.1 Chitinophagaceae bacterium | reverse complement strand
TCCTACCAATGCAGCTATTCTCTTTTTTCCAATTGCATATAGGTACATTCCGTTCATGCTCATTTCCATAAAGGCATAAGGATGTTCCACTCTTGCCCTTGTCCTAGACTTCTCTCTATTGTTTAGTTTCTGTTCTTCTGTCAGTGGATTACCTCTATATCTTTTTTCGCATACCTCGTTCTTCATCCCATTTTTGGCAATGGGGGCTTCCTGTTCTTTGCTTGTATAGGCACTGTCAGCCCAAAGTATCTCGACGTTGTCGCCTATGTTCAACAAGGTGTCTAATGCCTGCGAATCATGTACACTGGCATCCGTCACCGCATAACCTGTTATAAACTTATTGCCATTATCTAGCTTGGTGTGGTTCTTATAGCCATAAATGTCCGAACCATTCTTGGTCACCCAGCGTGCATCAACGTCTTTCTGCGACTGTTTATGGCTATTATCCTTGAATGAAGAAGGGATATTACCACCTTTTATATCCTTGTTCTCTTCCTTCGTATTGCGTTGAATGGGTACTTCAATGAACCTATAAAGCAGCTTGTCTACCATTGCCAATTCTGTCGTCAGCCATAGTAAGACCCAAAAAACGCATGAAACTCATCCTATCGTTTAGCTGAAACTCGGTCTGGTCATCTGAAAGATTGTAATAACGCTGGAGTATCAGTATCTTAAAAAGTAATACATAATCATAAGGTGGACGACCTCCCTTGCCCTTGGCTATCTTTGATAAACCCATAAGCAATAACTCACGGAAAATCTCAAAATCAATCCCTTTGTCCAATCTTTCCAAAGGATCACCCAAGGAGGATAGCTTCGTCAAACGGATGTCTTTATCAAAAAAGTCGTAATCTCTATGTCGCTTGAATTTTTTCATAACAAAGCTAATTTACACATCATTATAAAGCGGATTTAAGAAAAAAATAGTTTTTATAGGTTCCCTTAATATCATTCAGGCATTGCGTTTCATTAGAGGACACAAGGCAATGCAGGGACGCTGATATTTTCTTATAAAGGTCACATTCAATGTGCCTTGTGGTCAAGATTCTTCACACAGAGTGTAGGATAACCTTTTCAATATAATATTCTCTGTTATTAGCCAACTTCCCCATGCAAATACCCACTAATTCACCCTACTTCCAAAATGTTGATAAATATAAGTATTGATTTATGCTACAATAAAGGACTTTCGTGAAATTCGCTGTAAGCAGCGTTTTACAGGATTATGGCTAAAGAAAAAGTTGAAAATAGGGTATTTGAGAATGAGAGTGGCGTTCAGGGGCAATATAAGAATTGGTTTTTGGACTATGCTTCTTATGTAATCTTAGAGCGTGCCGTGCCCGCCGTTGAGGATGGGCTAAAGCCTGTACAGCGTCGTATTCTCCATGCCATGAAGGAAATGGATGATGGTCGTTTCAATAAAGTGGCAAACATTATTGGTCAGGCAATGCAGTATCACCCTCATGGAGATGCAAGTATTGGGGATGCTTTGGTTAATTTAGGACAGAAAGATTTACTGATTGATACACAAGGTAACTGGGGAGATATTCGTACTGGAGATTCTGCCGCTGCCCCCCGTTATATAGAAGCGCGCCTTAGTAAGTTCGCTTTGGAGGTAGCCTTCAATGCAAAAACTACCGAATGGCAATTGAGTTATGATGGCCGTAAGAACGAACCCGTCACCCTCCCAATGAAGTTTCCTTTGCTGCTGGCGCAGGGTGTGGAAGGTATTGCAGTGGGTTTATCTACCAAGATATTACCCCATAACTTCTGTGAAATTATTCAGGCTGCTATCAAACACCTAAAGGGAAAACCTTTTGAACTCTACCCCGATTTCCAAACGGGTGGTATGGTGGATGTTTCTAATTATCAAGATGGAAAACGTGGCGGTAAGGTAAAAGTGCGTTGTATTATTGAGGAACTGGATAAGAAAAGTCTTATCATAAGGGATGTTCCTTTTGGGGTTACTGTTGCTCAACTATGCGAAAGCATTACCAAAGCCAATGATGCAGGAAAGATTAAGATTAAGAAATTAACAGAGTTTACGGGTAAGAATGTAGAGGTACAGGTTGATTTGGCACCCGGTATTTCTTCTGATATTACCATCGATGCCTTATATGCCTTTACGGATTGCGAGGTGAGTGTTTCGCCAAATGCTTGTATAATAGAGGGTGATAAACCACGCTTTATTGGTGTGCAAGAGTTATTGTCGGTTTCGGTTGACAGAACTAAGGGTTTATTGAACCGAGAATTAGAAATAAAGCTTGGTGAATTAAACGACAAATGGCACTACACTTCTTTGGAAAAGATATTCTTTGAAGAAAAGATTTATAAGGAACTAGAGCAAAAGCACGACACTTGGGAAACAGTTATACAAGCAATTGAAGCTGGCTTTGTTCCTTTTCAACCGATGCTGCGTAGACAGGTTACGAGGGAAGATGTATTGAAATTGACCGAGAAACCTGTTCGTAGAATTTATAAACTAGACATAGAAGAACTGAATAATCAGATAAGGGGTATTGAGGCAGAGATAGCACAAGTAATACATGACTTGGCACATCTGAATGATTTTGCTATTGCTTACTATGAGAATTTATTGAAGAAATACGGAAAGGGAAGGGAGCGCAAGACAGAGATTAAGCTTTTCGATACCATCAGTGTACAACAGGTGGCTATTGCGAATACTAAATTGTACGTAAACAGAGTAGAAGGGTTTATTGGTACTACATTAAAGAAAGAAGAGTTTCTGTTTGACTGTAGCGACATAGACGACATCATCATTTTTACCAAACGAGGTATGATGAAGATTGTGAGGGTTGGTGACAAAGTGTTTGTGGGTAAGGATATTATTCATATTGCCATCTTTAAAAAGAATGATGAACGTACTACTTACAACATGATTTATCTGGATGGGGAAAGTGGTAATTCGTATGCAAAACGCTTTAATGTTTCGGGTATTACGAGGGATAAAGATTATGACCTCACCAAAGGACACGACAAAAGCAAAGTGCATTATTTTACGGCCAATCCTAATGGCGAGGCTGAGGTGATTAAGATTTTATTGAGTCCTAATTGTACTTCCCGCAGTAAAGATCTTGAATATAAGTTTGAGGATTTGGAGATAAAGGGGCGCAGCAGTCAGGGCAATACGGTTACTAAATATCCTGTAAAAACAGTTCGGTTTAAAGAAGCGGGACGAAGCACACTGGCAGGCAGAAAGATTTGGTTTGATGATCAGTTTGGTCGATTGAATATTGATGAGAAAGGTACCTATCTAGGCAGTTTCGAAGGAGACGATAAGATTGTGGTGATGTTTACGGATGGTCAATATGAGATAACAGATACTGAATTGACCCAACGTTTCGATTCTGATAAAATTATTCTGATAGAAAGGTTTGATGCGGGTAAAATCTATACAGCAGTTTATCTGGATCATTCCAAACAACAGTACAACGTAAAACGGTTTAAGATAGAAACAACTACCCTAAAGAATAAATACTTGTTTATAAAGGAGGGCGATGGCAACATGTTGGAGGCAGTAACCTCTATTGCAGAGCCTGTGTTATCTGTAAAGTCGGGCACAGGCATCAATTCAAATCGTTCCAAATTTAAGATTGCAGATATGGTGGAACTGATGGGATGGCGTGCCATTGGTGCCAAGCTGATGAACTATTCTAAAACTGTAGAAATGGAGTGGGAAGAATTACCGAAGGATGATAATCCGCAGCCAGAGTTGTTTTAGGGAACCAATGAGTAACTGGGAAGAATCGGGAAACGGGGGGAACGGTAGTTGCAAGTAAGCGTTGTATATTTGTTATTTCCATCAAAAAAATGTATGAAGTATATTTCCTTATCGGCATTAATTTTATTGCTTGGCACACAAGCTAAGGCACAACTAATGGTCAAAACAAATCAATCTAAAATAGATAGCCTAAAGTTACAGCCACTGCGAATGGTACCTGATAATTACTACAGCAGCAAGCTTGGATTTATGTGTAAAAAAGAGATTCAGGTAGAGAAATCTACCAAAATACCTTTAAGAATACGCTTAGGAAGCGTAGAATATGTAGATAAATTGGAGGGCAAGGGGAATTGAGGGAATACGCTTTTAGTTAGGAGAAACAAACTCATACAAGCACATAAATCCCTTCATGTGCTTGCTGTTACTCATTCTCAGGTATTAAGCAACTTATTTCTATTCCAATTTTAGTAACATGCAGTCCATGACAGGAGTCATGAACTAGACCCCAACATTCATGCGCTAGTGGTTTGTACCCAAGTAACATGCAGGCACAGGTCGGAGACACTGCGCCTGCATGTTGATTTTTGGACAGACCTGCGCTAGATGGGTAAAGCCTCTTTCTTTAGTAGGAACGTAATCAAGTAAAAGATTTAAAGGAACTCATTTTGGGTTCCTTTTTTGTTTTCATATTCTCTCCTGCTAACGTTTGATTTCGGTCTAAAACTTACCGCCAACGAACAGGTATTGAGAATGTGGCTGACAAGATTGTTCCGTACTCCGATGACAATTGCTTAATTCTTGCTCAATTGTCCCATAGTGTTAGGTTTGCCGAAACTACTGCTAAAAGAAAGCACTATTGCTCAATTACTTCCGTCTGCAAGCACTTTCCTAAACACTAATGTTATGCACAGGGCTTACTATTCGTCTCAGCTTTCCTTCGTTTAAAATATTCGACAATTTCAGCTTTTGTCATCTTTGATAACTTGTCACTCATTTTGTCACGTTGCTGTCTCATAAACTTCACAGCATCAAATTGTTTTTCAATCGTCTTCATATTTTCTAAAATCTCTAGGTGAACGT
>JANYEX010000260.1 GCA_025359725.1 Chitinophagaceae bacterium | reverse complement strand
CCAACTGTCGGCTCTTCATTCTTGCCGTGTTTAACCCTTGTCTTCTCTACCAAATCCTCATGTATCTTTGCAATTGTTTCGCCTTTTTCTAACTTTAAAAATAGTAATACACTGTTTTCCAAGTTAGAAAATCCTACCGTAACATCCTCGCTTGACACCCTATCTCTACCAAAATAAAATGGTGTTGACAACTTTTCGTAAATCACATTTTCTACTACGCTCAATGTCAAAACATTTTGATAATAACTCCAACCGCTGTCACTTAAATTAGTTGAATAATTGTCATTTTAATGTTTGTTAAATAAACTATTGAAACGAATTTTATTTCCTTGCATTTTATCAAGTAGTAAATTTGTATATTCAATGTTAGGGACAATTGCCATTTTTAGACAGCTTCTTAACAATTCAAGTAATTACATAAAAAATACACTTCTCATATTATAAAAGAATAATTATAAAGGTTTTGCATCTACACAAATGTTAAAATTCAAGATAAAATTTCAATTGAAATCCCATTACAAATAGAAATTATTAGTTTTATTTAATTTCTACTATATTCGCACCACAAAGAATTTAACAGTAGTATAAATTTTCAAAAAGCTCACATGCAAATAACATCAGGTTTAAGGAATTTCGTTTTGCTAATTACTACAATAGGTGGTTTTTATGCTTGTAAACCCAAAGAGAAATCGGCTGTAACAGGTGCTGTTTACAATGATACTAAATCTGGGGGGTTTTCAGTTGCAAAACCAAGAGACACTAAAGTTGCACCAGGTTTGGTATTTATTCAAGGAGGTACCTTCACAATGGGTGCAACTGAAGAAGATGTATTACAAGAGTGGAACAACGTACAGAGAAGGGTTACTGTAAACTCGTTTTTTATAGATAAAACTGAAGTTGCTAACGTGCATTACCGCGAGTACTTGTATTGGCTTGAACACATGTTTACTGATACTCCTAAGTATAATAACCTTTTAAATGGTGCTCGTCCAGATACATTAGTTTGGAGAAAAAATCTTTCTTACAATGAACCTTATGTAGAATACTATTTCCGTCATCCATCTTATAATTATTATCCTGTTGTTGGTGTTAGTTGGAGACAAGCTTACGATTTCTGTCAATGGCGTACTGACAGGGTAAATGAAATTGAACTTAAAAAGAAAGGCTACATAGATGATAAGCAAAGTGCTAAGAGCTCTTTCGGACAAAATGACAATAATTTTGTCACAAAAAGTTATTTATTAGGTGAATATCAACCAAAAGCAGGAAAATTACTCAAATCTAGCTCTAACCCTCTTAAAAACGAAAATGGCAAACCAAGGGCACCTCGATTTGAAGATGGTATTTTGTATGCTGATTACAGGCTTCCAACAGAAGCTGAGTGGGAATATGCAGCGTATGGATACATAACTGAAAATCCACAAAGGAAGCCTTCTAAAAACCAACGTGGTGAAGAAAATATTCAGAATAAGCAAATCTATTCTTGGAAAGATGATGGTTTCTCTAGCTTACGTAACTCAAAGCCAGGTGGTTACCAAGGTGCTTTTTTAGCTAACTTTAAGCGTGGTAATGGTGACTATATGGGTGTAGCTGGTGGTTTGAATGATAACGCAGCTATCACAGCAGACGTTACTTCATACATGCCTAACGGATATGGTTTATACAACATGAGTGGCAATGTTAGTGAGTGGGTTGCTGACGTTTATAGACCTCTAACTAGTATTGAAGCAGATGATTTCAACCCAATTCGTGGTAATATCTTTAAGAAAGTAGATATTAGCGGTGGGCTAGGTAACCTCAGAGATAGTACGGGTCGTATTAAGATGGTACTTGAATCTGATTCTGCATTGAAAGATAGAAGAAATTATCAAAAAGCTTATGCAGTTGATTACATGGATGGTGATAGCACTAGCCAAGTAACTTATGGTTATGGTGTTACTACATTAGTATCAGATAAGTCTCGTGTTGTAAAAGGAGGTAGTTGGAATGATGGTCCTTACTGGTTAAGTCCTGGTACGAGAAGATTCATGGAAGAAGATCAAAGCAGTAGCACTGTTGGTTTCCGTTGCGCAATGACTCACTATGGTGCTTCTGAAAATCTTAAAGGAAGTACAAGAACTGGTAATATTTTCCCATCTAGGAAACAAAGAAGATAGCATCTATCTTTAAATATTTTAGAAAAGCCACTTAATTATTGAGTGGCTTTTCTATTTCTACTACTTTCACTTAAATAATAATTTTCAATGGACTCAGAAAATAAAACAGGACTGTTATACAGTTTATTTCTTGAAAACCCTTCTGTGCAAACGGATACTCGTAAACTAAAGCAGGGCGACATATTCTTCGCCTTATCTGGCCCTAATTTTAATGGGAACACTTTTGCCGGGAAGTCACTTGAATTAGGTGCAGCTTATGCTATTGTTGATAAGGAATTAGACATAAAAGATGAAAGAATAATACTTGTTCCAAACACATTACTTGCGTTACAGGAGTTAGCAAAATATCATAGAAATCAACTTAATATTCCAGTTTTAGCTATCACAGGAAGCAATGGCAAAACCACTACAAAAGAACTTATTAGTGCCGTATTATCTACTCATTTTAAAACTTACACTACCAAAGGAAACCTGAACAACCACATAGGCGTACCTCTAACGCTACTTACAATAAAGAATGATGCTCAGATTGCCGTAATTGAAATGGGCGCAAATCATCAAAAAGAAATTGAAGGTTATTGCAAATACACATTACCAACACATGGCTTGATAACAAACTGTGGAAAGGCACATCTAGAAGGTTTTGGGGGTATAGAAGGCGTCAGGAAAGGGAAAGGCGAACTCTACGATTTTCTAAGAGCGAACGATTGTATTGCCTTTGTAAATTGGGATTATGATTATTTGCAAACAATGAGCATCGGCATAAAAAATACCATAAAGTACGGCACATCAGAAGGGGGAACTATCGGCAGTATTCTTTCTAACAGTCCCTTTCTAAAGGTTAGTATTCAAAATAATGAACAGCTTGATTTAATAGCTACTGAGCTGGTCGGAGATTATAACCTTCCCAATATCATCTGTGCCGTTGCTGTTGGAAAATACTTTGGTGTACCTGAAGAGAAGATTAAAACTGCCATAGAAAACTACACCCCTACCAACAGCCGCTCGCAGTTAATTCAATCAGAAAGTAATTCTATTATTCTAGATGCTTACAATGCAAATCCTACGAGCATGAAGGCAGCTGTAGAAAACTTTGCCAAAGTGGATGCCTCCAACAAAATAATGTTGCTTGGGGCCATGATGGAATTAGGGGAAGATAGCCTTGCAGAGCATCAAGCCATCGTAAACTTAATTAGTGAGTACCAATGGGAGAAGGTTGTTCTGGTAGGTGGTGATTTTAATAAGTTCACCCACCCATATCTTTATTTTGCAAACTCTTTAGATGCAAAGGAATGGTTTCAACAACAAAACTTCACCAACACCCATTTTCTTATTAAAGGCTCTAGAAGTATGCAGATGGAACGAATCTTTCAGTAAGCTTATCTAATTTATCCATCAATTTCATAATGGTTATCTTGCGCACTTTCTAGCAAACTCTTCTATTATGCAAACACCCTCATACATCCTGAGTCTTATAAATAACAAATGTCCTCGTTGCAAAAAAGGCGATTTATTTATTTCCAACAAAGCGTATGCTATAAAGAATGGTAAAAACGTAAAGATGCACGAAAAATGTCCTGTTTGCGGACAACCTACCGAGATTGAAGTAGGCTTTTACTACGGCACAAGCTATGTTAGCTATGCCCTCACCGTCGCCTTCTCTGGTTTTTCCTTTGCCCTTTGGTTTTTTACTATTGGCTTTAACCTCGAGGACAATCGCATCTTTTGGTGGCTTAGTCTAAATGCACTCGTGCTAATTTTATTAATGCCTCCTATTATGCGCATCAGTAGAAGTTTATGGATAAGCTGGTTTGTAAAGTACGACCCCAATTGGGAGAAAAATCAACCAAAACATGTAGAGCGTATCGTACCCGAACAAATGAATAACTGGTAGGTTTTTATTTAACTATTGTCTCTTTCAATACATTTATCAAGCAGGTATTCAACGTTTCGAAGTCTGTATAACCACGCGCTACCAAATGAAATTTACTCTCCCCAGTTTGCAACAACACACACGGAAAACCCGTAACTTGTAGTTGCTTACACAGCTGAAACTCGTAGTGTGCTAGCTCCTTATATTCCTCGCTTGCTAGTTTTGTATAAAACGCTTCCTTGTTAATTCCATATTTTTCTAACAAGTGCCTATAGCTCTCATCATCCGTTAAGTCTCTACCTTCAAAGTGCATAGCATATTGCAAATCGGCAGCAAATTCCACTTGTTTCTCAGGATAATATTCTTTCAAAATACACAATGCAATAGCTGGCTTCTCACTATTCGGAAACCAATCGCTATCATCAGGGTTATTGATATGCCACAAATAATCCTCGCCAAACTTTACCCCAGTTTGCTCTTCCACCGTTTTGTACACCTCTTGTATAAACCCAGCCGTAGCCCTAATATACACAGGCTTCTCTGTCAAAACCATTCCCCCACTCAATACTTCTATTGCCATATACTTGCTGTACGTAGCATCAATTTGCTTCATCACGCTACTAAAACCATAGCACCAGCCACAATAGGCATCGTAACAATAATATATAACAGGATTAAACATAGCAGCAAAGGTGGCATATTTCTTCAAAAGATTGGACTCTGAAACTTAAAGAAATATGAAATTGGAGCGGTTCTTCTATAATTCATATTTCTCTTTTGGGCGTTCCCTAACGGGTCGGGCTTTCCATTCCAATCTTTTTGCCCCAGAAAAAAGGGGGACAAAAAGGATTTCCACTACAATCCCTAACGCAGCGAACAGGTTAACAATGTACGGTTAGCATTTATAATATTCCCCGTCTTTTCGAATGGTTCATTTGCCGCACCAGAAAAAAATGGGAATGACGGAAATTGCACTTGTTGGCACCCGAACTGTTTAGCAAACTGAAGAACTACCTGCATAAGCGCAAAATTTTTACAGCTGCAAAAGAGTGGTACGCTCAATAGGATGCCCCGAATCCTGACCAAGATGAATATCAAAGTGCAACACGTAATCAGTGATATGGAAGGTGTAACAGGAATAGTGTTGGTCAAGGCAATTGCAGATGGTGAAAGATTGGGTTTATACCTCAAAGACTCGAAGGCAGAAAGAAGAGCAAACGGATCTTTTATCACCAAAAATACCTTCCCCCAACTCATTAATATCATCCCCCAAATGAGTTAGGGGGTGATTTACTTAATAAATATCATCCCCCAAATGATTTAGTTCACCCCCCAAGTCAACTAAATCTTCCCCTAAATGAGTTGGGGGAAGATTTAGTTTATATAAATCCCCCCCCAAATGACTTAGGGGGGATTTATATGAGCTCAAACTGGCTGAAAAGTAAATGGAGAATAGTTTTTTGCCTTGAGATTAAGCACTTAGCAAACTAATCCCTTCTTTAATGCTTTATAAGTAGCTTATTGGCAAAGCTGCCAATATTCGTATTGGCACGAATAATATATACGCCTGATACAAGTTGTTTTACCTTGATAGCATACCTGTTAGTGCCATCAACAGCTATGCTTTCTTTGGAAACCAACTTGCCCAAAACATCATAAACTAGTATATCTGCATGCTTGACTTTTTTATCAAAAGACATCAGCACCACATCATTCGTTGGATTGGGCGATAACTCAAAACTACTAGACGTTGTATTAATATCTACTTCCTTAATAGTAGAATAAGCATAACTACCATCAGTATTTATCAATTTTAGCCTGTAATAAACTTTGCCACTTGCGGGCTGTGCGTCGGTGTAACTATAGGTATTAATGTTGCTACTATTTTTTGCCCCAATAGTGTCTATACTAATCCAATCGCCAGTATTTTGACTCTTTTCAATAACAATATACTTAGCATTAATTTCATTAGAGGTAGCCCATTGCAACTGTACACTACCACTCATCTGAATAGCAGAAAAATTAACTAGGTTGAGCGGTAAAGTAGTATCGCCAGGCTGGGAAACAAGTAAAGAATATGCTTGCAAATTGCCTGATAGCGTGCCCTTATGGGTAATTCTCAGGGTAAATACATCTCCTTTTGATACATTATTTATAACAACCTGCTCTACATTATCCAAATAATTATCTCCTGTAGTAGCCGCTGCAGAGGGCATAGCAGGATTCAGTACCCAGGGGAAATAGGTAGTGCCGTTTTTAATTACACGTAAATCGAGGTCATTAACCAACCTAGATATTGGGGGATGCGTAGAATCTACGGTTGTAACTGTAGCTGCTGGGTCAGTCCAAGAAATGGTAACTTTTAAAGAACCACTATTGGTAGCAGTAATTGTTTGGGTGTAGGTTTGTCCATTGTTTAAAATGTTTTCATACAATAAATGTTTTGATGTAGAAGCGTTTTTGGTGTTGTTAGACACTTTGATAACTTCAGCCGCACCCTGCGTATTCAATAATCCCCAACCAAACTGATAATCGGGCCCGGGGAAAGTGCCAGCTTCGTTGGCAGTATGTATTGCCAGTCCTTTAATTGTAGCAGCGCGTAATGAATCACCATTGTGTAATTTGGAATAATATTCCTGCAACAACAAAAGCGAGCCAGTTACATTTGGCGAAGCCATAGATGTTCCACTATCATAGTCGTAGGCACTGTCATTTTGGGCAACAGTAGATAGAACATCCAATCCGTCGCCAACCAAATCTGGTTTTATACGCCCATCATCTGTTGGCCCCCAACTGCTAAAGGAAGTCATAACTACATCACTAGGTTGCGTGTAGCCAGCGGGAATAGGGGAAACAGCACCCACTGTAATTATGTTTTTACCGCTAGCCTCGGAGGCCAAAGTATTATAGCTATCATTACTAGAAATACCTGCCTTTCTGATAGCTGAAAGAAGGTTATTATTAGCATCATAATAAAAATAAGTTCCTCCAATGGCAGGTCCATTTTGGTTTCTACTATTTCCCGAAGCTCTTACAGGTAAATAATAGGAAGCATTGTAAGTTATATTATCCAACTGCTTTGTTTCATCGCTGTAATAGCCAAAATTATAATCTACACTGTCGCCATTATTGCCAAACCAATACCAACTGCCATCACCACCTTGGTACCATCCACAAACGGTACCATAGGAATGGTTGGAGAGAAAGATATGGTTTGCCACGCCACTTATTTCAGCAATGTCGTTGTAATCGCTACCATTAAGCGCATAAACATAAGTCAATATACCTAGTAATCCATTAGACATTCCTTTTACCAAAGGATTTATTCCAGCCGCCATCATTGTGCCAGTAACGTGTGTAGCATGGTTAGAGCCTCCACCATTATAAACTGAGGAATCCATCCTATTTACTCTACCTACAAGTTCAATATGCGTATCCCTAACTCGACCACCATCCCAGATTGCCAATTTGTTTTTCATGTTTGGAGATGAGCCATTAAGGTTTAATCCGCTATTACCCCCTTGCCATAATTGCGAGGTATTTACTGTTGCTGCGGCATCTATGTTATTAAAAGTTGTATAGTAAACTGGTTTATTATGCCTATCTCGTCCAACTAATTTGGCAACCTCGCCTTGCTGACCATTTATTGTAACTGGCCAATGTTTATCCTTTGCCAATGAATCTGTTATCCTGTAACTATTAGATAATTCATATTTTAATTGAGAGGATAATCTTTGTAAAGTTTCTCTACTTTTAATAAGTTGAGCCTTTGAACTAATTTGATAAACTAGTAATGCAAGCAAAAAGAAAGTATGTTTCCGCATAAAAGAATTTATTAATCTAAGATTAATCCTAATTAGACTACAAATTAACTATTTAAAATTCTATTTATGAATTATTACTAGAATGATTCCTGCTTTAGGATAGGGTATACTATAAATTACGCTTTCTGGTAGATATAAAAGAGGCTATTGTTAAGAATATATTTTCGACTAGTTACCAGACCTGATCAATGAATTTAGTTGAACCTAAAAGCAAAGCGGACTGAACTAAGAAACTCAATCCGCTTTTAATAAAATGAATTATTATAATGAAATGTGGTCCCGCCAAGAATCGAACTTGGATCTAGAGTTTAGGAAACGCCTATTCTATCCATTGAACTACGGGACCTATTGGGCGGCAAAAATAATGGTTATGATACTATGAAGCTTTACTATTTTAAATTTTTTATTTTAGCTGCTACTGAGTTTATTTTCGACTGATTCTAGCTTACGGTTATATTGTTACTTGAATAGTACAATTCTACTATTTATAGAATCATGGAAAGCTTTGCAAATCAGCGTTTAGCAATGTCAAAATTCTTTAAAACACCAGGGCAAACGCATCTAAATTTCATTAAATAGCCTTTTTGCTAAAAACTTTTCGTTCCAACCACAGAGCAATCTTTTATTCTTGATGCTTCTTTTTTTAGTGTTTTCATTCTTCAATAAATTAAGGCCTATTTTTGTTATGATGCTAAAGTTTTCTGCTGCGTTCCATGCTTGTTTGGTGCTATAATCTTCTTTGAACACTACATCTAAGCCCCAATGTAGATTATTCTCTATACCCCAATGTCCTCTGATTATTGTATTAAAGTCTTCTGGTGTCG
>JANYEX010000258.1 GCA_025359725.1 Chitinophagaceae bacterium | reverse complement strand
GGTGGAGCAGTCAAATGCTTGGATGGACGCATTTAAAGGAACTATCATACGGTATGAAAAGTTAACAAGAAACTGGTGGAGTATGCTTTGGCTGTGCATTACGGCTATATTTATGAGGAAAATAAAAGTTTAAACAAGTTCTTAATATTAAATCTTGATGCAAACTTTTTATTGTGATAAGGTCAAAATAAGTTTAGACAAGTTCATTGTATTTATGAAAAGTATTTCTACGAAAAGTAAGTAACCAAAGATGAATTAGAAAGACCTAAGTTACTTGAGCTAAAAAAGGCTAACCACAATGTGAAGTTAGCCTTTTTATTACTTATTTTAAGTCGAATTATTTACCGTCTCCCTTTTCTATTCCTAATAATTCTACAGTGAATATCAATGTAGAACCAGGTGCTATGATAGAGCCAGCTTGTTGGTCGCCATAAGCTAAATCTGAAGGGATGAATAATCTCCATTTGCTACCTACTGTCATCAACTGTAACGCTTCTTGCCAACCTTTGATAACACCATTTAATGGGAAAGTAATTGGTTCTCCTCTATCAACAGAACTATCAAATACTTTTCCGTTGATTAATGTACCATGATAATGACATTTTACCTTGTCAGTCAACAAAGGATGTGTTGTGTCGCTGCCAGTCTTAATTACTTCATATTGCAAACCATCAGGTAATACTTTAACACTTAGTTTCTTTGCGTTAGCAGCCAAAAAAGCTTCACCTTCCTTCTTAGCAACAGAAGATTTCGCATTCATTGCTTTTTTGTGATACGCTTCTAAACTTGCATCTATCAAAGAATCTGGGATAGCTAATGTTTTATTTTGCAATACATCGCCGATAGCTCTTTTTAGTAACTCTTGGTTTACACCATCAAACCCTTGAGATTTTAAATTCTGTGCAATACGTACACCGATGCCATAACTAGCAGTATCGGTACTGGTTTTGAAGGCAGAAACTACCGTTGCAGCTGGTTTAGTGGCAACTGTTTTTGCAACAGGTTTCTTAACTACTGGCTTTTTAACTTCTTGTGCATTCAAGGCAACAATAGCAATTGTTGTTGCGAAAACTAGAACTGTTTTTTTCATTTTTTAAATTGTAAATGTTTATTAATTAACTAATTTATCAATGGCGTCATGCACCTTTTGAAAGTCAAACATAGTAAAGGTTTCTTCCATCATAGAATTTATTTCTGAATTACATAAATTTCCGATGGTTCCCTCGTGTGTATGATGCATATCTATGCTGTAATTGAAGGTATTATTCTCTATTGCCCTGCCCACTTGTTTGTAAGCATCCCTGAATGGAATTCCCTGCAAAACAAGCTTATTTACTTCCTCAACGCTGAAAATATATTTGTATTTTTCATCAGTAAGAATGTTCTCTTTCACGGATACCTTGCTGAGCATAAGCGTTGCCATCTTGATACAATCTTTCAGTGTAGCAAAAGCTGGAAACAAGTGTTCTTTTAGCAATTGCAAATCGCGATGATACCCACTTGGAAGGTTGGTGGTCATCATCATAATCTCGTTTGGCAATGCCTTGATACGGTTGCAATGGCTGCGTATCAGTTCAAAGACATCAGGGTTCTTTTTGTGCGGCATGATGCTGCTTCCTGTGGTCAGTTCTTGAGGATAGGATACGAAGTCAAAGTTCTGGTTGAGGTAAAGGCACATATCCATACTTAATCTTGCCAATGTTTCAGCCACATTTGCCAAAGCCTGTGCAGTGATGCGTTCAGCCTTCCCTCTTCCCATCTGGGCGTACACGACATTGTAATTAAGGTTATCAAAACCCAATAACTCAGTCGTCAATGTACGATTGATAGGAAAAGAAGAACCATAACCAGCCGCAGAACCAAGCGGATTTTTATTGACTACCTTATAAGCCGCTTGAAGGGTAATAACATCATCCACCAAACTTTCGGCGTAAGCACCAAACCACAAACCAAAAGAGGAAGGCATGGCGAGTTGCAAATGCGTATAGCCTGGGAACAGGTGATTTTTAAACGCTTCGCTCTGAGACTGTAACAAAGAAAAGAAAGGAAGGATAGTGTTGACCAATTCTTCAATTTCATTACGAAGGAAAAGTTTAATATCTACCAGAACCTGATCGTTGCGACTACGAGCAGAATGTATTTTCTTGCCCATCTCGCCCAATTTCTCCGTTAGTAGAAACTCAATTTGAGAATGAATATCTTCCACACCGTCTTCAATCTTAAAGTCAGAACCAAGCGTTCTTTTGTAGATAGCTTGTAATTCCTTAACGATAATATCCTTTTCTTCATTGGTCAACAAGCCAATGGTAGCCAACATGGTGACGTGCGCAATAGACCCCAATACATCGAAAGGGGCAAGTAGTAAATCCATCTCACGGTCTTTCCCAACGGTGAATGTTTCTACTTCTTTAAGCGAGGTAATATCTTTTTGCCAGAGTTTCAATGTAGTGATGAGTTATGAGTGATGAGTTAGAGTAGCAGTTAATTTAATTTTATAGGATTGATGGTATCAAGCCCTTCAATATGTTTGAAATCATCAATGTTTCTAGTGTATAAAGTGAAATTATATGTTAATGCGGTTGCAGCAATGAGAGAGTCCCCAACACTCATTTTCCTTTGTTGTTTCAACTCGACAGCACAATCTATAATTTTTCTATTTAAATTAAATATGCGAAGTCTGTTAGTGGCTATTTGATAATATTGTTTCTCATCAAATGAAATATTAGCAAATCCAATAGTTTCTAGGATTGTAATAGCTGAAATAGCCGAGAAGGAATCTCTATTAAAAATAAGACTCCTTAAATAAGCGTATGTAGGTTGAAAACTGTAAATGAGAATGTTTGAATCTAAGATTATCATGATTATTCGTCTCTAAACGGCATTTTACGGTCTTTCCTTATTTCCTTTTGATATTCTGCCGCATCTCCAAATGATGACACTGTTCCTTCCTTGCCTCCTAAAGCATTTAATTGTTCCATAAAAGTGTCATATTCAAAAGCCGTTACTTCTTCATAGTCACTTTCGCTTGTAAGCCTCGAAGAATAAGCCACTTTTAATTTATTAAGAACAGGAATTATTACAGCCAAGTCCTCAGCCCTTTCAACTTCTACCGTAATTAATGTTTTCATGTCAACTTATTTTTTGCTAAAGTAAGACTTTATATCCGCTTATTAATTATTGCAAGATTAAAGCACCAACTGATCTAACAGTTTCACATACGTTTGAATTCCATCTTCTATCTCTGCCACGTAAATATATTCATCAGCAGTATGGCTTCTTGCGCTATCACCAGGACCCATTTTTAAAGTAGAGAAAGGCATCAAAGCCTTGTCGCTGGTGGTTGGTGAGCCATAATATCCTTTACCAAAGGCAATACCTGCTTTCACTAACGGATGATCTAAAGGGATGGAAGTAGATTTCATTCTAGTAGTCCTAGGCTTGAATTGACTCTTTAGGTTATGTTTCAAAGCTTCTAGTATTTCCTCAAAAGTGTAAAGCTCATTTACACGAACATCTATCACAAACTTACATTGTGAAGGAACGACATTGTGCTGTTTATTTTCAGTATCAATTACAGTAACACTTAATCTAGATTCTCCTAATAAATCACTTAC
>JANYEX010000254.1 GCA_025359725.1 Chitinophagaceae bacterium | reverse complement strand
TTCTACAGCAGAAAGCCTTTAAACCTAAAAAGTGCAGCAACCTCCCGTAGGAAGTAACTGCACTTTTATTATCTAAGCGTATACCAGTCATAAACTGGTTCGACTAGTAGGAACAAGTGACCAGCTTCGCTGAACACTTGCGCCAGTTGGTAACTTTTCTTAAAGATTTTAAGTTACTATGGATTGTGTGAAATAGTGAATTTTCACAGGATTAATGGATTATTTTTTTGAATATGAGAAAACTACCACCATCCCCTAATATTATATACTACCTTGGTTTGCTTTGCTTCAGCAATTGCAATCTCTCTTACAGATTTCAGTCTTTCTTTTTCAGCCGAAGCATCATCATTCTGTTGTTTTACTTTAAGTTTCCATTCACGAGCATCTAAATCTTGTACTCGTTTCTTAATTTCATTATAAAACATATCAATCATACTGTTTGCCTCCTTGAAACACTTAGAACCTGGATCGACTTTGTTTAAAATATCACTTGCTTCTTTGGCAGCATTTTGGTCTTGTGTAGCATTCCAAACACCTTGTGCTTGTTGCATTATTTTATCACAATCTTGGTCAATTTTCTTTTGATATAAAGACATGATTTGCTTCTTAGCTAACTCATAACAATCCTTACAAACATTTGGCACAACATCCAATTTTTCAATTGCTTCTGCATACCTACTTTGTTTTCCAAGGGCTTCTCCATCTTTAATTATAAAATCACAATTACTATTAAAATACTCTATGATTCTTTTTTTGCCTGTGGTAACAAAACTCTGAATAGCAGGATTTGTTGGACTTATGTTTTTTAAAGCCATCAGATAGGCCTTTGTTTCATTGGTACCTACCCCTTTTACTGTCAATGAAGTACTTGAAAACTTAGTTCCTGCAATCCCATCTCCAATGTATAAGGTTACTGCTAATGTTAAAGCAGTCATTGGAGGCGCTGTAGGCGTAATATCTTTTGTTAATACAGCTATATTGGCAGTAATAATAAAACGCTGATTTTGCATATCGCCTCCTAAGCCAGATTCTGTAACAATCTGTCCTAACTTATTAGTCAAAACATTCCTAGCAATTTCAGGGAAGTTCTCAACTTGATCGGGGATGTAAGGAGATATTGCAATTCTAGATGCATCATCCGATTTGTTTAATTCATTTTGAGCATTTAATTTGATAAAACTCAAGACGAAAAATGCTACCAATAAAATATTTTTCATTTTAATTATGTTATTTTTCTCCTACAATAATTGTTACCCCACCTAACCCTTTAGTAACAAGTTTCGCATCTATTTGAAAAGAATCAAATAAATATTTCTGAAGTCCTTTTGCCCAACCTCTCGCATCAACAGCTCTGTTATCTGAATTATACAACGGTATCCTTACTTGTTCTAAGAGCATCATGTTTTCGGTTGTTTCTGTTGTGCTAAATCTATGTTGAACTGTATTATCTGATACCCACTTTTCTATCTTAGAACTTAATTCTTCACCACCATATTTAGACTCTAAATCACCAGAAAATGAATCCCATTTCTTAATTCTTAATGTAATTTCACGCCCATTCTTAAATAAGTCATCAAAACTACTTTGCAATTGAACATTGAAATTATCCAAATGTGCTAACACTGCCTCTTCTAAAAGAACAGGTAATTCTGCAGAAAATGAGGGATTTCCAGTTCCTGAAGCACCCGCAACTTGCTTATCTGTATATGCATCCAATCCCTGCAAGTTGAATGTTATTGATTTCTTAGGCCCAACTTGATTGATTGTCCAAGTCATTTGGATAATAATATCAGCCTTTGCAACTTTTTTCAATTTGTCAAGTGGACTTTCGCTTAAACCTGAACCACTTTTACTTGTAGACATAGCATCTTCAGCAGATTCACTTTCTAGTGTTTTTATGGCCGATTCCAAATTTTTTAGTGGAAATCCTCTATCTGCCATTAACTGATTAATTTTACTAATTACTAATAGTAAATCTGAATTTTCCTGCAAAGCTTTTTTATAGTCAGGGAATTTTTTAATTGTCCCCTGATTATTAAATGTGGTCATGTAGCCATTTGTATTACACCAAACATCACTTGGCATTACCATTATACTAGGCTTTTTTGCTTGAGAAAACCCTAAAGAAGTTATACAAAAGGATAAAACTATTCCTAACCATAGAGTTAATTTCATAATTTTTTTATTTAATAGTTTAAAATTTTATCAGTTCTTAATTTTTTTATTAAATCCGACCGTTGAATTATTAAGACAATGCCTGTTGAATTACTAAATGTTGCTGTTTTTTCATCTTTGATATCTACAAATTTTTTGTAGGCACCACCTGCTGAAAAAAAGTGATTGAAATAGACTTCATACTTTTTTCTGGCATTAACTTCATTTACTACAGGGATTTGTTCACAATTAGATTTGCCGTGAATAATACCCTTGAATAATACATCATTTATTGCATTTTTTTTAGCGGCCTCAATCCCGGCAGAACCTAATTCACCATTTGCCCAGGCTTTTACAATTTCAGTACCATCCATATTTGTAGTTACGCATTCAGTTTCATGACTATATGAAATCTCATAACTAGTATTCTGTTTGGTACTTCTACAAAATGTCATGACTACTGAGATTATAAGTGTAGAGAACAATATTTTATTTTTCATTTGTTTTATTTTAGAAACCATCACTTAATCCCCTTATTACACCAGCACTTTCTAAATCTTTTCTTAATTCCGTAACATTCACTGAAACTATAACACCAACTTTATATTCCTTACCAATACGCATTATATCTTCTGCAGCTACCGCACCATCATTTGTTATTGCAACAAATTTCATGTACTTACCTCCTTCTGAAAAAAACGAATTAAAGAAGTCGGCTTTTTCAGTTTCAAGATTTACATTATTAGTAAGAGGTGGTTTACCTTGAATCCGACCAGAACCAGGAAATCCTCTAAATATTATCGCATGAATAGCATTCTTTTTTGCTTGTTCTATAGCAATATTTGGTTTCTTATTATAAGACCAAATTTTTACAAGATATGTTCCAGACACACCTTCTTGTACAACTTCAATTTCATATCGCCATGCGTCTGTATCCCTGTTAGCCTTAGACTTTTGAGAAATGCCTGAGAGACTAATTACAACAAAGCAAAAAATAAAACCTAATGACTTAAGAATATTTTGTTTCATAATTTTATATCTTTTTATTTAATTTGTCTAATCAACATCCCTGAATAATATTTTTTTCCCCCGCTAAACGTAGTTCTGTCTATAGTAATAGCAGGATTTGCAACTGAGTTGGTACTATCTGTTTTTTGTGGAGTATCAATTGCAGCATACCTATTATCCCAAACCAACTTCTTATCTACTTCTATTTTCCCTTTACTTTTATATTCTGTTAAACCAGTCTTTTCATTTATACTTTGTTCAAGAACCTCAAACATTTCTCCTCCTTCTAGTCCTTCCTTCATCCCAATTTTAGCAGTAATAGGATACCCAGTATATAAAGGAACCTTTGGCTTAAAGACGTCATACTTTTTTTGTAACTTAGCAAATACTGCATCCACATTTCTTGTAGTTGCAATGTTTACAATTTGATCCTCGGTTCTAGTTTCCTTCAAAGAAAATATAACTAAACTTGTAGCATTAGCTTCACCAACAGATTCGAGCTGAAATAAGCCAGTTGTGTCAAACATTGATTTCCTCTGCATATCCATCTTTCCTTTATTTATCCAATAATTATTGTAAAAAATACTACTAATAGAATCATTCCATTTTAGTCGATACAAATAGGCTGAAGTCCAAACAGAATATCCCTCTTTCCCTTTATTATAAGCAGCATCTATCCCTTTTTGTACCCCTTTCATCATAAAGCTAGGCAAGCTCTTTTTCTTCACTTCTTCTTCAACAGCGTCTTTAATTGCTTTTGCTACGATTTCATTATTAACAAATTTCAATTTTGTAAAAACAACGAATGTATTTTTTATTAATTCTTCACCTGCGTCACTTAATAAACTTACACCCCTTGTAGACCCCTTCGCGATATTGGCCTCCATTTCAGTTGCATTATATTGCCCTCTTTCTGAAATCATATTCATATCAAATGAGCCATCATCTGCCCTATCAAACCATTTAGCCACCAACTGGTTAGCAATTTTTTTATCAGTAATATATTTTTGTATTATTAGAGGCATGTCTGACTCATTCTTATCAACAATACCAGCTGTTGCACTAGATTCTGCATTGGATAAAGCCCCACCCAAAGCATTTTTTTTCACTCCTGATGCAGTTCTTTCATCATCACTAATAGGATAATTATTGGGGGCAAACGATTTCGATATTAATGAATGGTTATTGTATTTATCAGGGAATGGGGCATTATTATAGGCATCAATAACTGTCGCTTTTCTTGGAAAGTCATCAGACTCTAATAAAATCAAATGAAGAGAACTTCTTCGATACTTTACGTCTGGTTGAATAGTGTTTTTTTGACCGTAACTAACAAAAGTTGAAATAATAATCAACATTAACATTAATAACTTGCTTCTCATTTTATAAAATTTATTTCGCCTACTCTATTCCGTTTTCGGCATCCCGTAGCTGTTTTA
>JANYEX010000233.1 GCA_025359725.1 Chitinophagaceae bacterium | reverse complement strand
AAGCAATTCACGAATTTCCATTTCAACTAGCTCTAATAACTCAGGGTCATCAACTAAATCTACTTTATTCATGAAAACAACCATACTAGGTACACCTACCTGACGAGCAAGAAGGATATGCTCTCTAGTTTGAGGCATAGGACCATCAGTAGCAGCAACTTCAAGGATAGCTCCATCCATTTGAGCAGCACCTGTAATCATATTTTTCACATAGTCAGCGTGACCTGGACAGTCAACGTGAGCATAGTGACGATTAACTGTTTGATACTCAACGTGAGCAGTATTAATAGTGATACCCCTTTCTCTTTCTTCAGGAGCACCATCAATTTCATCATATTTCTTTGCAACGTTACCCATACCCTTTTTAGAAAGGATCATTGTGATAGCAGCAGTCAAAGTAGTTTTACCATGATCCACGTGTCCAATAGTACCAATGTTTACGTGGGGTTTATCCCGTTGGAAGCTTTCTTTTGCCATTTTATTTGTTTTTAAATTTATTTTTAATTGTATATCCGTGAAAACATTTAGCAGATAATATTTTTATCCTTTTTTCGAATTGCTTAATTCTAAGAGCCGTTAGTGAGAATCGAACTCACGACCTCTTCCCTACCAAGGAAGTGCTCTACCCCTGAGCTACAACGGCTTTTGCACCGTTAACAGGCGATAGTGCAAAAACAAGTGGGTAAAAAATACCCACTTGCCATTTGCCTTGAGCGAGAGACCAGGCTCGAACTGGCCACCTGAAGCTTGGAAGGCTACCGCTCTACCAAATGAGCTACTCTCGCAATAATCACTACCCTTCAACCGTCGCAGGTTTTTAAAAAACTACGATTAAACACAAAGAACTTTTCAAACAATCCACTTTAAAAGTGGGCAGAGTAGGGTTCGAACCTACGTACTCGTGAGAGAACAGATTTACAGTCTGTCGCCTTTAACCACTCGGCCATCTACCCAAAATCACAGAGCCGAAAACTGGAGTCGAACCAGCGACCTACTGATTACAAATCAGTTGCTCTACCAACTGAGCTATTTCGGCATTTTCAACATCCTTACAAAGACCTACCCCATTTTGGGGATTGCAAATGTAGTAGAAAAGTTCATTTGACAAAGGTTTGTAAAGAATATTTTTAAAATATTTTTTTATTTCAGTGTTGTCGGCATTTAAAAGTCTTCAAAATAGGCAAGAATTACCTGTAGAAATTTCAAAAAACAATATTACCCCTAGCTTCTAATTTTAAAATAATACTTCCTTGTTCAACTTTAAAAGTTTTATTCTCTTTTGCCTTGCAATGTAAACCCAATGGTTGTACCCACATCTATCTTACTCCTTACGTGCATTATTTGTTTGTGTGCCTCTATGATGTGCTTACAAATAGCCAAACCAAGACCTGTACCACCCACATCCCTGCTCCTGCCGCTATCGGTACGAAAGAATCGTTCAAATATCCTGTCTATATATTCTTCGGCAATGCCAATGCCATCATCGCTAAATTCTACCAATACATACAAATCATCAGTCCGGTAAATGCTTGCCACTATCGAACCATTGTATTTCCCATATTTGGTAGCGTTTTCTACAAGGTTGTTTATTACCTGCCTTATTTTTTCTTTATCGGCAAAGACGGTAATGGGTTGATCACATCCTTTTTTAATGGCGCACTTAATATTCTTTTCTGCAGTCCGTATTGATAAGCTTTCAAACACATCCCTTATCAACTCCTGTATCACAAAGTTTTGTTTGTAAAGGGGTTGCTCGCCACTTTCCAGCCTTGATATTTCATCAAGGTCTTCCATCAGGTTCACCATCCTATTTACATTCTTTGCGGCATTTTCCAAGAAACGCCTGTTTACTTCTGGATTCTCCAATGCGCCGTTCAGCAATGTATCCACATATCCTTGTATGGCAAATATGGGTGTCTTGAATTCGTGTGCAAGATTCTGGAGAAACTCTCTCCTATATGCTTCATTGTTTTTCAGGGTGGCAATTTCAGCACTACGTTGCTCGGCCCACTTTTCTACATCTTCGCTTACTTCGTCAATACTTTTTTTGGGGAGAATATATTTGTAGTAAGTCTCTTCGCGCTTGCTGGCTTTCGTTTGATAGATGAATTTATATATCAACTTAATCTTTCTGTAGATAAACCATTCCAGGACAAAATCAATCAAGAAAAAAGAAAGGATAAAAATAACAACACATGCAATAAAACCTGCAGCCCAGCTTTCGATATAGACAAAGCCGAGCCCTATTGGCAATGCAATGAGCAATGAAGTGAGCAATGAAAGCTGCCGGGGAGAAATATTTTTAGTAGTAAGCATTAATAATAGACTAAGGGTTAATGATGAAGATAGTAATTATAAGTTTAATATCTTCAAAAGCAATGCCGTATAAATTTCTATAGGTCAAACTTATAACCAACCCCTTTCACAGTAGTAATGCAATCCGAATCTAGCTTTTGGCGTATTTTTCTAACATGAACATCAATTGTTCTGTCGCCTACAATTACCTCCTTGCCCCATATCTGCGATAATATTTCATTCCGCAAAAACACCCTGCCCGGTTTGGAGGCTAGAAGATAAAGCAATTCAAACTCTTTTTTGGCCAAGGCAATTTCTTTATTGTTTATGCTCACCATAAACTTTACAGGATCAATCACCATATTTCCAATAGATATGGTTTTGCCATCATTATCATCACCATTGGTAGCCATCCGCCTAAACAATGCATTTACCCTACTCACCAATACTTTGGTGCTGATGGGTTTACTTACATAATCGTCCGCACCCAATTCCAGTCCTCTTATATGAGACGATTCATCGCTCATGGCTGTAAGGAAGATGATTAATGTTTTTTGAAATTGCGGCAAACCCCTCAATATCTGGCAGGCTTCCATACCCGTTTTTCTGGGCATCATCACATCCAATATGATAAGATCAGGATTTATTAGTTTTGCTTTTTCTATCGCTTCAAGACCGTTCTTGGCAGTGTGGGTTTCGTAACCTTCCCGTGTTAGGTTATAACTTATAATTTCTAGTATGTCTGGTTCATCGTCTGCTATTAAAATTTTTCTCGGGTTAGACTCCATGTTAACAATTAATTTACACAAAATTAACCTACAATTATTCAGCTTTACATGAATGTTGTATTATCAAATTGTTAACGAACTTATTTTCTTTAATTTACGGGAATATATAATTCGTATTTTCGGTGCATTAGCTATTTATGACTAGACTTCTTTTTACCTTGTTTTTCAGTCTGACTATTTGTTTAAATCTGGCCGCGCAGAAAGAAATACCAATGCCACGTGTACCTGCCATGCGTCAGTTATTTCACTTGAACATAGACAATGCCCAGCAGAAGATTATCAGGCTTAGTACCTCAAACGATACAATTTTTGAGGCTACTGATGATGCCCGTGAAAACAGTAAGATAACCCGGATACTTAAGGTGCATATCAACAACCTTCAGGCTACGATTGAGTTGGACTCTACCTTTAGCGAGAGTGATAAGTTTGTGTGGCTTAAGGCAATTGATAATCTGTTGAACGATTTTATGTATTACTATAAATCGGGAAAGATAGAAGGACGGGAACTTGGCGACCTGATAATTTCCTTCGAAACCGCAATGGCTTCTGAACGCAAACTTGAAACCATTGCCCCCATCATTGCAAATAACCTTATAGAAATAGGCAATATCATTTTAAATAATCCTGCTTTTTCTAATGATAAGAATTACAAGTTCTGTAGGGATAACCTGGTTTTGAAGATGTGTCAACGGCAGCCCAAAAACATCTTGAAGATACTTAACGCATATCCCAATGTTTATTTTGCTGATAGTATTCTTACAGAAGAGGCGCGAAGAAACCAGGAGGAAATATATAATTATGCATCTGCACGGAATGGGCTTGGAGATTCTATCAGGAATTCCAGCGATCCATTGATAAAAACAATTACCAAGCTCTCTACCATGAATACTGGCAGGATGTATTTTCCTTTTCTCGACATGCTTTATAAAGGAAATATTTCTTACGACACCATTGCCAAGGCTTTAACCAACGACCAAGCTTATTATAAATTATTGGTTAAAACAGAAATTGATTACGCATACAGAGAAAATTATTCGGATACGCCTCTTGTGCATAAAACCCTGATAGAAAAGTTAAGGGGCAAGGCGGTGGATGGATTTATAGATGAAATAAATGCATTGCATGATGAAAAATCGGAACAGGTGCGATTTAAAAAAATAGACAGTCTTAGCCCTACAGAACTATATTATCTGTGTGTACTGGGCGAAGAGGAAATTTATACCAGCAGTTACCTGGGCGTATATAAAAAGATTTTTGAAAGGATGAAAGCCAAGAACTCCAATGAGATATTGGAGCTTACACACCACGACTTTTATAAGAAGTTTATCAAGATGGCTGCGGGCTATAACCAATTGGATGATTTTTTGAAGCGGATGGATAGCACTACTGCCAACGATATCATGCGGAGCTTTGTAACAGATCTGGCAGCCAAGAATACATTGGAAGATGCGGTGGATGTGGCAGATTCTTACTCTAGCATTACCAATAAAAAAATAAAGAAACTGATACTGGATCAGGTACAGAAAAATTTGTTTGAAGACCCACAGATAACCAAGCGTGCCGAAATAATCTATCGCTTGCTTTATACCATATTCCTCTCTATGGACTCTGCAAATCATGTGGATCTTACCAAACAACTGGGCATCAATCCCGTATTCTTTATGCCCAATAAATTGTTGCAAGACACTTCTGGAACAATTATCATCCAACAATTTTTTTATGGCGATAAGGACGGGAAAGGTGTTTTTGAGTCTTTTGTAGATCGATTTAGAAATCCAAATTGGAAGATTACCAAAAAAGAAGAATGGATAGAAGTGAAGTCGTTGAAGGGAAGAAAGATTACCATTTATGCCAACAAACCCTTGGATACAGAAAAAGATTTGGATGCCGAGGCGCAGAAACACCTTATACAATACATGACGGTGATGCAAGATAACCCTACCGTGGTTATTCATCGCGGGCATAGTTATTACCTTAAATATACGCTGGAGCAATTGGCTTCGTCTGCCAAGATTGTTTTGCTGGGCAGTTGCGGCGGTTATCAAAGCCTTAATAAGGTTTTGGAGATTTGTCCGGAAGCACAAATCATTTCATCCAAACAAGTAGGAACGGGGGTTATAAACCAAGAGTTGATAAACGTTATTACCGAGCAGTTACGCCAAGGAAAAGATTTGAATTGGCCGCTGTTGTGGAAAGGCATTTCGGACAAATTTACCAATGCACAGGATAAAGAGAAGTTTAACGATTACATTCCTCCACACAAAAACCTTGGGGCTATCTTTATTATGGCTTACGAAAAGGCAGCGGAGAAAAGTGAAAAATAGATAGTAGTTATTAGTTTTTTCAAAAGAAAAGAGGCAGTTGAAAAGTTTTATCTTCTCAACTGCCTCCTGCTATTCTTACTCATGACCACCTTAGCACCCGTTCATAATGTTTTAGGCACGCTGATTTCAATAATTTTTTTCTATAACTAATTAACTGGATAAAATAATGAGTCACTTCCTTTCGTTTTATTGTTTATGGAAAAAGGTGTACAAATCAGGAAAAACTACCCAAGTGATATAAGCAGGGAGCAGTTTGAAAATATACGTCCGGCGTTGGAAGGGTTCAAG
>JANYEX010000226.1 GCA_025359725.1 Chitinophagaceae bacterium | reverse complement strand
GCCTAGACCCCGACAGTGAACAGTCAGTAATAATGTCATAAGTGACAAGTAAAAGCAGTGTTAACAAACAAAGTGTAAAGCGGTAACAATAATATAAAAAGTAAGGTATGAAAAGCAGGAATAAGGGACCTTGATGACAAGAAAAAACAGGAATAAAACAAAGGGTGAAAACAAGAAGCAGTATTAAAAACAAAGCTGTATTCTTGCATAAGTAATAACCCAAATTACAGTAAACAAATATTAATATTAACACCAAAAACTGTCAAGTAATTTCAGGAGGGGGTAGTGTTTGATGAGATTTGTCTCTCGTTTGATGAGCCAACGCCATGTTTATTTCAATTCCTCCAATACTAAAAACATATTTTTCACCATCTCTGACGATGCACCATAATAGTCATTCACTACCATCGCCACCGTGTACCCAACCCCGGCTTTACTGGTATGGTAACCAGTAAAACCTTTAATACCGCTAATGGTGCCGCTTTTTAATTTCATACCGTTGTACCAAGGCAATGCATCGTAAAAAGAGGGAAACCAAGGTTTGTCGCGTGCATATTGCAAGGCGGTAACCAAGGCATTGGTAGTAACATGGTTGTTGGGCGATAAGCCACTGCCATCAATTATTCGCAGCGCACTTCTTTCAATTCCTCTGTCTTGCCAAAACTGTTTTAATACACTCAAACCTTTATCCGTACTCCCCTCGCCCACTTTTGTGTAAGCAATGGTTTTTAAAAGTGCTTCCCCATATAAGTTTACACTCTTTCTTAAAAACCAATAAGTTATACTATCCAATTTAGGAGAAAAGTAAGTATGAAATATAGAATCTGGCTTCGCAATGGAATCGCCTACAGCCAAGTCATCAAAACTATTTATTATCTTTTTATACTTAATGGAAGACTGCCCAAGCCTATCTTCTAGCACTTTAGCAAGTTGATGGTATGGATTTGAAGTTGCCCCCGATACAACGCTTTCCTTACCCGTAGCAGGTATCGTTCCGCTAGCCACGGCAACATCGGAATATGGTGCCAAGTAAATAGTAGCATCCACTCCCCCATCCTTTTTCCCTGTCTTTACTTGATTAACGAGGGTTTTTATTTGCAATGCTGGTTTAGTACCCACTATGGTAGTAGAATCGCCTTCTTTCAGACCAGGTTTAAGCATAAGGTCATACTGGTTTTCATACCAGTTTAGCCCCCAGCAGCCAGCTCCATAATAGTTACCAATATCTTCCCAAGGCCAACCACCTGGCAATGGCTGACTAGAAAAAGCTTTCCCATTTAAAATAATATTCCCATTTATCTTTTTAATCCCCAACTTTTTGATGGATTCAATCCAATCATTCAGCACCACTGTATCCTTTGTAGTTGCATAACGCCAGCTACCCAATGTTGGATCGCCATAGCCAGTGATATAGATATTGCCATTCAACACACCTTTCTTTATAACGCCATCGTAACCAAGCGCTGTCTTATACTGAAAGGTATCCCCCAACAACTCAAAGGCGGCGATGCTAGTAAAAATCTTTTGACAACTTGCAGGTGCTAATCCCAACTGACTATTATAATCAAAAACTACCTCATTTGTTTTACTGTTAACAACGTACAAACTAATACTGGCATGCTTTGTAGCAGGTTCTGCCAGTAACTTATCCATAGCAGTTTTTAGTCGATCACTAACAGTTTGGGCTGAAGAAAAATAACTAATAATTAAAAAGATAGAAAGAATTCTTATTTGTTTCATTTTACGACGGTAATTTGCACAATTATTTAAATATAGGTATAATTAATACAGCGAACTTAAAGAAGGAATCTTATATGGATACAAATTTTGCTTCTATCATAACCATTGGCGATGAATTATTGATTGGTCAAGTGGTTGATACGAATAGCGCATGGATGGCTCAAGAACTGAATAAAATAGGTATTCCAGTAAAAAGAAGGGTTGCCGTTGGTGACACATGGGATGATATTTGGTATGCCCTAGATGAAGAAAGCAAACATGCTTCGGTTGTTTTTATCACTGGCGGATTAGGCCCTACCTCAGATGATATTACGAAACCTTTACTGTGCAAATACTTTGGTGGTAAATTGATTTTGGATGAGCCGACCTTGGAACATGTAAAGAATATCTTCAAGAATATTTTGCAGAGGCCAATGCTAGATGTAAACATCAAACAAGCAGAAGTGCCAGACGTGTGTTCTGTTTTGAGGAATGATGTTGGCACTGCACCAGGTATGTTGTTTGAAAAAGAAGGTAAGATTTTCATTTCACTACCAGGTGTTCCCCACGAAATGAAATGGATAATGACCAATGTGGTGTTGCCATTGCTACCTACCAAAACAAAGACTACCAACATTGAACATAGGACATTGTTAACCGCAGGAATAGGCGAAAGTTTTCTGGCTGATTTTATCAAGGTAGAAGAAGCTGCCCTCCCCTCTTTTATCAAACTTGCCTATCTGCCTAATAGTGGAATGGTTAGGCTACGACTAACTGCTACTGGTGATAATAAAACTGAGATACTATCTTTACTCAATCATCATTTTGACTTGTTCAAAGAGAAAGTAAAAGACTATCTAGTAACAGATGAAGACTTACCTCTAGAGATTGTTGTTGGTCAACAACTAAGGGCAAAAGGAAAGACACTTGCCACTGCCGAAAGCTGCACTGGAGGATATATTGCACATTTGCTTACCTCCATCCCTGGTGCATCTGCCTATTATAAAGGTAGTGTTGTTAGTTACGACAATAGTATTAAGACTAATGTACTAAATGTGCCAAAGAGTATCCTTCAAGCTGTTGGTGCTGTTAGTGAAGAAACGGTGAAGATTATGGCAGAGAGTGTACTGAAAATAATGGACACAGACTATGCAATTGCGGTCAGCGGAATCATGGGGCCTGATGGCGGAACAATTGAAAAACCTGTGGGTATGGTGTGGATAGCTGTAGCAAAAAAGGGAGAAACGGTTACAAAATGCTTCAATTTTAGGCATACACGAGAAAGAAATGTTCAATTAACAGCAATAAATGCCCTGAATATGCTTAGAATTGCAAATTGTGGATAACCATAGAACAACTTTCGGTGTCAAAAATTTACTTTTGAACATTGTAAATGCTGTGTACTCGTCGCTTAATGACTTTTTTAGATGTGATATACCCAGTAAAGTTTGCAATATTCAAAGAAGAAAAATAAGATTTTACAGGTCTTTAATGACCCAAAAACAAACTGTTATATGGCAATAGCTGAATTAACAATGCCTAAAATGGGCGAGAGTATAATGGAAGCCACTATACTCAAATGGCACAAAAAAGTAGGCGACCATGTAAAATTGGACGAGACTGTTTTGGACATTGCAACTGATAAAGTGGATAGCGAAATACCCTCCCCTGTGGCTGGTGTTATTACAGAAATTCTTTTCGCAGTTAATAATGTTGTTCCTGTGGGAAGCGTAATCGCAAAAATTGAAACTAATGTTACAGTTTCTGCTTCACCTATTACAGAATTCAAGCCTGTTCAGCCTGTTACTGTCATAGAACATGTTGCGACAATTCCAGAGTCAGTTCATCAGCCTGTTATTGTAGAACCTTTATTTAATTACGAAGAAAACATTCCGTTTCAACCTAACACTTCAACACCTAAAATGGGCAACAATCGTTTCTTTTCCCCTCTTGTCTTGAATATTGCCAACAGCGAGGGAATCAGTCTTAGTGAATTAGAGAGAATACCAGGAACTGGAGCAGATGGCAGGGTATCCAAGAAAGATGTTATTCAATATATTGCAGACAAACGTGCAGGTAAGGTTTCAGCATTTGTTCCTGCGCCTGTACCACAACAAACATATTATCAGCAACCACCAGTTCAGGAGTACCAACAGCCTCCAGTTCAGGAATATCATGAGCCTGTTGTAATCCCTACCCCTGTTCAGCAAATTGTCATGCAAAAAGTAGCAGATACTCCTGTTTATATTGCACCGCACCCAATTGTAGAACAACCTGTTATTTACCCTCATCCAATTGTTGAACCAGTTTATGAGTCGATAGTAGAAGCACCTCTGCCTATTATTGAGGCTCCTATTCATCAACCAATCGTAGAGATACCTCAACCAATTGTTGAAACGTATGTTTCCGAGCCAATAGTTGAATCTGTACCTCAGCCAGTATTTGTTGCGCCAACTCCTGTAGTTGAGCAACCTATTATTGAGCCGGTTTATACAGTACTACCTGTTGAAGAATACATCCCTCAACCAATTGTTGAAGAATCAATTGCGCCAGCGGTTGAACACTTTACAGTACAAAGTGAGCTAGTTTACATACCTCAACCTGTTGTTGAAGCACCTCTACCAATCGTTGAAGCTTGTGTTCCTCAGCCGGTAACTGAACCAATGATAGAGGCAATACCTGAACCAGTTGTAGAACCTGTTATTGTTCCTACACCTGTCGTTGAACCTGTATATGTTGCTCCTGCACCTGTTGTTGAAGAACCAATTGTTGTTGCGCCACCGCCACCAGTTAAGCAAGCACCAAAAGTTCCTGTATACATGGTACAACCAGTTGCACCTACCGTTCCGTTAGTTACACTAGCAGAAGGCGGCTCTGGCAAATACACTACTCCTAATTCAGCTCATCCTACAGGTAATGTGGAAATAATTGAGATGGATAGAATGAGGAAATTAATCTCTAAGCACATGATGGAAAGCACACAAACTAGCGCGCACGTTACTAGTTTCACCGAAGCTGATGTTACTAATATGGTGCTTTGGCGAGAAAGAGTTAAGAATGATTTTGAGAGAAGAGAAGGTACAAAAATTACTTTCACTCCAATGTTTATCGACTGTTTGGTTAAGGTTCTTAAACGCTACCCATTGCTAAACGCTTCAGTTGATGGGGATAAGATTATCATAAAAAAAGATTTGAATATAGGTATGGCTACTGCACTTCCTACGGGTAACTTAATTGTGCCTGTAATAAAAGGAGCAGATCAGTTGAATATTGTTGGATTGAGTGCTGCGGTTAATAAACTAGCAAACGATGCCCGTAGTAACCAATTAAAGCCAGATGATGTAAGTGGCGGTACTTTCACATTTACCAATGTTGGTACATTCGGTACATTGATGGGTACACCAATTATCAATCAACCGCAAGTAGCAATACTTGCAGTGGGAATGATAAAGAAAAGACCCGTTGTTATTGAATCACCAAATAATGATACAATAGGTATCAGACACATGATGTACCTTTCTCTTAGTTACGACCACCGTATTATAGATGGAAGTGTTGGTGCGAGCTTCCTTACTGAAGTTGCGAAAGAGTTTGAAAACTGGGATTTGAACCGTACTTGGTATCATTACCTGTAACCTATTTTACTACTTTTATTACTATAAATGCAGGCTGTTTCCTAAACGAGACAGCCTGTTTTATTCTGAAAGAACACTACTTCACTACAGTTTATTATGTCTCATCCGCTTATTATTTACACTGATGGTTCTTCTCGCGGCAATCCTGGTCCTGGTGGTTATGGCGTGGTTTTGCAATGGGGTGACAAGCAAAAAGAGATTTCTCAGGGATTTAGGCTTACTACCAATAATAGAATGGAACTAATGGGGGTTATCGTTGCCCTAGAAAGCCTTAACAGAGCAGATATTCCTGTTACTATCTACACAGACAGCAAATACATTGTTGATAGCGTGGAAAAAAGATGGCTTGATGGATGGATAAAAACAGATTTCAAAGGGGGTAAAAAGAATAAAGATCTTTGGATACGTTATTATCAGCTTTCAAGAAAGTTTAAAATAAATTTTGTTTGGGTAAAAGGACATGCTAACAATGCCTTGAACAATCGCTGCGACGTATTAGCCACTACTGCCGCCGATGGTGGAAATCTGATTGAAGATGTGGGGTATACTATTGGGAATTGATTGTGTAATTAAAGGATTGACACAATTTTTTCGCTTTATAACTGATTTATACTAAACATATTCTACTTTGTAGTACTAAGAAAAATTTAAACAGATAGAAACATAGTGGGATAGGTAACATAGAAACAAAACATAAGCTATATTCTCTACTACCCTAAGATGCTATGTGTTGAAAGAAACTCCTTCTACATACTCATAATCGAAATATCCATATTACACAGTTATATCAACCCTATCGGATAGGTCTTTTGCAAGGGCTTTTATCAAGGTTATGATTAACTATTGCACGAATATCATGTTCCATATTGTTTTGAGAACATTTGATGTCCAGTAATGAAGGTTTCGTACATAGCACCCCTTTCTTGCTCATTGTCAGCCTATTGGTGAATTCAAATTCGTTGTCAGTCAAGATATGTGTGATTGTCCATGGGAAGAACTTCATGCAATTACCGAAAAACATATCCGTTGCCTGCGATATCTGATACTGATGTACTGTAGGGTGTATCGAACCCAGTTCCATATCGGCATTTGTTATGGTTTGCTTGTAAGTAGGACTTGTGAACTGATTAGGGAGACGGAGTCCATCATCATGAAGGAAAAACTTTAACCCGCAGCTACCGCACGCGTTTCGCTTGTGGTTTTGCTACAATAAAAAACTTACAAAAATATACTTAACTCACATTTTGCACATCAACACACTACAGGCGTGCACTAGCAGCCAAAGTCACGTGGATTAGCCGAGAAATACCTATTTGACGTTGACTAGCTAGGACTACCCGTTTACACAAACTACTTTATCCTACTGTAATTTCAAGGATTTTGCATTACACGTCAAAGATTCAATATAACACATCAAATATTCGATATAACACATCAAATATTCGATATAACACGTTAAATATTCGATATAACACATTAAATATTCGATATAACACGTTAAATATTCGATATAACACATTAAATATTCGATATTACACGTTAAATATTGGTTATTACACAAAAATGGGGTAATTCCCACCGGATGAGTGCAGCAGGGCGGGGTGGTATTTTGTTTGCACAATAGACCTCTTCGGAAATTCAATCTCTCCATATTCCCGTCCTTTCGAATGGTTCATCTGTCGCACAGAAAAAAAGGGAATGACGTAATGTACTCAACGAAAATCA
>JANYEX010000027.1 GCA_025359725.1 Chitinophagaceae bacterium | reverse complement strand
GCTTATAAAGAACACTTATTTACTTATAAATCCTTTTATTTACCTTTCATTAAGGATTTAATTGCTTTAGTGTTGCGTTAATAAAAAAAATTCTAATACAATACGCTGTTAAACGATTGCAATTACACGCAAACAAATTTTGGGTAGTGTTACAGTATAGTTGATTCGTTTTTTGATATTTACGTTATAGCAGTAAGCCCACAATTTAAAGTGAAGGTTGAGCATATATTCTTTTTGCAAAATGAAAATGCATCGCTGCAAAATGAAAATGCGGCGACACAAAATGGAATTGCGGACTTAAAAAAGAACTAAAAAGAACGAATCTAAAACCCTACACAGGAAGCATAAGTACTGATTAATAGTTTTCAGGCTGGGTAGGCGAATATTGTAAGAATACGACAGTTATAAGTTTGGTTGCTTATTTGCGACTTTCGTTCCTAACGTTTCACAAAAAGAAAAAGCCCTTGAAGGATTTACTTCAAGGGCTTTTTTTATTGCACTTATAACTCATATCTCATAACTCATCACTACCTTAAAACGGTTGCTCGCCTTCAACGCCATCATCAAAGTTGCTAGTGTTCATCTTGCTTCCTTGTACAAAGAAACGTCCGCCGCCACTTTCGCCACTGCCTGCCGCACTTGTGCCGCCAGTACTACCACCTAATGGACTTAAAGGCCCTGAAGAAATAGGCTTAAAGTTTCCTCCACCAGGGAAGCCGCCACCGCCGCCAAATTTGTTATTGCCATTACCCATCTCCTCAAAACGTTGGATATGTAGGTGAGCTTGAAGTACTATGTTTTCCAACGAACCATTTCTGTGCTTCGCAATACGGATATGGGTTTCGCCCTTGGTGCTTTCGCCGTTCTCATTGCTGTTTACTTCGTAATATTCTGGGCGATAGATGAACATAACCATGTCGGCATCTTGCTCAATAGCACCCGATTCGCGCAAATCACTCAACTGTGGTATCTTACTTTCTTTTCTGGTTTCTACAGCCCGGCTCAACTGGCTAAGCGCAATAATAGGAATATTCAACTCCTTAGCCAGTGCTTTAAGGTTACGAGATATAGTACTAATCTCTTGCTCACGGTTGCTGTTCTTATCGGCACTACCGCTCATCAATTGCAGGTAATCTATCAATATCAGTCCTACATTGTGCTTATTTACCAGCCTTCTTGCCTTTGCCCTAAACTCAAAGATGTTCAGTGCAGCAGTATCATCAATAAAAATGGGGGCAGTTTCTAGTCGTTTAATACCTTTAGTATGTAACTGTTGGTATTCGTAATCCTCCATCTTACCGCGGCTAATTTTCTCTAGAGGAATCTCACTTTCGGCACTAAGGATACGCTGCACCAACTGTGCAGCACTCATTTCTAAGCTAAAGAAGCCCACGGCGGTAGGTTTGGTTGGGTGCAAGGCAGCATTACGGGCGAGGTTCAAAGCAAAAGCCGTTTTACCCACAGAAGGACGCGCCGCAAGGATAATTAAATCGGTAGGTTGCCATCCGTAAGTAACCCTATCCAACGAATTAAACCCACTAGGAACACCAGAAATGTCCTCGGTTTGCGTACGCAAATGGTCAATACGGGTAACAGCCTGCGCTAGGGCAGTCGTCATCTCCTTGTAATCCTGCTTGAGGAAGTTTTTGGTAACGTTGAAAATCTTCTCTTCTGTAGTATTCAATAAATCAAATACATCGGTGCTGTCCTCGTAGGCATCGCCTATTACTTCGCCACTAATTCGTATTAACTCGCGCTGAATAAATTTCTGTAAAACAATTCTTGCGTGGGCATCAATGTTAGCCGTGCTTACAACCGAGTTGGTAAGTTTTGTAACAGCATACGGACCGCCAACAGCTTCTAGAAACTCCTTAAAACGAAGCTCTTCTACTACAGTCAATATGTCTATTGGCTGACTCTTTTGTTGAAGACTCATCATGCACCTGAAGATGTGCTCGTGTGCCTCTACATAAAAACATTCTGGCGTAAGAATTTCACTAACTACATCAAACGCACCCTTTTCCAACATGATTGCACCTAGCACAGCCTCCTCCAGCTCACGAGCTTGTGGGGGAACTTTTCCAAAAGACATCGTACTCAAATCAATGTTACTTTTCCTTCTCTTCCTGTCTTTGCCAATGCTGGTAAAATCCATTTTGTTTTATGTTTGTTAAGGGTAAAAAAATCTTTCCCGTCTCAAAAATCCCTTGCAAGAAATTTAGTTGGGCAACGAATATGAGCTAAGAAATTGGAAATTGAGGTATTTATTTTTCTATTTTTAATACACACGCTATTTACATCCTACCAACATTGACTTTGAAGTTATTAACAGTAAAACGGATAGATATAAACAGTTTTTAAAAGTTTTGCGCTTTTTACACACTGATATCAACAATAATCTGTGCAAAAAAAAATATAGATTTTTATAGGAATTTACTGGTTGTTTTCCTATGCAAGCTTTTGAGATTGCCCAAGAATAAAGCAACTAAGGATTTGTTTTCTTATTTGATTAAATAACATCAAAAATTAAATAAAAGAAGTTGTTTATGTAGAGATAATGAGCCAACTTTTAATAGGCTCAGTCTATTGAATGGGCGATAATAGTATAATTAAGTATCGGGGTAAGAAATAAATATTGCAAAATTTTGTGTAATATTTACACGATAAGTAAGATATTTACACCCTGAAAATGATTGTTATGTCAATAAAAAAACTTCTTTTTATTATAATCGCCGTTTTATTAACCACTAAATCTATCTGCCAAATGAATCGAATTAGCGAGCAGGCTGGTAATGTACTCAAAGAAACTATTATCGATGGCGGAGTGGAATTGAAGCTTTCCAATGGATATGCGCGCATCACTGCTTACAATGCAACGACTATCCGCATTCGAGTTAGCAAGAATTCTTTCACCACAGATCATTCTTTTGCTATTGATAACCTTGCTGCAACTGGTAAATTTCAATCATTAAAGGCAGAGGGAACGACTAAAATTTACAAAACAGATTCTTTATTGGTAAAGGTGGCAATGCATCCATTTAGGGTGAGTATTTATAATACCAATAGCCAATTGCTGTGTGCCGACGAAGCAACGCTAGGCGTTAGTTGGTTTGGAGATAAGGTAAGTTGCTACAAACAATTGCATACTGATGAGAAGTTTATTGGGCTAGGCGAGAAGACGGGAGACATTAACCGCAGGGGCAATTTCTATCAAAACTGGAACACGGATGCACCTGCTTATGCCAATAATGCCGATCCGTTGTATGCTACCATACCTTTCTTTATTGGTATTCATGATAGCCTTACCTACGGAATATTCTTCGATAATAGCAATAAGTCTTACTTCAACTTTGGTGGTGGTGCCGATGAGGAGCTGTTTCACTTCGGTGCAGATGATGGAGAAATGAATTATTATTTCTTTGGAGGAAACACCGTTGCCAGTATCATTAAAGACTATACAAATCTTACAGGGCGCACACCTATGCCGCCCTTGTGGAGCTTAGGTTTTCAGCAATCAAGATGGGGTTACGATAATCAGCAACAATTACTAACCATCGCCAAAACCTTTCGGGTAAAGAAGTTACCTGCCGATGTAATTGTGAGCGACATCAACTACATGGATGACTATAAAGTATTCACGTGGAGCAATAAATATCCCGATGTAAAGGGGATGCTTGGACAGATGCAAGGGATGGGTTTTGATATGGTAACGATAATCGACCCAGGGATTAAAGTAGAGAAAGGTTATAAGGCGTATGAGGATGGATTGGCTGGTAATCATTTTGCTAAGTACCCAGGTGGACGGCCTTACATTGGTCATGTGTGGCCGGGGCGTTGTCATTTTCCCGACTTTACTAAAGAAGAAACAAGGAAGTGGTGGGGTGACAATTTTAAGCAACCCCATATAGACAATGGTGTGAAGGGTTTTTGGAATGACATGAACGAACCTGCGGCTTGGGGCAGAGAGTTTCCTAACTTAATTGAGTTTGGCGAAGGCAAAGACAAGCAGACATTATTTAGCGTAAAGAATGCCTATGGTTTGTTGATGGCACGCGCCACTTACGAAGGCACTAAACGCGGTCTAAATGGGCAGCGTCCATTTGTGCTAACTAGGGCTTCCTATTCTGGGGTTCAGAAGTATTCTGCGCAATGGACGGGTGATAATGTGAGCAGTGATGACCACATGCTACTAGGTTTCCGCCTGTTGAATAGTATGGGATTAAGCGGAATTCCTTATGTTGGAATGGATATTGGCGGCTTTATGGGCAATCCTTCGCCCGAGTTATTTATCCGATGGTTGAGTTTGGGAGTGTATAGTCCACTATTCAGGAATCATACTTGCATCGACTATAATTATCGTGAGCCATGGTTATTTGGCGAAGCAAATACAGTTAAGATACGGGCTATTTTAGAGCAACGCTATCAGTTATTGCCACATCTATATAGTGCTTTCTACCAAGCGCATCAAACGGGGATGCCTATTAATAGGATGTTGCCTATCGACTATACTTTCGATGACAATGCCTACAGCAACAAGTACCAAAACCAGTTTCTTTTTGGTAATGGAATCTTGGTTTGTCCCGTTGCTTCTACTCAAAATAGTACAGAGGTTTATTTGCCTGGCAAAGACAATTGGTATCGCTATAGCACTGATAAAATCTATGCTGGCGGAAGCAATTATTTTGTAGAAAGTCCTTTGGAAGATGTGCCTGTTTTTATAAAAGCTAGCAGCATTATTCCTATGCAATCCACCATTCAGAATACAAAAGAAAAGGGAGATGGCATTTTGTACTTGCATATATACAAAGGTATGGCTGCAAATACCTATACCTATTATGAGGATGATGGCAACACATACGACTACGAAAAAGGCACGTATTACAAAAGAGATATAGTGTACAACCCACAATCATCTGTCATATTAAAAGCCAAAGAAGGCAGCTATAGCAGCAAGTTTAGTAAGGTGAAAGTAGTGTTTCATGGGTTTGGAAAAAACACTTTTAATGAATATGATTTAACGGATAGCGAAATGGTTATTAAGTTGCCTTCATCTAATTAATAAGCTATTATAAAAAGAGAATAATTAAAAAGCATTACTCTTGGGAGTAGATTACCCAAAATAAATCTATACTTTCATTAAAGAGATATAAGTTATAGATTTGTTTTTCTGATGAAACAAGTATTGCAGTATAAGTCGTCACAAATTGCTTACTACACTTACGGTAGTGGGGGAGAAGTGGTGTTCTGTTTTCACGGCTACGGACTTGCTGGCGAAAGTTTTTTAATTCTAGAACACATTTTTGAAGCTGATTACACCCTTATCTGTATTGATTTTCCTTTTCATGGCAGCACATATTGGCAGGATGGATTGTTTTTCTCTGTAGAAGATTTATGGGAAATAATGAATCTTGTCAATCCAAAACCTAAAGTCCCTTTTAGTCTGATGGGATACAGCATGGGCGGGAGAATTGTGATGCAACTGCTACAAACCTATCCTCAACAAATAAAACAGGTGGCACTAATAGCACCCGATGGGTTGAAGCTAAACTGGTGGCAAGAAGTGGCAACACGCACTATAATTGGCAACCGACTTTTTCGTTATACCATGCGCTGCCCACAATGGCTTTTTGCTGTAATCAAAGTATCTGGATGGCTGCGGTTGATAAAGAAAAGCATTGAAAAGTTTGCACTTGCACATATAGATAATGCTTCTGAAAGACAATTATTATACAACAGATGGAGTGCTATGCGCGCTTATAAACCGAGTTTGGATTTGTTGAGAAGCATCATCCGTCAGTATAAAATTCCAGTAAAACTATTATTTGGTCAACACGATCGCATTATTACTATACGCCAGGGGCTTGCATTTAAAAAGAATGAACCCTTAATTTCAGTAAAAGAAATTAACTGCGGTCACAATTTACTGAAAGAGCAGTATGCAAAGGTTGTGAGAAAATTATTAGATAAGAAACCTTAAAGTACTAAGTTTTAGGTGGTTATCATCTAGAAATAAGCCGATGTTCATCCGTTTATTCCTTTATTAAATCATAAAAATTCACAAATCGATCGTAGGTGAAAACTGTGTAAAAAAGTGTTTACGTGTCCTGTCTAGCAGAGGAAAATAACCAAACACGTGTATTTACTGCCTGATGAGCTAGACAGGTAGTAAATACAGTTACATTTATTACCTGTCTAGCTAGGTAGGCTTGTAATGTAGTTGTTTTCATAACCTGTTGAGCTAGACAGGTTGCAAAAAGAGTTGTTTTTGTTGCCTGTTTAGCAAGGCAGGGTATAAAAACAGTTGTTTGTATTGCCTGTCGAGCACACTAGGGAGCAAAAGTAGTCGCACACACAAGTCTCTCTGCTAGACAGGACATGAAAACACTTTTTTGTATTTATCCCTTCCTGAATTGATGATTTTTGTCCATATCGTTGGTTACAAAAAGGCAATATCATTACATAGTACTTCTACCCCTATCTTCACGCCCAATCGTGCGCCCTAGTACATTTACTAAATGGGTTGGATAAAAAGCCAAAAACACTTTCTTTTGCATTGTTTTTTACAAGGAAAAGAAGACTAGAAAAATTTTTTAATTAAAAAGAAACATATAATATGACTACAGTACAATCGGTAATTATCTCAATAGTAGAAGGGCTTACAGAGTTCCTACCAGTGTCGTCCACTGCCCACATGAAAATTACAAACCCACTTATTGGAGTACAGATAGATTCGTTTGAAGAGATGTTTGAAGTGGTTATACAGCTTGCAGCTATTCTTAGTGTTGTTACTGTTTACTGGAAAAAATTCCTCGATTTTAAGTCGCCAAAGTTTTATATCAAACTAATAATAGCCCTTATCCCCGCCATTGTTTTTGGGGCTTTGCTAAAGAAACATATTGATGCAGCATTAAGCAACCTTAGTTTTATTGCTTGCGTAATGATTGGTGGTGGTGTTCTTTTGCTGTTTGTAGATAAATTATTTAACAAGGATGAAATAACCGACGAGGGAGAAATTTCTTACACCAAATCATTTATTATCGGTTGTTTCCAGGTGCTTTCCATTGTGTTGCCAGGGTTTAGCCGTAGTGCTGCAACCATTGTGGGTGGGATGAGCCAAAAACTAACCAGAAGCCTAGCCGCAGAATTCTCTTTCTTTTTGGCGGTGCCTACTATGTTTGCTGCTTCTATAAAAGCTCTTTGGGATTTGCACAAGGAACATCCTGCTGTATTAACTGATACATCCAACTTGGGCACACTTGCCATTGGTTCGGTAATAGCTTACATCATTGCCTTACTTTCTATCAAGTTTTTTATTGGATACCTTCAAAAACATGGCTTCAGAGTTTTTGGTATTTACCGCATCATATTAGGAAGCGTTGTATTAATTCTTATCTACAAAGGAATAATTTAAGGTTAAGTGTTAATGGATAATTGACAGTTGATAATTAGTAATTGTCAAATAATCGTTGGCATTTTAAGATTATACCTAGTGAATTGGCAATTATCAATTGTCCATTATCAATTATCAATTACTTTCGCCCCCCGAAAAAAGAATATTAGTTTAATTTAAGTTGAATAAACAGCCATTATGAAGATTATGAAGTTTGGCGGTACCAGTGTAGGTAAGCCAGAAAGGATGCATCAGGTAGCGCAGTTAATTACAAAAACCGACGAGCCAAAGATAGTAGTCTTAAGTGCATTGAGCGGCACAACCAATTCGTTGGTAGGAATAAGTAGCCATTTGGCACAGAGCGATAGGGGAGGAGCAAAGCAGGCAATAGATAAGCTGGAGGCGCACTACAGAGATTTTGTTTTGCAATTGGCAACTACAGAAGAAGGGCGCAAGAAGGCTGATGCCATAGTTACTGAACACTTTGAGTTTTTAAATATCATCCTTCGCATCTCTTTTAGCGAAGCATTAAATAAAGATATTCTTGCCCAAGGGGAATTGTTGAGTACTAAATTGTTCTCAGTTTTCTTAGAGGAACAAAACATCCCCCATGTGTTTTTGCTAGCTTTGGATTTCATGACTATTGATGCGAATGAAGAGCCACAACTAGGTAGCATAAAGGTGAAGCTTAGTCAGATATTGAAGCAGCATAAGGATGCCAAGCTTTTTGTAACACAAGGCTATATCTGTCGTAACTCGAGAGGTGAGGTGGATAATTTGAAGCGTGGAGGAAGTGATTATACTGCATCATTGATTGCTGCGGCTATAAAAGCAACCGTTTGTGAAATATGGACAGATATTGATGGGATGCACAATAACGACCCAAGGGTTGTGGACAAAACTTTGCCCATAAAGCAAATATCATTTGAAGAAGCTGCTGAGTTGGCTTACTTTGGTGCTAAGATTTTGCACCCTACTTGTATTTGGCCAGCGCAACAAACTAATGTTCCAGTAAAACTACTGAACACTATGCAGCCTGAAGCTGATGGTACAGTGATTACGGAAGATGCTGGTAGCATGGGCGTTAAGGCTGTAGCGGCAAAGGATGGCATTATCGCTATCAAAATTAAAAGTAGCCGGATGTTGTTGGCTTATGGCTTCCTTAGAAAGATTTTTGAAGTGTTCGAAAAATATCGTACAAGCATCGATATGGTTACCACTTCCGAAGTAGCTGTTTCTCTTACAATAGATAATGATACTTTCTTGAAAGAAATAGTGAAAGAGCTAGAACAATTTGGTAGTGTAGAAGTCGATACGAATCAAACAATCATTTCTGTGGTAGGAAACGAAATTGCACAGACCGAGCATGTGTTGCAACAATTGTTTACAGCTATTGCAGATATACCTGTTAGGATGGTTAGCTATGGTGGAAGCCATCATAACATTACCATTCTGGTACAAAGTGATTATAAAATAAAGACCCTTCAATTGCTGAACAAAGGGTTGTTTGGGTTGTAAGTTTCCTTGCTAATTAGAACAAATAAATAATATTACAATAAGCCGAAGTATTATCGCTTCGGCTTATTTAATAAATCGGAAATCATCTTTTTCATTACCCTAGAAAAATAACGTGTGTCATACAAAGGAATAAACCTCCAGTAGCCTTTGTAATTAAACACCCAACTAAATATCCCTTTTATATCTTTTGCCTTAAAACAACGGCGCATATCCCTGTCAAAAATGGCAATCTCTATCTCCTTGTTTTCTTCTTTTTCCGTTAATTGCCTTTCCTCCTTTTTTCCAGTAGATACCTCCCTTAAAGCATCAATGAAACTATGTTTGGTGAATCTGCTGTAAGGCATCCAAGAATTGGTACGAGAATCTACTTCTATAAGGTAGTAGGCATCCCTTTCTTTGTTGTAAATGAACCCAATACTTGCAAAGCTGTTCAGTCCAACTCTTTCACCTAGGGTTATAAGTATTTCTTCAATCTTTTTATTTCGGTAATAGATACGTTTAGTGGTAAAAGAGAACTCATTATTCATGTATTCAAGCACTTTCGCACATTGATAGCAAATCAATTTACCTTTTTCAAACAATGCTTCCACGCCAACATCTTCCCCTTCAATAAACTCTTGTATCACTACATTTTCTTTATCGTGAAGCTCTTCTATTTTTTCTTTTAGTTCGGAAGGAGCATTACACTTTCTGATGCCAATACCAGAAAAACTAAAATCTACTTTAAGCAAAACGGGGAAATCTAATTTTTGGTCTAAACATAGTAAATCCATTTCTTCTTTATAGTTCAGATACCTTGGCGTGGTGATATTATTCCGCTCAAATACCCTACTCATGCCAATTTTAGAAGCTAATATATCCCTGTTTTCTATCTTAGTCAAGGGCATTATCTTGGTAAATATTTCTTCTTCAGTAATATATCCATCAAGTAATTTGATAGTCTCGTCATCCAATAAAACAACTTTATCAAATTGATTCCCTTTTTCTTTTACAAGTTTAATTAGGTTAATTGCAAATTCTGCTTTGTCTTTGCTTGCATCAATCCATTCATCAAAGAATTTGTTGGATTTTAGCCAGCTAGTTTCGCAACAGAAAACAACTACTTTCTGTCCAGCTTTTTTATACATGAAAGGGATTTCGCCTGGTGCGTCAAAAAAGTCGGAAAAAGATGCTAATAGGGTTGTGTACATAGGGCTTTATTATTTAACACATATAAGAATCATATCTTGAATAGTAATAAAAGTATTTATTTTGCTATTCCTTATCGCTTTGCAAGGATACGGTTTATTTTTTAACTAATGCCTATCATTGCATTTTTAGGGAGATTTATTTATAAAAAAATAGTTTATGCCAGCTTTCAATTTGTCTCTTTTGCGTAACAAACATTTTTTGGCTTTGGTTGGCAATGGAATTATTTCCGTTTTTAGTGTTGTAAACATGTCCCTCATATATCGTTCTTTAGATAAAGTACATGTTGGCAGTTGGTTCTTTTTCCTAACAATATTAGGCTTGTCAGATGCACTACGCAATGGGTTTCTATCCACAGCCACTATTAAGTTCTATGCTGGTGCCGAAGAAAAAAGGGGGAAGGAGGTATTGGGTTCTGTATGGTTTTTGGCAACTGTACTTACTGCTACATTGGTCTTAATAGATTTTGGGATAATCCCTTTTACTGGTAGCATAAGCAACGAAGGTACCTTTTCGGCAATACGTTGGTTTGGACTGACTACGCTTAGTTCACTACCTTACACCGTTACTTTTTGGATTCTAGTAGCAGATGAAAAATATATTCCAATTCTTTGGCTAAGGTTGGTAAATAGCGGTTCCATGATTTTATCAGTTATTATTCTTATTATTACTCATAAAATGAGTCTTTCTAATCTCTTGCTCTATAATTTTTTAACCAATTGCCTTACCAGTTTTGCTTGCTATATATTTGGGTTCAGTCGTTTTCCTACAATTTTCAAGCGTTCGTGGAAATGTATAACAGAGCTTGCCAATTTTGGAAAGTTCAGCCTTGCTACTAGCCTCAGTTCTAACCTTTTGAGTAGTACAGATACGATTATTCTCAACGCTTTTCTGGGACCAGGTGCAGTTGCTATATATAATTTACCCAACAGATTAATGGAAATAATTGAAATTCCTCTACGTAGTTTTGTTGGCACAGGTATGTCGGGCATGGCGGTTGCTTTCAATAAGAAAGACATGGGACAAGTGGCTTATATCTTTAAAAAATATGCTGGTATGCTCACTTGGGTTTTTGTTCCTTTGGCAATACTGGCTTTCATTTTTGCAGATTTGGCTATTTCTCTTCTTGGTGGGGGCAAATATGTTCATACCGAAGCCCCTAATATCTATCGTCTTTTTATGCTTATGGCCATCTTCTACCCAATAGACCGTTTTAATGGTGTTACGCTCGATATAATCCACAAGCCAAAAATGAACTTTTATAAAGTGTTAGTAATGCTTGCAGTCAATGTATCTACAGATTTTATCGGTATCCTCAGTGTGAAAAATATCTACGGGGTTGCTTTTGCTTCACCATTTACATTAATTGCGGGCGTTTTAGTTGGCTCTATGGCTTTGCGCAAGCAAATAAGTTATTCATTTATGGGTATTTTATCAAATGGCTTTAGTGAATGTGTAACGTTAATAAGAGAAAAAATCTGGAATCCTCTACTGAAAAAAAGTAGCTAAGTAATACCTTTTTCAATTAAGTGCTGTAGAATTAAAGTTTAATTAAGTTGACGAACTGTAATTGTAAATTTTTAATTCAATCCTCCTATTTTACCATAGTAGTAAGTGCCAAACAATATCTTTGCAGCACTTTTGGGGGTATTAAATTATTTTATAAGAAATAGATTATGGCTGGAATATTAGACTTGCTTGGGAATACGCCGATGGTAAAACTGAAAAACGTAACGGTAAATAAGAACGTACAGATTTTTGCTAAACTTGAAGGAAATAACCCTGGGGGAAGTGTGAAGGATAGAGCGGCTTATGGGATGATTAAGGGGGCGTTGGACAGGGGCGATATAAAGCTTGGCGATAAATTGATAGAGGCTACCAGCGGAAATACGGGTATTGCTTTGGCGTTGATAGCAAGCCTTTTTGGGATTGAGATAGAGTTGGTAATGCCCGAGGATGCAACAAGGGAACGGGTTTTGACGATGCAAGCCTTTGGTGCAAAGGTTGTTCTTACTCCAAAGGAAGGTTCTATGGAAGCTGCAATAGATTATGCCAAAAGTAAAGTTGCACAAGGTGGCTATGTGATGCTGAACCAATTTGGAAACGAGGATAATCCAGGGATGCACTACAAAACCACGGGACCAGAAATATGGAGAGACACCGAAGGAAAGGTTACACATTTTGTATCGTCTATGGGTACTACAGGTACTATAATGGGGGTTTCCAGGTATTTAAAAGAGCAGAATAAGGCGGTGCAGATAGTGGGTTGCCAGCCCAATGATGGGGCACGTATTCCGGGTATTCGTAAGTGGCCAGAAGCTTATTTACCTACTATCTTCCACCGTGAAAACATAGATCGTATAATAGAACTTGGTGAAGATGACGCACGTAAAATGTCTAAACGCCTTGCAAAAGAAGAAGGGATATTTTCTGGAATGAGCAGTGGCGGTTGTGTACACGCCGCTATCGAAATAAGTAAAGAACTGACAGAAGGTGTTATTGTCTGCATCATCTGCGATAGGGGAGATAGGTATTTATCTTCTGATTTGTTTGAATAAGAATATTGATTTTCACACAAAAAAAACCCTTTAACTGCCACAGTCAAAGGGCTTTTTGTAAGATTGATTAGAATTTACTAAACACATTCTGCTTTGCAACAATAATTACAATCATTCATCCTATTGTTTCTGTGTTTTCTTATGTAATCTTACATAAAATGCTATGTGCCTTCTGTGGCTATGTGGTAAATTTCATCTATCACTTAATCACCATCATTATCGTTTCATACACTTTCGCCAACTCCTCCTTCGTAATACAATAAGGCGGCATTATATAAACAGTATTACCCAACGGACGAAGGTAAACCCCTTGCCCAAAGGCTTTCTGCGTAATGGTTGTAGCAATATCATTCAGGTATTCGTCCTTACCCTTATCTATCTCGAAGGCGATGATGGTGCCGAGGGTGCGCATGTTTTTAATTTTATTAGGCGTAAGGCGTAAGGCATAAGGCATGAGTCTGTTGGCAAATGATTTATTCTCCTCACTGATCCATTTAATCTTATCTAGACATTCTTCTTTCAACAATAAATCTAGGCTTGCTAATGCCGCCGTACATGCCAATGGGTTTGCTGTAAAAGAATGTCCATGAAAGAATGTTTTCATCTTATCATCACCTAGGTATGCCTGATAAATCCTGTCGGTGCAAGCCGTTACACCCAATGCCATCGTTCCGCCTGTAAGTCCTTTGCTCAAACAGATGATGTCGGGTTTGTTGGTCATGTATTCACTTGCAAACAATCTCCCTGTGCGTCCAAAACCAGTCATCACCTCGTCTGCAATACAGATGATATCGTACACCTTCACCGTTTTCAGCAATTCATCCATCCATTGTGCCTTATACATCCGCATCCCGCCAGCACCCTGTACCAATGGCTCATAAATAAACGCTGCGATATTGTCCCCTTCCCTATCTATGATTGTTTTCAGTCCCTCAATATTTGTCTCGTTGGGAGTATCTATAAACAATACCTCAAACAGTTTATCATGGAAGGCGAGGGTAAACACACTCCTGTCGCTTACACTCATCGCCCCAAAAGTATCCCCGTGATACGCATCCTTAAAGGCGAGAATAGTTTTACGTTTACCGCTTTCCGTTGACCGTTTAAAGCCATCAACGGTTAATGGTAAACTATCAACGGTTGACGTTGAATTGTTCCACCAATACTGCAACGCCATCTTAATCGCCACTTCTGTAGAGGTACTTCCGTTATCACTATAAAATATCCTAGAGAAGTTATTAGGAAGTATAGGCAGCAATCTTTCTGCCAAGGCAACAGCAGGCTCGTGGGTAAAGCCAGCAAAAATTACTTGTTCCAACGTGAGTGCCTGCTGGTATAATCGCTCGGCAATGTATTTATTTGCATGCCCATGTATAGTAACCCACCAACTACTTATTGCATCAATATATTCATTCCCTTGTTCGTCAAAAAGCAACGTTCCCAACCCTTTTACAATCGGTATAGGTGGCTTCCTATTCTTCTGATGCGTAAACGGATGCCATATTACTTCATAATCCCTCTCTTGTAATGTCATCTGGCAAATGTATTTCTTTAGAGATAATTTCCTTTTTTTAAATGATTGGTAGTTGGTTATACCTGATAATACAGCACTGTGCTTTCTGCCACTTTATAGCCCTAAACTTAATCCAGCAGAAAAAGTATGGGCTTTCTTGAAAAGGAAAATTATGACAGGAGCGCAAAACAATTATCATGAGCAAAACTTTTTCTATAAAAACTAATTCAAATTAACCATATTGTAACTCTACCTATTTTCTATTCACAAACTCATACTTACTGCTCATGTCTTTAATAATATCCTCGTAAAGTACAATATAACAGTTAGGTTTTGGATTAGTAATGTCCTATAATCAAATCTTAGTAACAAGCAGTCCATGACAGGAGTCATGAACTAGATCCCGACTAATATGTTTAACTTGTTTGCCCTTCGACAGGTTGCTAATGACAAATAGGTTAATTATTTGAAAATCAATAGACATATTTTGAAGATGTTTGCCCTTCGACAGGCTCAGGGAGACAGTCTTGCTGATTTTTGAAGAGAATACTTTGTCATCCTCAATAAACTTGAGAAATTTTAATAAATGCCTCAGGGTGACAATATGGTTGATTTTCGATGTGTACATCAATACATTATTATCTTGTCAGTATCACTTTTTCAACGATTAATGTAAGATAGTGATAAGTTATCAGTTGTTAGTGTTTAGAAGGAAATGTCCTAACCACTAATCACTAACAATTAATCACTAAAAAAAAATAGTTTTCTTTTTGTAAAATAATAGAACTAGTATTGCTACACAGCGATGGTAAAGTAAAGTCCAACGCAATAGGTTTTAAAAACTATTTTTCGATACATTTCCTTTTAGTTTCTTTCATATTAAGGTAAGAAACACCGCTTAGCCAACAAAGCTTTATTAAGCATCATCTTTTTTTCTTCTCAGTTTATTTTGGGTTACTAGTTCACTAGGCTT
>JANYEX010000026.1 GCA_025359725.1 Chitinophagaceae bacterium | reverse complement strand
AAGCCTAGTGAACTAGTAACCCAAAATAAACTGAGAAGAAAAAAAGATGATGCTTAATAAAGCTTTGTTGGCTAAGCGGTGTTTCTTACCTTAATATGAAAGAAACTAAAAGGAAATGTATCGAAAAATAGTTTTTAAAACGCATTGCGTTGGACTTTACTTTACCATCGCTGTGCAGCAATAATAGTTCTTTTATTTTACAAAGTGAAAGTTATTTAGGTTTAACTAAATTTAGTGTGAGAAAGGGTTATTTTACTACAAGGGACACAAAGATTTTTTCAAACTAGATAGACATCATTGACTGTATTCAGGTGCCCGTTTTACTTTAAGGACACTAGGCTATTCGGAAACGTTGATATTTTTTTAGATAGTTCACCTTCAGTATGCCCTGTGTGCTTTGTGTTTCTAATTCCTTGTGTTTCTAGTGGTTAAGATTCTTCACACAAAATTTAGGATAACCGTTATTTATTTTAGCCGTTAGTGGTAAATTATGCGTTACAAGTTCTGTGCGGACTTACAACTTTTAGTTTACAGTTTATAGTTTATAGTTCATAACTACTATCTCGCACTTTCGGGTATTCCAAAACCATGTCGCTGTATTTGGCATCGTCGAAGCGGTGTTTCCAGCGTTTATGTGTCCATAAGTAATTGGAAGGACGTTGCTTTATCTGTTCTTCCAGAAAGTTGCGGAAGGCAATGGTTATCTCTCCCTTAGGAAGGGCGGCAGGGGTTGTGGTATATAACGACATTACGGAACGATAATATCCTCGCTTAACCTGGTGGGTATTTACAAAAACAATAGCGGTATCCTTTGCCACAGCCATACGCTCTAACCCCGTAACGAAGGGTGCCATCTTACCAAAAAAAGGAAGCCAATAAGCATTGTGTAAGTTGCTAGAGTTCTGGTCGCCACCCAATGCAAGTACATACTTTTCCTTTGAATATTTGAGGAAGGCTCTGTTGAAATTGGAAGTGGGAATGGTGATAGTGCCAAACCGTGTGCGCATATCATACATAATTTTATCCATCACTTTATTGGTGAGGGGATTATATACGCCCATAAAGTTAGATTTGATATTGATGCAATAAGCGAGGTTAACATATTCCCAATTGAAGAAATGTCCGCCATGAAGTTGTACGTTCTGACCACTATCCAACAAATCGTTCACTACCTCGTAGTTACATACAAACCGTTTGTTAAGTTCTTCCTTAGTGATGGATAGCAACTTGATGGTTTCCAAGAAGGTATCTATCAACTGATGATACATTTCGTTGGCTATCTTCTGCCTTTCCTTATCTGTTTTACCAGGGAAAGCTGTAATGAGATTGTTCAATACTACCTTCTTTCGATAGCCAAATATTTTATAAATGACTAGGTAAAGAAAATCACTTAAGCCATAAATAATAAACCAAGGCAGCAGGGAAACGAGGTACAAAGTATAGTAACCGAGGTAATACATGAGGGCAAAAGTAATTTACTATCCACTTCGAAAAGCAACCCTTAACAGAGTTTGTTTGATTAAGCCATGATTAGTTTACGTTCGCCAATCTGTTGACGCCACATTGCGTAGTAAAGTCCTTTATCAGCCAATAATTCATGGTGGCTGCCCGTTTCTACTACCTGCCCTTTTTCCAAAACGTAAATACGTTCTGCGTGCATGATGGTACTTAGCCTATGGGCAATCATTACCGTAATCTGGTTCTTTTCTTCGGAAATAGCCCTAATAGTATTGGTAATAGACTCTTCGGTCAATGAATCCAAAGCAGAGGTTGCTTCATCAAATATTAATAAACGTGGCTTTCTTATCAATGCCCTAGCAATGGATAGACGTTGCTTTTCGCCGCCGCTTAGCTTCAATCCCCCCTCGCCTATCATAGTGTTTAGTCCCTTCTCTGCTCGCTCCAATAGGTTATTACAGCTAGCTTTGGTTAGTGCATCGTGCAGGTCTTCGTCTGTAGCATGGGGTGCTGCAAACAATAAGTTTTCCTTAATCGTTCCGCTAAACAACTGCGTGTCTTGTGTTACAAAACCTATTTGTCCACGTAGTTCATCAAAATCAATCTCGTTGCCAGGTATGGCATTGTAATAGATACTCCCCTCTTGCGGGCGATACAAACCTACCAACAACTTAACCAAGGTACTCTTTCCCGCTCCACTAGGCCCTACAAATGCGATTGTCTCGCCTTTCTGTACATCAAAACTAATATTCTCTAGTGCCTTGTATTGCGAAGAAATATGTTGGAAAGAAATGTTTTTAAATTCTAATTCTTGTATATCCCCCACCTCTACTGGTGTATTTGGCTTGGGTTCAACTTCTTTCTTCATCAATCTATCGAAGTTGTTTACAGACACTTCTGCTTCCTTATAAGAAGTGATGATACTGCCCAACTCCTGCAATGGTCCAAAGATGAAGAAGCTATAAAACTGCATAGATATCAACTGCCCAGTAGTAAGTCTTCCGCCAAATACCAAATAAGAGAGAATGAATAAGATAATAGCACGAAGTAGATGCACAGTAGTACCTTGCAAGAAAGCGATGCTTCTTACCCTTTTTACTTTAGATAATTCTAGTCCTAATATTTTATAGGTATTAACATTCAATCTATTAACTTCCTGACGAGTAAGTCCTAAACTCTTTATCAATTCTATATTGCGTAAGCTTTCGGTAGTGCTACCAGCCAAAGAAGCGGTTTCCCTTACGATATTACCTTGGATTGTCTTTATTTTCTTACTCAATGCACCCACTAAAAAAGCTAGGATGATGATACCAGCGAAATAGACCAATATCAAACTCCAATGGATGCGTACAGTTATTATAAGCAAGAATATGATACCTACGATAATGGGGAACAATACGTTGATGAAGTAACCTATAAACTGCGAGGCATCCTGCCTTACCTTTTGCAGGATGGAAAGCGTTTCACCACTGCGCTGATCGGCAAAGTCTTGATAAGGTAAACGCATAGAGTGTTGCAGACCATCGGTAAATACTTTGGCACCAAACTTTTGTACCACCACATTAACAACATAGTCTTGAAAAGATTTGGCTATACGTGAAACCATTGCCACACCCACAGACATGCCCATCAAAAGAGCCATGTGCCAAAGAAAGGTGTCTTTGCTAATGGTAGGATTAATCATATATCCTTTCTTACTAACTACCCCAGAGGTGTTAAGGAAGTCTATAATCTTACCGAAGATGGTGGGATCAAGTAAAGAAAACACCTGATTTACGGCTGCTAATAACATAGCCAACGCCAATTGCCAACGATAAGGTTTAAGGTAACTTACTAGTGTCTTCATCAAATTGTTTTATGTACTATCTGCTTAACAATGCAATATTGAATCTTTTGTTCAGTATTCATTGAGTGGTTTGATTGATTTTCCTTTTATGACAAATGATGTGTGTAGATAAGATAGTCATAAGCCATGAGTTCGAAACGTTCATTAGTACCAAAATCATAGTGTAACCCAGAAAACAAGTTCTTGTAATGCCCCTTCAACCAATCATGTTCTACGAGTACATTTATCTTGCTAGATGAAGATAGATTAATGATAACAAGAGAAATCTCATGTTCATACTTTCTAAAGAAAGCAATTACACCATTATGACTAGAAGGTAAGATAAACGTTTCGCCCTTGGCAATGGCAGACGTCTTTCGGACAGACAAAAGCTTTTTGTAAAAGTCATGTAGCTCTGTTGGATATGTCCAATCTATTTGGTCTTTAGTAAAGAAGTTAAGTCTTTTCTTGTTGGGCAATTCCTGCCCAGAATAAATCAACGGGATACTGTTATTCCACAAACAGGAAAACACAGCCAAAGGCTTTGCAGTACCGCCATACTTCTCGTACTCAGTACTGTTCCAACTATTCTCGTCATGATTAGAGGTAAAGAATAATTTAAGTGCATTGTATGGATACTGACTGTAATCATGTAAGGTATTATAAAGGTCGGTTATACCAGCTTTGCCCTTTACAAACCGCTCAGTTACGTGCATCCATTGCCAAGCATAACTAACATCGTACACGTGATGGTAGGAAGGTTCTTCGCACTCTGCCAACCAAAACAATGGTTTGATAGTTTCGCAAGCCGTTCTGGCATCTGTCCAAAAACTTAGCGGAACTAGGTGAGCCATATCACATCTGAAGCCATCAATGTCAAATTCCTTGACCCAAAAGCGCATGGCATTCATCATGGCATCCTTCATGTCCCGATTATTATAATCAAGATCAATCACATCCTCCCATCCATTCCTTTCAGTAAAGCGTCCAGCACTGTCTTTCAAGTAAAACTCAGGATTAGTTATTGTCCATTCATGATCCCAACCGGTATGATTGGCAACCCAATCAATGATCACTTTAAAACCCAATGAGTGGGCTTCATCCATCAGTTCCTTGAAATCATTCAAAGTACCAAACTCAGGATTAATGCCTACATAACTACTGCAAGCATAGTAACTACCTAAAGTTCCCAGTCTTTTTTCAATACTTATCGGGGTAATAGGCATTAACCAAAGAGTCTCTACTCCCATGTCGCGCAAACGCGGCAGATGCTTCCTAAAAGCCTTAAAAGTTCCCTCAACAGTGTACTGTCTTACGTTCACTTCGTATATGTTACTGCCTATTGCCCAGTCGACTGTAGTAAATGGTCTAGCCATGATGTTAAATTTTAATTGTAATATTAGCAAATAAAACCTTTATTTTTATTCCCTATGAACAATAATGATAATTCGGAAAGAAAAGTTAGTCTTTTACAGGCAACAGCCATCAATATGATAGATATGGTGGGCATTGGCCCCTTTGTGGTGCTTAGTGTGGTTGCCGAAATCATGAATGGTTCTTATTTTTTGTATGCTTGGGTAGCAGGTGCTTTTCTTGCTTTTATTGATGGCAATGTTTGGAGTCAGTTAGGTTCTACTTATCCCATGGCGGGCGGTAGTTATAACTTCCTTAAAGAAGGTTATGGCACTAAATGGGGCAAGCTCATCAGTTTTCTTTTTGTATGGCAAACACTCATTCAGGCACCGTTAGTAATTGCCTCTGCTGCCATTGGCTTCTCTCAGTATTTCTGTTTTATATCGCCTCTTTCTACCATCCAAAGCAAAGCTCTGAGCGGCAGTATTGTTATTTTAATTGTCATTTTATTATACAGAAACATAGAAAGCATTGGGAAGATTAGTGTTTTCTTGTGGGTGGGCGTAATGGCTACTATGTGCTGGATTATTGGTGGAGGAATATTCCATGGCAACTTCCTGCAACCAATACTGCACATCAATGATGGGCTGGTTATTAATCAGGCGTTTGCGGCTGCTATTGGTTTTGCCAGCGTTAAGACCATGTATAGCTATCTGGGTTATTACAACGTATGCCAACTAGGCGGCGAGATTATCAATCCTCAGAAGAATATCCCTCGTAGCATGTTTATATCCATTGGCGGCATCGCTGTTTTATACTTACTCATGAATATTAGCGTTGCTTCTGTATTACCACTCGCAGAAATTCAGCATAGTAAGTTTGTTATCAGTCTATTTATCCAAAGGATTGCGGGACCACAGTTTGCCACCATTGCTACCGTCTTGGTTTTGTGGGTTGCCTTTGCGTCGGTGTTCTCTGCTACGTTGGGTTACAGTCGCGTTCCTTATGCCGCAGCCAAGGACGGGGCTTTCTTTCCTGCCTTCGCTAAGTTGCATCCTACCAAGCACTTTCCTTATATATCCTTGCTGTTTTTGGGAAGTGTAGCGTTTGTTTTTAGTCTTCTTTTCAAATTAAAAGATGTAATAGACGCCATACTCGCCATGCGGATATTGATTCAGTTTATTGGTCAGGCAATAGGCTTATTATTATTGGTTAAAAGAAAAGGACTCAAACACTTCGCTTGGAAGATGCCCTTATATCCTTTGCCAGCTGTAATCGCTATTATTCTATGGGCGTTTATATTTTACTCAACGGGTTATAAAATGATGCTTGGCGGCGTTACGGTTATTAGTCTGGGCTTAGTAGCCTACTTTATAAAGGGATACTTTGAGAAAAGGAATACCTAAACAACTATACTACTCATGACTTTACCACAAAGTGCACTAGGAAAAACAAGGAACAAAAAGAATTTACTTCAAAATTCAATCCCCCGTGTTCTTGTATTAATCCATAATCCTTATGTTGCTTTGTTAAATTTTTTGTGTCCCTTGTGGTGAAAAATAATTAGTAGCAACTAAACAAGAATTTATCATTATCTTCAAACTTAAAATTATGGAAGAAGAAATTAATTACTGGTTAAGCGACCCAGAGGAACACGACTTCCCTGCAGCACAAGATTACTTAGAACTGCTCTACTCCCCTGCCGAGGCTGAGCAGAAAGTAGATTTATTGAAAGCAGCCCCTACAATTCAAAGGAAGGCAAAAGACATCCTTCGTGCAAGTATGCTAACGATGTTGCCTAAGTCCAATATTCACGTAAAGACTAACCTGAAAAGGGTAAAGAAGGGGTTGAAGCTATCGCCGATATTATTGGTTAGAGGTAACGACAAACTTATTATTGCTGATGGATACCATCGAGTGTGTGCTATTTATTTCTTATCCGAAGATCTGCTTGTTCCTTGTAGATTAGTTTGATAAACAGACTAATAACTGAAGTTACGCAGTTTTACCCCCAATCAGCCATGTTCGATGCCAATATGGCTTATGAAGAAGTAAAAAGTTAAACACACAGGCACATAAGACACATAGTCTGCTTGTTTTAAGAAGAAAAAGGAAAGGACACATAGAAAAAAACGTTTCACTTTTTTATACTCGAGTCTATATGTCCTTAAAGTGAAACGTTTTTGTTCCTATTTTTCTTTTCTATGTGACTATTGTGTCTATGTGGTAGAAAAAAGGCGTTGCTTTGGATGTTTATAAATGTGCGTAAGGTTAGCTTATAATACAAAAGTGCAGCATTATTTTAGGTAATGCTGCACTTTTATTTTCTACCCCGCTCTACGGAACTTGTAGTTTCTTAGTTGTACTTCGTTGCTTTTAGCTACAACGTGAAACTTCGAGGCTACAAGCCTTGAGGAGCTAGAGATATGCGATACTAAATTAAAAACCTCATATACTAAATTGATGCTCACCTTACCAATTGAAGGTTGCTCCTATATTGGCTAATAAAGGGATGGAATTAAATCCATAAGCATCAAAGAACTTTTTGTTGGTTAAGTTCTGTCCATCGGCAAAAAGCTTGATGTGTTTGTTGATAGTGTATTGCGCCGATGCGCCGAAAATGGTATATCCATTCAAAGTAACATCGGGTAAGGGATTGTAGCTTGCATCGAAGGCGGCATCATACCTTTTACTTACATATTTAGCACTAACACTTACATACAATGCAGGGGTAATTTGATAACTTATACTAATGTTAGCTGTGTGCTTTGGCACACGCAAAGAGTACTTGTAGGATGTATCCTTGCTTGTTAATCTGCTTTCTATGTTTTGATTGGCAGCTATGTAAGTATAGTTACCAGAAATGGTAATTTGCTTTGTTGGCTTTACATTTATCTCATATTCGATACCATGAACCGTCTGCTCGGCAAAGTTGAAATATTGGTAAAAGTTATTGTTGTAATCAATTCCATCAGTAATATCTCTATAAAAGAATAATAATCTATCACTAAACCCCTTGTACTGTTCTTGTACTCCAACCTCGTAATTAATAGATTTTTCTGGTTGTAGATTAGGATTACCACTACCAAACCCTGCATACAATTGATACAAAGTAGGTGCTTTAAACCCAGACGCTATACTACCAAAAACCCTAAAGTTGTCGTTGATTATATAAGATGGATTAAAAGTGAATGTATTGTTGTTGCCATAGCGAGAATTTACATTAAGCCTTCCACCTAGTTCTACATTAAAATGACTACTATTAAACATCAATGAGCTATACAAAGACGACTGACTAATAGAAGTGTCTTTGGCATAGGATTCATTCATACTGCCAAAACGATAATCGCCACCCTCTAATAAACTAAAGCCACTACCCAGCTTGATGTTCGCATACAATTCGGCAAAGTCACTTTTAGATTTGTAAGGGCTAACAGAACCAAACTCAGCCAAATTTCTCGTTAGAGTATTGTACTGATAATTGCCCGTTAGGGTAACTATCTCTTTTTTAAATTGAAATCCAGTACCTGCAATGAAGTTATAGTCGTTGGTATAGTTATCAGCATTGGAAAATGCTCCTGAGAAGCCTGCTTTATACTGGCTATACTTAGTAAAAGCCTTTATATCCCATTGGTTATTAGGTTGATACAAAACACTTGCATTGGCATTATCGCCAGTATAACCATCTTTTCTGAAGTTTCCTTTGCCAGAACTATCGTACCCAGCCGCAAAACCATCTGTGGTAAGTTTGGCATAACCAACATTGTAGCTTACTTTGTTTTCCTTGCCGTATAACTGAATGTTACCCTTGTAGGTATTTTCATTACCGCCTGATACCGTTGCTGTAATGTTTAGGGGTTTTGAAGCATTGGCTTTCTGGGTAATAATATTTATTACTCCCGCCACAGCATCGCTACCATAGAGTGTGCTTTGTGCTCCTTTTAATATTTCAATTCTTTCTACGTCACCTAAGGACAGGTAATTCAAATTGAAATTGTTATTGATATCCGATGGGTCACTTACGGGTATTCCATCTATCAAGATAAGGGTATGCCCACTCATAGCACCATTCATGTTTACTGTTTGCACACTGCCCAAAGGTTGCAATGCGCCAGTAATAACTATACCAGCTTGTTCGTTAAGCAGTTGCGATACTGTTTTGCCACTACTTTTCTCTATCTGTTCTTTAGAGATTACTGTTACGACTTTGCCGGTAGTACTCTGCTTCTGAGGTACTTTGTTGGCGGTTACTACTACCTCGTCGAGGTTGTTTGCTTTGATGGTGTCTTGCTGTGCAAGGATTGCCGTTGCGCATAGCAAGGCTGTTGAGAAGAGCGTTAATTTTTTGCCCATTGTCTTTTTGTTTTAAAAGTGTAACAATGAGCTTTCAGGGGGTATTATTGCACTAAGCGCACAATAAAGAAATATAAACGACCGCTGCAGTCAGCCTTTTACATTCCATGCTTTTCGCCCGAAAGCCGTGAATGATTCTTGTAAAAGGCAGGTCTTCTGACTTAGCGTTTCTATTGCAACCTTCCCATCCCGATAGGCGGAACAGTGGTTTTTGCAATTTACCTATTTATAAACCATAAACAGGTCGCTTTACAGCTACGGGGATAGTACCGGACTTACACCGGTTTCCCTTTTAATCTTTGTATATTGCTATACGCAGAACCAAATACAATGCAAATATGAACCTAATGGTGTTAGTTATTTAAAAAAGTTTTCAACATAGAAGTACCAAAGTTAAACAAAAGCAATTTATTTGGTTAGTGATTATTGATTAGCCTGTAGTCTTATACTCACTTATTCACTCTCCTGTAGTATAGTATATTTTTTGATTATTACTCCTTTTTATGCGGCGAAAGAAAGAGTTTCTACGCCTTGGTTCGTATCTTCATAAAACAAGAAAAAATCAGAAAGTAAACCCTTCCTGAAAGGTGCATTAAAGGTTTACTTAGTTAATAAGCGACCCTAGTAAGTATAAATAAACACAGTATTAGTTATTATGACACCTTTTAAATCTGCATAAATCTATTTTATGCAGATTTATGGGAGGAAACAATCTGCATAAACCTATTTTATGCAGATTTATGGGAGGAAACAATCTGCATAAACCTATTTTATGCAGATTTAAAAGATGTCTTATTCCAACCAGATAGCTATATTAGTGAGGAAACAATTTATCACATAATTATTCTATTGAACCAGATAGCTATATTAGTGAGGAAACAATTTATCACATAATTATTCTATTGATTGTTGTTGGTGAGGAACACCAACAACGGCGATAAAATACCCCGAAACAGCCTCGCATAAGCTAAAAATACCCGTTTTGCCCATTTGTATGCCCATACGGAACTTCCGTATGGGCATACGGTAGTTCCGTATGCTTGAACGGGCCCTTTGTATGGGCTTACGAATGTTTGGTATGGTCATACGGCTGTTCCGTATGGGCATACGGGGTGTTCCGTTTGGGCAAACCCTCCTTCCGTATGGGCATACGGGCGTTCCGTATGCGCATACGACTGTTCCGTATGCGCATACAAACTGCCTACAAACTATGGTGGGTCTATTGTGCCTGTGGCAAAAAATAATTGGAGTGCAGAGGGAAAAGTAGTTTTATCTAAAGGAAGAGAAATGTTGTGCAAAAAAGTGGAAAGGTGGCTTCGGCAAGCTATGTTGGAAATGTGGTGGATAAGGTATTTTGTATATGAAAAGAGAATGGGGATGAATAATATGAGCGCAGTTTGGAAAATGTGCGGACTGAAACCCATCCACGTAAAAAACGGTGGTGGTGTGGCGGCAATCTGTGGTATTTTATTGTTGGCAAACATCCTATTACAATCTAGAGGTTACAGAATTAGAAAGGCAATAAGTTTGTTGGCATAGCCGCTTGTAAACACAGTGGGCTGCTTTGAGAAAAGAAACAAAACCTATCTGCTAACACATTCCTATTTTTGAAGCCAACTTAATCTATGCAATACATCATTAATCAGCGCATAAAAATATTACTGGCAGTAGCATTTATCGTGCAGATGCTTACCGCTTGGCACACTTACTTTTTTCATTCAGATGAATATTTTCAGATAATAGAATTTGCTTCCTACAAGTTAGGATTAAGTCCTGTAAAAGTGCTGCCTTGGGAATTTTCGCAGCAGATACGCCCTTCCATACAGCCCTATATATTTATTGGATTGTATAAATTCTTCACGGCAATAGGTATTACCAACCGCTTTTTTATGTTCTCAATGGTGCATGTGTTGGTGGGGATACTCGGATTTGTGTTGTGTAATTATTTAATCATAAAAAAATTTGGCAATGAGAAATATCTTTTTATTCTGCTGCTACTCACTAATTTTTTAGGGTTGCTACCCTTCCTAAGATGCAGCTTTAGTGCCGAGGCAATGGGTGGATTATTTTTATTATTATCCATATTAATTTTAGAAAAGGCACTAAAAGAAAATGAATCTTATGTGTGGTCTTTCCTTGCGGGATTATTGATGGCATTTTCGTTCTATTTCCGTTTCCAAGTAGCTTTTGCCTTTGTGGGACTAGGTCTTTGGTGGATAATAAACCACCCTAAATCCATCAAAAAGATATTTATAACCAAAGCGGGTTTTCTGGTAGGGGTTGATGTAAACATGTATTTGGATATTAGGTTTTATGGTAAGTTCTGTTTTACCCCTTACAACTATTTTTATGCAAACATCATCCAAGGAAAGGCTGCTTCTTTCGGCACATCGCCTTGGTGGTACTATATTGCCATCCTAGCGGCTTTGACGGTGCCGTTATTATCCTTTTTTCTTTTTGGATTATTTGCCAAAAGTCTTGCAAACTACAAGAATCCCTACGCAATGGCAATGTTGTTTTTTGTGGTTGCCCATAGTATGGTGGGACATAAGGAAGAACGTTTTGTGTTTCCAGTATTATTTTTTATTGTTTATCTAGCAGCAGAAGCCTACCGAGATTCATTGGCTACACAAAGATTTATTTTGGACTTATGGAACAATAAATACTTTGGCTGGCTTATAAAAGGCGGCGTAGGATTTTCGGTTATCATCAATGTGCTGTTTGTTATTTTATTATCAATAGAGCCGTATAAACAACCTGTTAAGTTTATTAAGAACATAAATGAACAATTTACCGAACCACAACAAGAAATTTATAGTTACAAACAAAGTCCCTACACAACAGAAAGCGATTTGGACTATCACTTTTTATCAGAAAGTAAATTGCATTTTACGGTGATAAAAGATAAAGCTGCGTTTCTGGCTACCTTAAATCAGCCATCTACTCTTCCTAAATACTACACCATCAAATATGAAGATGCCATGAAAGATGGCATGGAAAACTTGGTGAAGAATAAAAAAGGAATTGTTTCTTCGTCATGGATTTGGTCTGTTGCCAACTTCTTGGGGAGTAATTATCATATTTATATACCCGATATTTGGTTGTTAAGCAGAAATTAATAGCTGTTTTATAGAAAAAGATTTAATCTGCCAAATTTTTCTTTTGATAAATAAAAACAAGCCCCTACATTTGCAGTCCGAAAAAATTTAATGTTATGCAAGAAGCGGTAAAATATATACACGAGCAGCTTACTACAAAAAGGACTCATCCTAAGTTTAAAGCTGGTGACAACATCACTGTAAACTACAAGATTGTAGAAGGTGGCAAGGAACGTATCCAAGGTTTCCGTGGAGACGTTATCAAATTACAAGGTGTTGGTGCAACTGCATCTTTCACTGTTCGTAAAATCTCTGATGGAGTTGGTGTTGAGCGTTTGTTCCCTATTCAATCCCCAAACGTTGATTCAGTTATATTGAACAAAGTTGGTAAAGTTCGTAGAGCTAAGTTGTTCTACCTACGTGAAAGAAGTGGTAAGAGTGCTAGAATCAAGGAAAAACGCATTAGATAATTTTACTTTAACTGTAATTAAACTCATAGAAGTTTTATTTACAGTTAACTTTGTTTTTTAATAATAAAAAATAAAAGTTATGGGAGATTTATTCAGTGGCGGGCACATGATAATCATTGGATTGATTGTTTTGTTGATGTTTGGAGGTAAGAAACTTCCTGAGTTAATGCAGGGCTTGGGTAAAGGTATCAGAGAATTTAAAGATGCTAAAGACAATGTAAGAAAGGAGATTGAAGATCATGTCAATGAACCTGTTGATAAAAATACTTCTGCAAAATAGGGTCAGCCTATTTAATTAATTTTAAAGCCTCGCAATTAATTACTGCGAGGTTTTTTTATATAAAATATTTTTCTAAGTGTGATAAAGCTATTATTAAATATTTTTAGCAAGAATGTAGGCAAATTCCCAACAGCGGAGATGTCCTTCTTTGAGCATCTGGATGAGTTGCGGGGACACATCTTTAAGTCGGCTGTTGCAATAGCAATAGGGGCTTGCGCCGTTGCGTATTTTAACAACTTTATTGTAAGAAGAATATTGATGGGGCCTATGCACCCAGACTTTCCTACCTATACTTTTTTGTGCAAAGTAGGTGATAAACTTAATTTAGGTTCAACGCTTTGCTTACATCAGATAAATATCAAGATGCAGAGCAATGCTGTTGGTGGGCAGTTTGGTGTTTATTTCAATATCATCTTAATTGGCGGATTTATTCTTGCCTTCCCTTATGTTTTCTGGCAGTTTTGGAAGTTTATTAAACCTGGGTTAACAACTACAGAAATCAAGAACACGAAAGGCGTTATCTTTTGGGTTTCCTTTCTATTTTTCATCGGTGTTCTCTTTGGTTATTACGTTTTGGCGCCTTATACCGTAAACTTCTTTGCTAACTTTTCTTTGGATGATAACATAGAAAACCTATGGACAATCAATAGCTATTTCAACACCATTGTACCGCTTATTCTTGGTGCTGGTCTTTCTTTTCAGTTGCCGCTCGTAATGTATTTCTTAGGAAAGGCAGACATCGTTACTGCTTCCTATTTAAGGCGGGTAAGGAAGTATGCAGTACTTATTATTTTCATCATAGCAGGAATCATCGCACCACCAGATATGCTTAGTATGATTATATGTGCTATTCCTTTGGTTTTGCTGTATGAGATAAGTATATTACTTTGCAAAAGAGTAGAAAAGAAAAAGAAGATAGTTGACCCTGAATGGAGTTAGTCAATCAATAAATAACTTAAAATAACTGCTGTGTTCGCATTCACTTCTATTAAAGAGTACCATTCATTTTTAGCCTCAACCCCAAATGGTTGCACCGTTGCTGTAAACCATTACCTGTCTAAAATAGAGGAGAACAAACACCTGAATGCTTTTTTGGAAGTATTTGAAACAGAAGCTTTGCAGCGTGCCGAACAATTGGATGCGGATAGATTAGCTGGCAAACCTTTGGGAAAATTGAACGGCGTTATCGTTGCGCTAAAAGATGTTATCTGTATTAAAGGACATAAAGTTGGTGCTGCCTCTAAAATATTGGAAGGCTTTACCTCAATATATAATGCTACCGCTACTGAGAAGTTATTGGCTGAGGGTGCTATCATTATTGGCAGGAATAACTGCGATGAGTTTGCGATGGGTAGTAGTAATGAAAATTCTGCTTATGGAACAGTAAAAAATGCCTTAGATAATACCCTTGTTTCTGGTGGTTCTTCAGGGGGTTCTGCTGTTTCGGTTCAGGCGGATCTATGTATGGCTTCTCTGGGTAGCGATACTGGTGGTTCTGTTCGTCAGCCGGCAGATTTTTGTGGGGTTATCGGTTTTAAACCTTCCTATGGTCGCATTTCCCGGTACGGATTAATTGCTTATGCCTCTTCTTTTGATCAGATAGGTATTTTCTCAAAAAATATAGAAGACACGGCTCTTGTATTGGAGGTTATTTCTGGTGCTGACGATTTTGATAGTACCATTTCCACTAAACCTGTACCCGAATATTCTAAACAAATAGATTCCACTGGAAAGAAATATCGCTTCGCTTATTTTAAAGAAGTGTTGGAACATGAGGGGTTAGATAAAGAAATAGCCGCTCAAGCCAACGCGCACATTGAGGCATTAAAGGCTGATGGACATACTGTTGAGCCTGTAGATTTTAAAATGCTTCCTTATGTTGTGCCTACTTATTACGTATTGACCACTGCCGAAGCTAGTAGCAATCTTTCCCGCTTTGATGGGGTTAAATTTGGGTATAGAGCCAATCTTTCCAAAGATGATGACCTTACTGCTTTATATAAAAAGTCGCGTAGTGAAGGCTTTGGCAAGGAAGTACAACGTCGTATTCTATTGGGTACTTTCGTATTGAGTTCGGGTTATTTTGATGCTTATTTTACCAAAGCACAACAGGTTCGTAGGTTATTGTGCGATACTACCAACGATATATTTAAAGAATATGATGCTATCATTTCGCCCACGGTTCCTACTACTGCCTTTAAAATTGGCGAGAAAAGTGATGACCCAATAGCTATGTATCTGGCAGATATCTTCACTGTTTTTGCAAATCTTGTTGGTATCCCCGCCGTTTCTATCCCATTATTCAAACATAGTAACGGTATGCCTTTTGGTTTGCAACTAATGTCTAGTCATTATGAAGAGACTACTTTATTGCAAATTTCGTCGATGATGATGGGATATAAATAAGTCCAGAAAATTCTTTATCTCTTATTGTTTTCATCCAAGGTGTACATCCCTTTGTTCTCCTATTTTTTTTAATTGAAGAGATAAAAATGGAGTTTCATAAGCTATTGACTTATCCGATGACACTAAAACTCGAGTTTTAATAACTATTGATTTGTCGTATGCTTATGAAACTCAAGTTTCATAAGCTATTGACTTCTCTGATGACACTAAAACTCGAGTTTTAGTACCTATTGATTTATCGAATGCTTATAAAACTCGCGTTTCATAAGCTATTGATAAGTCTGATGACACTGAAACGCTTGTTTTAGTACTTATTGATTTATCGTATGACACCAAAACTCTAGTTTTAGAAACTATCTTTTTTTGTAGATTATATAAAAAGGCTATTTTACTATAGATTCGAAATGGTTTGGCTTATATAAACATTTATTTTTAAATACAATTTCTCAAAACATCTATCTGGAAAAAATCGAGTATCCTTTGTATTATTTATCGACGAAGTC
>JANYEX010000177.1 GCA_025359725.1 Chitinophagaceae bacterium | reverse complement strand
GTCATTACGAACGATTATTTTATCATTTAAAAGATCAATAAGGTATATGAAAATAATCGGTATGAGAAATCCAACCACAAAGGATGTCCTATATATGCTAGAAACGTCAGGGCTTACTTGGGCACCACTTACAGCTGGATCAATTGGAACAGAGTTTCCAATTGTTGAAGCCCTTGTAATTTCCGACTCTTCTCTTTTTTGCAACAAGAATAAATATTCTTTTTCTTTAATCCCCTGTTGTCTTAATATTTCTAAGTATTGCCTTTCTCTAGGTGGAATAGTAGTTAACTTGGATATTATTTTATGAGATTGATCTTCAAAATTTTTACTTTCAATTAAACTATTTTTACTCAGGTTATTCAGATCTTCAATAATACTCACCTTTACCTTTTCGAATTGAACATCCATTTGTTTAACGTAAGGATGTTCAGGAGAAGATGTTTTAATCATTTCTACTCGCTTTAATTGCATCGCATTGTACTGACTGACAAGTGCCGATAAAGGTGCGTCAGTAATTTCAAAGGGTGTTACAATTAAATCATACTTTTTTTGTGGGGAAGAAATATACTCTCTTATCGACCTAATCACCTCGAGTCTAAGACTTTGGGCTACTATTTTTTCATCTAAAGATTGAGATTTTGCGAAGTCAAGACTTGCCTGTGATTCTAATGGGACAACACCATTCTGTTGCTTAAAACTTTGTAATTCATCTTCAATTTTACCAAGTTCCCCCGTAAGAACATCAAGTCGCTCATCAATAAACTTAATCGTATTATCAACTATCTTATTTTTATCCTCTACGTTTACATCATTATAAACATTAACCAAAGTATTCAAGATGTCACGCCCTTTTTGAGGTACCTCTAAATTAATTGACAAGGCAAGAATAGTGGTTTCCTTGCTTAATTGTCTAATTTGTAGTGCGCCTGCAACGGTACTTGCTACAGATTGGGTCGGCTGGTAGCTTAAAATATATTTATTGTCCTTAGCAATTTCAGATGGATCAAAGAATACCCTCATTTTGCCAAATGGAAATTCTACAATATCTCCATTAACAATCTTTTTATAGCGATTGGGACCATATTCTATGTAAATACTTTCTCGCTTCCTAACAATGATTAAACCTGCACTGACAGTACTATCCTTCAATTCTACCCAATTGGCATGAATGCTTGTATTGCCGTATAATTCGACACGTTTGATATTCCCTTCATTAAAATACTGCCAGTTTAGGTTTAATATTCTAACTACACGACTAATCATAGAATTAGACTTAATCATCTCTATTTCATTGGCTAGATTAGTTTTTTTCTTGTAAGTGGTTAGGTTTTCTAGTATTAAATCTTCGCCACCTCCTCTACTACTTTTGTCGTCTTTAATTAGTAACGAGATGGATGAACTAAAAACAGGAACTTTATATCTGATATTTATATATGCAACCGTTAATGCAATACTCACAGACACAATAAATAATGGTAAAAAGACAATGTATTTATACACTATCTCTTTGCCAGAAAGTTTTGCTGGAGGCGCAACATCCTGCAAAACATTCTTCTTTTGCTCTACAGGCGTTACTTGTTGACTTGTTGATATCATTTTATAACCTTGAGATACGTTAATAAAAAGAAAGAAGTTGAAAGTGTGCTAATAACTGTAGTTATCAAGGCTATGTTAGTGATAAAAATCTGATTGTTCTGTTGCTTAACTTTCTGAAGTGTAGGCTCAACAAAAATTAAGTCATTCTGTCTTAGGAAGTAATATGGTGACTTGTAAATATTATGAGATTGCAAATTAACTCTAGCAAAAGATCTCTCACCATTTTCTTCTCTCACCACCAACACATTATCTTTCCTACCAGTAAATGGTATGTCACCACTAAGTGTAATAGCCTCAAGAATTGTTAGCTTACCATCTACTATTGGAAGAGCACCAGAATGCCCTACTTCACCCATTACTAAAATTTTAGCATTTGTAAATTGTATTGTTATAACTGGATTTGTTAAATATTTTGAAAGTATTTCAAGCAATTCACTTCTAACCTCAAGAAGTGTTTTTCCTTCAACTTTTAACTTCCCAATCTCAGGAAATAGTATGGCGCCGTCTTTTTCAACTAGATAACCCGTACTACCTGTTGTTGCACTTCCTCCTGATGAACCAGCTGCACCACCAGTTGCAGAGAGATTGTAAGGTGTAGCTGATTCAGGATTTAAGGCTGATACATGTATTAACAATCTATCATCAATTTTTATAGTTGCTTGATACGTTGTTAAGGTATGATGAGAGCTATCTAATAAATCATTAAAATATATCTGTTCTTGGAGCTTTTTTTGATAATTGCACGAGCAGAGCATTACCACAAACAAAAGCAGGTATCCT
>JANYEX010000130.1 GCA_025359725.1 Chitinophagaceae bacterium | reverse complement strand
ACTGGTCAACAGACGCTTACTGCCATGACCATTACGACGATTAGACTCTTCATCCAATTGACCTTCAAGATGTGCAGAAAGCTCTGCTTCCAATGCCGCTTCCAAAAAGGATTTGTAAAGCGGTGCCAAGGCACCTCCTTTCCCCAAAAGGGGTTTGCCTGTTTTCAACTGCTCCAAGGCATGGTTTTTTACTGCCTCATAATCAAACGTAAATGACGTGTCTTTTTTATCTCTCATAATTTATCCTGTTAAAGGTCTAATTTTATTTTGACCTGACACAGTTTAAATTACACCCTCGTTCATAAATAGATAATTGATTAAAGAAATAGAGTTTAGTCTGAAAAAGAGAGTTTTTTTACGACGGAAAATGTATTTTTTACTACAGAAAATGTATAAACTCCAATAAAAAATGTATTTTCTCCTTTGAAAAATGTATTCTCTACAGGAGAAAATACATTTTTTGCCATAGAAAATGTTTTTTTGCCGTAGAAAATATATTTTCTGTCGTAAAAAAACTATTTTTTTTGAAAGAAAAACTATGTAAAGTAAGCCTTTACAATTTTATAATTCGTTAGACTAAGCATAAACAGACTTTCTATCTATATTTTGTTTCTGGGAAGATGTAACAGTTTGATAATAAAATTAGTAATGGAAAATATTATTTTTAATAAGTAGTTAGTGAAGATTAAACAAAAAATTTGAGAAAATTAAAATGCACATTACACAATAGCATCCAAGTTTTTAACTTGTAATTAAGTTTAATTTAATTGTTGCAGACTCCTTATTAACCCTAATTATTTCTCTAACGCCCATTAATATGATAATAATACCCATTATTAATAGCCTAAACTCATGTTCTAACCCCAGACAAAGCATGGTAGATTTCTTTTCAATTAATTTTAACCCTTTATTGGTACTAATTCTTTTATTTTTGTCGCACTTGCAAAAAAACAAGTTTCAGGTTTAACCTAATACGAATGAAAAAAATAATCTTACTGTTCATCTACTTTACTGCTTTTAAGGCCACTACTTATTCTCAACAAACAAAAGACTCTATCAGGGTAAAAACAGCAGCCTCAAAACAAGACTGGAGTAAAGTTGATTTATACAAAAGACCGGCAGACCACTTTGTATTTCAATATGGGTTCGATGGTTGGACAGGAAAACCAGACAGTATAAGGACTAAGGGTTTTTCTAGGCATTTTAATTTTTATGTAATGGTTGATAAGCCTTTTAAAACAGACCCTCATTATAGTGTTGCTTATGGTGGTGGTATAGGTTCTAGTAATATTTTCTTTGATAATGAGATAGTAAATCTTGCAGGAACAGGAAGTACACTGCCCTTTACAGATGTATCAAACGGTACTCATTACCATAAATTTAAGCTAACAACTATCTATGCTGAGTTACCTGCTGAGTTGCGGTTTTACGAAAAACCAGAGAATAAGACAACTGGTTGGAAAGCCGCAATTGGTCTTAAGCTTGGTATTTTGCTGAAGGCTTACACTAAAGGAAAAAATTTAGAAGATGCCTCAAACAATAGTGTTTTTGGCAGTACTTACATTCAAAAAGTAAGCGACAAACGTTTTCTTAACGGAACCAAAGTAGCAATTAGCGGTAGAGTTGGTTATGGATTCTTCTCTTTACATGGCGACTTTAATGTGTTAGGTGTTATGAAATCTGGGGCCGGACCAACTGTAAACGCATATTCAATAGGCATATCCATTGGTGGTTTATAAAAATATTATTTTTAAATAATTAAGCCCTGATAGCAGAAATGCTGTCGGGGTTTTTTGTTTGATTTGATGATAATCAGTTAATTTCATTCAATAAATAAAAAATACTTTGATAGAGAAACAAAAGATTAGAGAAGAAGAGAGGGCGATTTTAGTTGGTGTTGTGCAAAAAGACCAAACACCAGAGCAAGTACAAGAATATTTGGATGAACTTGCTTTTCTGGCATTAACCGCGGGTGCTGTTACAGTAAAGCGATTTACACAAAAGCTAGAGCGACCAGACAGCAAAACCTTTGTAGGGAAAGGGAAGCTAGAAGAGATAAAGAACTATGTTCTGAGTAAGAATATAGGATTGGTAATTTTTGATGATGAACTTACAGGTTCTCAGATAATAAATATAGAAACGGAACTTAAAACAAGAACTATTGACAGAAGCGATTTAATACTCGACATATTTGCCAGCAGAGCGCGTACTGCACAGTCTAAAGTGCAGGTAGAACTTGCGCAATATCAATACATTCTTCCTAGGCTTAAAGGTATGTGGAAACACCTAGAAAGACAAGGTGGCGGAATTGGCTCTAGAGGTCCTGGGGAAACCGAGATAGAAACAGATAGACGTATTGTAAAAGATAAAATTTCTCTTTTAAGAAAAAGACTGAGCGAAATAGATAAACAAGCCTTTACTCAACGTAAGGAAAGGGGCGAATTTATAAGAGTTGCCCTAGTTGGTTATACCAATGTTGGGAAGAGTACGCTGATGACCTTGCTAAGTAAAAGTGATGTTTTTGCCGAGAATAAACTTTTTGCCACATTAGATACTACCACCCGTAAAGTTGTTTTTGAGAATACCCCATTCCTACTTAGCGATACTGTAGGTTTTATAAGGAAGTTGCCCCATCACCTTGTAGAAAGCTTTAAAAGCACACTAGACGAGGTAAGAGAGGCGGATATTCTATTGCATATAGTAGATACATCGCACATACAATACGAGGATCAAATAGGAGTTGTAAACAAGACCTTGCAAGAATTAAAGGCATTTGATAAGCCAATCATTACTGTTTTTAACAAGATGGACTTGTATGAAGAAAAGTATTTTGACGAATGGCTTAGTTCAAGTGTAAAACAAGATATCCTCAGGGAACTAAAAGAGAAGCGGGAAAGAGAGACAAATTATAACTGCGTATTTATTTCTGCTTCAGAACGTAACAATATCGACCAACTAAGAGAGGTTATCATTAATAAGGTTAGAGAAATGTATGCGGTTAGATATCCTTATAAAGAAGTTTATTACTAATGTCTAAAGAAATTAAGTGGTATAATCTTGCGGATAATATTGCACAACTAGATTTCCAATCTAATAATGTGTGCCGGAAGCCAACGGCAAAAAAATTACTATAGCAAGATATAATGATGGTCTGTTTGCTTTTGCTTATAAATGCCCTCATGCAAGTGGTATCATGTCCGAAGGGTATATAAATGGTCTGGGGAATGTAGTTTGCCCTTTGCATAGATATACATTTAGTTTGCAAAATGGCAGAAATACTAGCGGCGAAGGATATTACTTAAAGACATACCTTGTTGAAAAAAGGCAAGATGGGATATATGTAGGCATGTAAAAGGTCGGAATCTTTGGATAATATGAAAATATTTTTTGCCATTAAATTTCAAACCCTATTTTTGCAATCCCAAACAAAGTTAAATACTCCCGAATAGCTCAGTTGGTTAGAGCATCTGACTGTTAATCAGAGGGTCTCTGGTTCAAGTCCAGATTCGGGAGCATTGGTTATCAAGCAATTATGATTAGTTTCATAGTTGCTTTTTTATTTTGCGACCAAAAATGCGACCATAAGTATAGTTAAGAAGGGAAAAGAAAGAATAAAGAAAGGAAAGAAAGTGGTTGGTTTTGGGGCGTGAAAAGTATTATCACTGAATAATTGATGTTTTAAAGTTGCTTATCGCAACTGCTTTGTAACCATTTCGGACTGTAAACCCATGTATTTGCAAAACTCTTCAATGGAAACTACCTGATGTTCCTGCTTTTGGAAATGCAGCTTTATCTTCTTTATCAGATTTCTACCGAACTTGTCGCTCCTGCCTGTGATTACCATAACATCCTTGGGGTAAATACATAA
>JANYEX010000128.1 GCA_025359725.1 Chitinophagaceae bacterium | reverse complement strand
GGCTCGTCTGGCTCGGCACAAAGGCAAACAGAAGTAGCTGGTGCCATGAGTTGGCTCAGCACACATGTTACAACATCTGGAAATTATATTTTCATGGGAGACTTTAATGTACAAGCCTCTAGCGAGCCTTGCTTTCAAGCGATGCTTAACCCTACAGACACAATAGTTCATTTTTATGAACCAACAAATCTATTGGGGAATTGGTCAGCAAATCCGTTGTCCTTTGCCAAATACTTAACGCAAAGTACACGCAGTACAGATCCTGGCGACTGTGCCTCTACCAATACCATGAGTAGTTGGTTCGACCATATTCTTTGTTCAAACCCCATTATGCAGGGTACTAAAAATGTACAATACATACCCAACTCATTTCAGGTAGTTGGGCAGGATGGGTTACATACCAACAAGGCATTGATAGATGCGCCTACAAATACTTCTGTACCCTCAGATGTGTTAAATGCCTTGTACATGATGAGCGAACATCTGCCAGTGCAGCTTAAATTAGCAATAACAATCCCCAATACTTTACCCATAGGATTTGAGTATTTTAAAACATCAATCAAGGATAACAAGCCTTATCTACAATGGAAAAACAATAGTACAACGCTTATAAATTCTTATCAAATAGAAAGAAGTGAGGATGGAATAAACTTCATTATAGTCAAAACTATAGATAATACCACTGCCAATAGCGAATACAGCTTTCAGGATGTGAGTGCAGTAGGTAACAATCCTTTTTACTATCGTATAAAAGAGGTTTTAACATCGGGAAGTGCTTTATATAGTAGTGTAGCTCTTGTACGGATAAATAAAAGTATAAGTGCAGTTACACTAAGCCCTAATCCTGTTCAAGATTATGTTCAGGTATCTCTACAAAGTAATAACTACACATTGGCTGATATTCAGGTTATCAATTCTCTGGGAAAAGTATGTACTAACAACAAAACAAAATTACAAGCTGGCTCAAATACATTTACAATCAGCAATTTGTCTTCTCTAGCTAAAGGTGTTTATATAGTCAAGGTACAAACACAAGACAATATAGAGAGCAAGCTTTTTATCAAGGAATAAGCAGTTGATTAAAATCATGTTTTCTAATGATAATTGTTGGATTGCAAGGTATCTGACAAGATTACTTTCGCAGTAACAACACTTATTTTATCCCTCTTTTGAATTCATTAATTGAAAAATATAACACTGCCGTTCCCCGCTACACTAGTTATCCTACAGTTACTTTATGGATGAGACAGACCTTGTATTCAAACAAAATATCCTTAAACCAATCTGTAAAGGACATGCGACCTTCGGCGATAAGTTTTATTGTCTTTTGAATGAGTATTCTATGCCATTATTGCAAGACATGGCAGAAGATGGATTACTAGAGCTTACCGACCACTCAATTACTGTAACCAAGCTTGGGTTTCACTTTGTAAGAAATACCTATAGAGCCTTCGATATAAAGTGGCTTACTGCCGAGGGAAGTCATGTAGGCTTTAGTAAGGCAGTGTAGCAGCTATCATTTTGTTTCTTTTTTTATAAACTCATCTGTAAAGTGTGTCTTCTGCTTTGGTTGTGCAAACTTTTCTGCATTAAAAGCTTGAGAGTTTCCTTTGGGAATGGATAATGATGCCCAATCAGTATCGCAAATCATCTTTCCGATAAAAACAATCTGACCAATATGATAGGGATAATGTGCAAGCTGTCTGTTTATTGCTTCCATAACAGTATGCCCTTGGTTGCGGATGTATATTATCTTATCTAAATCTTCTTCTTTCAAAGAGTTGATTGCCTTAAAAAAACAATCCCATCCTTCTACCCATTTATACAAAAGTTCTTCTTTGGTTTTAATGTCGTTTTCAAACTCAGCATCTCTGTCTCTCCAATCTTTTTCACCATCTGTGGTAAGAAAATCCGTCCAACGAGAAAGCATATTACCCCACAAATGTTTTACAATGGTAGCAATACTATTACTGTTTTCATTGAATTGCCAAAACAGCTTATCATCTTCCAATTGGGCAAATGTCTTATCCCCCAAATGTTTATAGTACACAAACTGTTTCTTAATACTTTCCAAGTAATCACTGCCCATCATTTTAAGTCATTTTAATTGCCCTGTAAAAGTAATAATGCATCGTATTTTTTGTTATGAAATTATTAATAATCTACAGGCAGCATTAAAAACTTAGCAAGCATCTGAAATTGGTAATCTTTTTGATTAATAAACAAAAAAATAAATAACATGAAAAAAGCAGTTTTAACCACCAGCATTGCATGCTTCATTATCCTTTTCATTGTAATTGGATGTAGCAAAAACAGCACAAGTAGTACACCTAGCACAGCAGATGAAACTACATTACAAACAACAGTAACGCAGAACGCCGCCGACCAGAACAACATTCAGAATGACGATGACGCTATATCTAATGATGCAACAGCCGCCACAGAAACAGTTCCGGGTTTTGGAACAAACGCTACCTGCAACACTTCAAAGATTGCAACTTTTGGAGCTACAGATAGTACTTCAGTGCCAGGCACGCGCATTGACACAAACTTTGTTAGAATCAGAATCCCTAGGATTATTTTATGGTATAGAGGTATCTTGGATGCTTCTGGATTTATTAAAAAAGGAAAGATAACCGTTGAGTTAATCAAAGGCAAGAGATGGACTGATACAGGTGCTATCTTAAAAGAAACTGATAGTGTAACAATAACCCGCAATGGTAATACCCGTATTTACGAGGGCGTTAGGTATGTTACCAATGTATCCGGTGGCTCTTATTACAAAGGACCAACCAATCCATTTGTGTACACAATGCACAAGTCTGGCACTGTAACTTTTGAAAATGGAACTGTCAGAAGTTTTTGGGTTGCCAGAAAGAATACTTTCAATAAGCGAACTTATACCTTTACTAGTGATGGTGATACGACTATAAACGGAAGCCTTTGTTCAATTGGGGGTATTACTAGGTTTGATTTCCCATTCTTGGTACAGTCACCTCAAACCTACGTATCAAATGCAATTTGCGGCTTCGACAGACCTACTGAGGGCATACGTATTCATACTTCTCATAATCAAGAAGTAACGCTTACTTTTGGGGTAGATACTTCTGGTACACAAATAACAAGTGGTTGCGCTTATGGCTATAAGATAAACTGGACAAAACTGAATGGACAGAAAGGGACGGCAGTTATTTCTTACTAACAAAAATATCTAGGATTAAGTATTTAGTTCCACTATTGCCCTAGATAAATAAATAAATACAAAATAGCAGCAAAGGGGGCGTTAAGCCCCCTTTTTTGTTGGCTTGTTGATACACCTCATCAGACTTACATTAATGAACAAATCTAGACTTATCTTAGACAGCACATACTGTCTCAAATCCTTTCTTTATGCCCCAAAAATGAACTTACACCCATTTTAATTAAATTAAGTAGTCAGCCACAATTATCTTGCATTTATGATTATAGTTTTAATCTTAAATAGAAATAATTAATTTTAAAACTAATTGGGGCTAGCTACTTAATAACAAATAACGGAGTATTGTTAAATTATACTTACCAAATTCATCAGCTAGTAAGGTGTTCGGAAGCTGTTCGATGATGTTAGCGAAGCGCATCTCGTACTGGCAGATAAGCGGAATATTTATCCCGCTAGTGCATAATAACCTAGATAGTGCAAATGACTTTTTCTGCTATTGCAAGCCTTTGACGTGTTGAGGTGCAAAATGTTAGATGCCTTTATTATAGTATGTTTTTTTGTAGCAAAGCCAGACGAAACGCATACGTTAGCAGCAACTAAACTTCCGACTACCGTGCCTACCGATTCCCGATACCTAATCACAACAACTTATTGTTAACAAACCAAGAGTTGTGTACGCAAATCACTATTGTAAGTAATAGCTTAAACTAATGCACCTATATTTGACCCGTCGAAGCATTTGTACACTTTTATGGAAAAAATGAAGTTAATCCAGAGGGATATAAGTTGGCTCAGTTTTAATGCGAGAGTGTTGCAAGAAGCTAACGACCCCACCGTTCCGCTGAAGGAAAGGATACGTTTTTTGGGAATTTTTTCTAATAATACAGATGAATTCTTTCGTGTAAGGGTGGCTACCCTAAAAAGGATGGTAGAATATGTCGAGAAGCGTAAACGCCTCAACATGCACATGGAGGATAATCCGCAGAGTATCCTCGACCAAATTCATTCTACCGTACTACGCCAACAAACAGAATTTAATAGAATATGGGATGGGATATTGAAAGAACTGAATGAAGAAAATATCTTTCTGATAGATGAACAACACCTGTCCGCAGAACAACAAAGTTTTGTAAAGAAATTCTTTGATGAGCAGGTTCGTAGTAATGTAATCCCTCTATTGATAGAGAACATTCCGCAGATGCCTTACCTAAGGGACAAGAGCATTTATATAGGCGTTGTGATGCGCAAAAAAGACAATGCCTACCAACAGAAATATGCCCTAATAGAAATACCCGTAACGGCTGTAGGAAGGTTCGTGTTGCTACCATCAGCCGAAGGGCAGCAGAATATTATACTGTTGGAAGATGTTATCAGGTATAATCTTCCTAATATATTCTCTTACTTTGGTTATGATTATTTTGATGCACACGTATTTAAACTTACCAAAGATGCCGAGATTGATTTAGACCAAGATGTTAGTACCAGCTTTGTAGAGAAGATAGAGAAAGGACTAAAGAATAGAAGAAAGGGAAAACCTGTCCGTTTTGTTTACGATAAAGAGATGGATCCGGGCTTATTAGAATATTTAATAAGAAGGATAAATCTGAGTACAAAAAGCAACATCATACCGGGTGGACGTATCCATAACTTCAGGCACTTTATGGATTTCCCTGATGTATTTAACCAAAACGACACTCGGAACAAACCCTTTACCCACCCCGAATTAATTGGTGCAATGAGGGTAACGGATGTAATCCTCAAGAGAGATGTAATGCTTAATTTCCCTTATCATAGTTATGACAGCGTAATAGACCTGCTGCGTGAGGCAGCGATGGATCCTCAAGTAGTTAGTATAAAGATTACAGCTTACAGACTTGCCTCAAGTTCTAAGGTTATTAATGCCTTGGTAAATGCTTCAAGAAATGGAAAAGCTGTAGTGGTGATGCTAGAGTTGAAAGCTCGGTTTGACGAAGAAGCAAACCTTGCCTGGAAAGAAGTATTAGAGCAAGAGGGGGTTAAGGTATTGTTGGGTGTACCGAAGATGAAGATTCACGCAAAGCTATGTGTGATAAAGAAACGGGTAGGTCAGCGGTCGGTAAGTTATGGCTTTGTAAGTACGGGTAACCTAAACGAAAAGACTGCAAGGGTTTATGGCGACCACTGTCTGCTGACGGCAAAGCGTACTGTGATGGCTGACATAAACCGCATATTTAATTACCTAGAGAATTGGAAGACGGGCATAGGCAACCTACATCTGTGCAAAACATTATTGATATGCCCTACTAATATGCGCTCAACTTTTGATGCGCTGATAGTAAGAGAAATAAAACATGCCAAAGCAGGCAAAGAAGCCTCTATTACACTAAAAGCTAACTCGCTGAGTGATGCCAAGTTAATAGAACGTTTATACGAAGCATCGGAAGCAGGAGTGAAAATACATTTGATTATCAGAGGGATATACTGCCCGATAATGGATAAAAAGAAACTAAAAAAGAATGATGTTCAGGCAATAAGTATAGTAGATGAATACTTGGAACATGCCAGAGTAATTATCTTTAATGATGGTGGAAAAGAAAAGATATACATTAGTTCTGCCGACTGGATGGTGCGAAATCTGGACCACAGACTAGAAGCCGCCATCCCAATAGTAGATAAGGAAATAAGAAAAGAAATAAAGGATATCATTAATATTCAGTTGAGCGATAACGTTAAGGCTAGGGTATTGGATAAGTCGCTTAGTAATAACTATGTTCCGATAAATGAGAAAAAGAAAGTAAGGTCACAGATAGAAACGTATCATTACCTTCATCAAAAAACTATAAAATAAGTTGACATTAGCAGCAATAGATATTGGGAGTAACGCAGCAAGATTATTAATTTCATCAGTGTATGAGAATGAGAATGGTAAGACAGAATTCAACAAGATAAATCTGGTACGTGTTCCGCTTCGTTTGGGTTTTGATGTGTTTGAGAAGGGCGAGATAACAGAAGAGAAGGTAGAAATGCTTATTCAGACGATGAAAGCATACCGCCATCTGTTAAAAGCGTATGATGTAACAGACTTTAGGGCATGTGCCACAAGTGCAATGCGGGATGCGAAGAACAGCAAGGCAATCATTAAGAAAGTAAAGGAAGAAACGGGGATTACCATAGAGATTTTAACCGGGGATAAGGAAGCGTCCATGATAAATCAGACGCATATTGCCGAGATGTTAGATAAATTCCACTCATACCTATATATAGATGTTGGGGGTGGAAGTACAGAACTTACCTTTTTTGATGATGGCAAGATGAAATATCGTGAGAGTTTCAATATTGGCACTATCCGCTTACTGAAAGGGCAAGTAGATGAACATTCTTGGGATATAATGCGGGATCATTTAAAACAAAATACAAAGTCTATCCTGCCTATCACAGCTATTGGTAGTGGCGGTAATATAAATAAGATATTTTCTTTGAGTAAACGTAAGGAAGGCAAGCCGCTTACTTTAAACCTCTTGCGTGATTTCCATAAAGAATTAAGTAACCAAAGTATTCAGGAATTAATTAGAAATTACAGGTTAAAAGAAGATAGAGCAGACGTGATAGTACCCGCTTTACTTGTTTATATAAATGTAATGCGCTGGGCAGAAATATCCGAGATATACGTTCCTAAGATTGGTTTGGCAGATGGTATGATACAAACCCTTTATGAGGATTTGAAAAAGAAATAAAGGACAGCTGATTCAAGGAAATAGGTATCAATTTTCAAACCGACAATAGCATAACACTAGTTTTGATTTATACATATCACATCCAGGTTTACAACACTTCCTTTTTTCTTTAAACACATAGGGACATAGAAGTACAGAAAACATAGCTTATATTTTATTTCTATGTTCCCTATCCCCCTATGTCCCTATGTGTTTATCTTTTTCTTTATGCTGCAAAGCAGAATGTGAGGTACAATTCTTTTTTCTTTTACAAGCAAATATTTCTTGGATTAAATAGGTGCTTATTGGGATAAAATAGAACTAATTACTGCTATCTTTCGTATATATAAACATGAAAAAAGTTTGTAAGAATAGTATAATACCTTTGCTTGCAGTTATTATTAGTACCCACTCAATGGGTTGCAGCAAGGCAATTCCAACCGTAGCATCACCTACAGATACTGTTATCAACACCACTCCCCCGCCGCAGGATACTACCAAAGTTAAAACCTACCTCGCCCTTGGCGATTCCTACACTATTGGGCAATCGGTGGATAGTAGTCAACGATACCCTGCTCAAACTGCTTTCTGGCTTCTGCAACATGGCATAACCATTGCCCCCATCAAATATATTGCCACCACAGGATGGACAACCGCTAACCTGCAAGCCGCTATTAATGCCGAAAGTCCGCTGGGCACTTACGATATAGTTAGTTTACTAATAGGCGTAAATGACCAATATCAGGGATATGATACGGGCAGTTATGTAGTGCGGTTTACACAGTTGTTGCAGAGAAGTATTCAGTTGGCAAGCAATAATTTCAAACATGTTTTTGTGCTGTCGATACCAGATTATAGTGTTACCCCTTTCGCAAGTGGTAGCGATACGGCGGCTATTAGTGCTGCCATCAATAACTTTAATGCCATAAACAGACGTATCACTGCCGAATTTAATTGTAACTACATATACATAACCGATTCTACTAGGCTTGCTGCCAACGATGCTTCTTTGATTGCTTACGATGGACTGCATCCTTCGGGTAAAGAATATAAGGTTTGGAGTAATCTTTTGGGGGCGTCTATCAAGGCTGCGTTTTAGTAATTATCAAGTACTTGTCAATAGACTGGTATTATTTTATTTCAATAAATCATTTATTCAGAATGAGTTGTTCTTGTTTCTATTTAAAGAATCTTTATTTGGGAGCCTTAATATCCTTACTTTGCCAGCAATGCTTCACCTACAAGAGATATCACTGGTACAGTTTCGCAATTATATACAGCAAAACCTAGTGTTTGCTGAAAAAGTGGTGGGCATTTGCGGAGTGAATGGTAGCGGCAAAACAACATTGCTGGATGCTATCTATTATCTAGGGTTTACAAAGAGTTATTTTACTAGAAGTGATAGTCAGAACGTGCATCATGGGCTGGCTGGTATGCGGCTACAAGGTAATTTCCTATTGAATAACGAAGCGTACGAAGTAACCTCTATCATTAGGGAAAATAACAAGAAAGAGTTTAGTGTAAATGGGGATGAATACAAGAAATTTAGTGAGCATATTGGCAAGTTTCCTTGCGTAATGATAGCCCCCGACGATATAGCGTTGGTAATAGGCGGCAGCGAGGAACGAAGGAAGTTTGTAGATACCATTATTTCGCAGATTGATAAGAATTACTTGCAACAACTTATTGAATATACTAAGGTATTGCAGCAGCGCAATAGCTTATTAAAACAAGCAGCAGAACTTGGTAATATAAACGAGGCTTTATTGGGGGTATTTAATGATCAACTTGCCGTTAAAGGACAATGGATTTATGAACAACGGACAATCTTTTTGGATGGATTTATAACCCTAGCATTGCAATTCTACAATCGTATTGCTGGTAAGGATGATAAAATATCTATTACTTACGAAAGTGATTTGCAACGTGGTAATATGCTACAACTATTGCAACAATCAAAGCAAAAGGATTTGATATTGCAGCGCACCACCATCGGTATTCATAAGGACGACCTACAAATTAAGATGGACGAAACTGCTTTTAAAAATGACGCCTCTCAAGGGCAACGTAAAAGCCTGTTATTTGCCATGAAACTAGCTGAATGGCAGTTATTGAAAACTAAAAAGGGTTTCCCCCCAATCCTTTTGTTAGATGATGTTTTCGAAAAGCTAGACGAGCAGCGAATGCACAACCTGCTTGAGTGGGTTTGTACCAACGATGATGGGCAGGTGTTTATCACCGACACACATTCAGCTCGTTTACAGCAGCAACTTACTGCCATCAATGTATCTTTTCAATTGATAGAACTGTAGAGAAATATGAACTATAAAATATTGGGATCACTTCCAATTCATATTTCACAACTACCATTATATTTGCCTCATGGGAGAGTATAACATTGGCGATGCACTGCGGATTATGATCAGCAAAAGTAATCTTCGGAATGGAGTACGCGCTGTTCAGATAGAAGAAGTATGGGAGACAGTTATGGGAAAGACGATAGCCAAATACACTGATAAAATAAAAATAATCAACCAAACACTATTTATTTCTACACCCGTTGGCGCGCTTAAAAGTGAATTGATGTACCAGAAACCACAAATAATAAAACGTATAAATGAAGCCTTCGGCGAAAATGTAATCTCTCAGGTTGTGGTTGAATAAACTTCTCACAAATTCAAAATTATATTTCTTTTTCCGAACCATATCTCTACCTATAACGTAACTGTCCTGAAAGGCTTTTAATATTTTACTTTTATCAAAAAAATTGTGTTTAATATATTTGCCATAATTCCATAAACATGATAACTAAAGACAAAGCAATAATCATTGGTGCTGGCATTGCCGGACTAGCAAGTGCAATCAGACTCTCTGTAATGGGATATCAAGTAACTGTTTTCGAGAAGAATAGTTATCTTGGCGGCAAACTTTCACAATTTAAAAAAGACGGTTATTCCTTCGATGCCGGGCCCAGTTTGTTTACCCAACCTTCGTTGATAGAAGAGCTGTTTGAATTGGCAAACGAACCAATAGCTGATTATTTTCAATATTCCCCACAACCAATTTCTTGCAAATACTTTTATGAGGATGGCACAATATTAAATGCTTACACAGACACGAATCTCTTTGCTAAAGAATTAGAAGATAAACTTGGCGAGGATGGCAATAAACTAAAAGAATATCTAGCACAGTCGGCAAATACCTACAATGAGATAGGATCTATATTCTTAAATTATTCGTTACATAAGTTATCTACGCTATTCAAAGCACCCATCAAGCGGGCATTGAAAGCCGTTAAATCAGCGTTTCTATTTAATACTTTACATCAAGTAAATACTGCTTCATTTAGCAAACCGCAAACAGTCCAGTTGTTTAATAGATATGCCACTTTCAATGGTAGTAACCCCTATAAAGCACCAGGGATGCTTAGTTTAATTCCGCATCTGGATAATAATATCGGCACATTTTATCCTAAGGGCGGGATGATTTCTATTACCAATGCATTATACAAGTTGGCAAAAAAGAAGGGTGTTAAGTTTAATCTGGAATGTCCAGTTTCTAGTATTATCACTGAAGAAGGCATTGCAAAAGGGGTTATTGTAAATGGATATAAGGAATATGCGAGCGTAATAGTGAGCAATATGGATGTTTATTTTACTTATAAAAAACTATTGAATGATGAAACGAAAGCTCGTAGCATACTAAGGCAAGAGCGCAGTAGTAGTGCTTTTATATTTTATTGGGGTATCAACGGTTCTTTTCCTGAGTTGGAATTGCATAATATTTTCTTTGCAGAGTATTATGCTGCTGAGTTTAAATCTTTATTCAAAACTAAAGCATTACATGACGATCCTACAGTCTATGTAAATATTACCAGCAAATGCGAGCCAGGCTTACACGCACCATTGGGTAAAGAAAATTGGTTTGTGATGGTAAATGCCCCAGCAAACACTGGTCAGGACTGGAAAGATTATCAGGCTAAATATAGGGCTGCCATTATTAAAAAGCTGAATAGACTATTAAAAACAGACATAGAGTCATTAATAGAAACAGAGGAAGTATTAACGCCACTAACCATAGAAAGCAAAACAGCTAGCTATATGGGTTCGTTATATGGCACAAGTTCTAACGGCAAGATGGCTGCATTTTTTCGTCATCCCAACTTTACAAAATCAATAGATAGACTGTATTTTGTGGGTGGAAGCGTACACCCCGGCGGTGGAATTCCATTGTGTTTGCAAAGTGCAAAGATTATGTGTGGATTGGTAGCAGAGGATATAAAAACTAATGGGTAATTATTCCTTTACACCAGAAAAAACAGCTTTTTTTATTACCTAAAATAAACCTACAGGGTCGTTGTGGATTCCGCAACTAGTTCAGGAAGCTTCATTAAACCGTTTTGGATTCTGCAACTAGTTCGGAAAGCTTCATCATACCGATGCAGAATCAGGAATCGGTGTAATGCAGTTGTTTTATACGATTGTTGAACCAGAACCTTTCCCGTAGTTTTTATTTGATAGGGTTTTGTAATTGGAAGAGTGTTGGGGTAAAGAAAGAATGAAATGAAGAATTGAATACTGTATAGATAAGAATGGTTCAGTTAGTAAATCGGAATTATCCCACTACTCAGAAATGAATCTTATCCCTCAAATCAGAAACAGCAAACGAACTAATCTTGCTAAAGACTGTATTATTACATGACAAAGTTATTTTTGTAAAGTCGCTTTAATTGTATTCATCCTTACGCGATCATGATTAATTTATCGATAAATAAAAAAAACATAGCCATCTTCCTTGCACTATTATTTCACTTTTGTGGTGCTTGTGGTATCCTTTATACCGCCAAAAAAGATTGGTTTATTAGTAATACCCCCCTTAATCTAGCATTGATGGCGGCATTGCTTATCTGGGTACAGCCACGAAAAAATCTTAACTTTTTTCTGTTCATAATTATTTCGTTTCTGGTAGGAATGGGGGTAGAAATGGTAGGGGTAAATACGGGCAAACTCTTTGGAAGTTATTGTTACGGCACTGTAATGGGGGCTAAACTAAACGGTGTACCTTACTTAATTGGTATCAATTGGTTTGTAATTATTTTTTGTGTTGGGGTATTTATGTCTACTATTACCAGTTGGATTGAAGATAAATATGACGAGTTAGGCATTCACATAAAACCTTGGATAAAGCAGGTTTCTTTTCTGTTTGATGGTGCTTTGTTGGCGACCATTATAGATTTAAATATTGAACCCGGTGCTACAAAACTACTCTTTTGGCAATGGAAAGACGGCACACCGCCAACTTACAATTTCTTCTGTTGGTTTGTAATAAGTGTGCCGCTTTTATGGGTATTTAATAAACTTAACTTTGCCAAAGACAACCAATTTGCTACACACCTGTTAATTATACAGTCATTGTTTTTCATAACATTAAATATTTATCTCAAATGATTTTATATATCGTAATAACCCTTCAAGTCTTTTTTGCAATGGAAGGAATTACATGGCTAACGCACAAGTATGTAATGCATGGTTTTTTATGGTATTTACACGAAGATCATCACCAAAAAGGAAAAGGTTTCTTTGAGAAGAACGATGCTTTCTTTCTGATTTTTGCTATTCCTAGTTGGCTTTGTATCATGTTGGGTAGTATGTACCAAAACTATATTTCGGTAAGCATTGGTGCTGGAATTGCCATGTATGGGGCGGCTTATTTTATTGTTCATGAAGTAGTTATCCATCAACGGTTTAAATGGTTATCTAGAAGTAATAATCGTTATGTAAAAGTAATACGATGGGCACATAAAATGCACCACAAGCATCTGGATAAACATGATGGCGAGAGCTTTGGAATGCTTTGGGTAGCGAAAAAATATTGGGAAAAAGTAAAAAGAGATGAGGCTTTGAAAAAGAGTATTGTATAAATTAATCGAAATTTAAAACTGAATTTATATTTATATGAGTCATAACCACCCCTACCTTAATTTACCATTAAATTCCCTTTTTTTTATATCTGATTTGTAAAGTACTACAAGTGCTAGTCCTACATTTACAAAATCAACTACGGATATGCTTCCACTTTGCCTCACAACAAAACTATTATGCAACCTGCAATAAAAGATTACGATTATATTATTTCGGGCGCAGGTTGTTCGGGTATTAGTTTACTATTAAGAATTCTACAGGAACCTATGTTGAGAAATAAAACCATTCTCATCATAGATAATGACACCAAAGAATTAAACGACAGAACTTGGTGCTTTTGGGAAACAGGCTATGGTTTTCTTGAAAATCTAGTACTTCATCGTTGGAATAACCTTACTTTATATACAGATAAAACAAAACTTCCCCTGGCAATAGCCCCTTACGCTTACAAAATGATCAGGGGAATTGATATGTATAATTACTCAAGAAATGTAACCCTAAAAAGAACCAAGATTGTTTGGCATAAGGCTAATATAACAGCCATTGGCAATACAGAGGACAGGGCTTTTGTGATTGCAGAAGGAATTGAGTACACGGCACAATATGTATTTAATAGTATTTTATTTGAGGAAGAAAAGAAATCTTTTGAAAAGGCTAATTGCTACAAACTATTACAACATTTTAAAGGCTGGGTGATTGAAACAAAAGAACCTATTTTCAATTCGGACGAAGCAACCTTCATGGATTTTAGGGTTAGTCAGGATAAAGGAGCCGCTTTTGTTTATGTGTTACCAACTTCTCCTACTAAAGCTTTGGTAGAATATACTTTTTTCAATGAGCAATTGCTCGATAAGAATGCTTACGATTCCTTACTAAAAGAATACCTAAGTACTTATTTAAAACAGACTGATTACATGATACTGGAAACAGAATATGGTGTTATCCCTATGACCAATTATCATTTTAAGAACCACGAGGGTAATGTAATAAATATAGGTACTGCAGGCGGATGGACGAAAGCGTCTAGTGGGTTTACCTTTCAGTTCATACAAAAAAATGCAAAGACAATTGCGGATTCATTAGTAGCTGAAGAATCACCCGTTATCAAAAAAGGTTTCTTACAAAAGAGATATTCCTTGTACGATGCTACTTTATTAAATGTGTTGGCAAATAAAAAGATGGAAGCTAGAGATGTATTCTATAAACTATTCTCCAAACAAAAAGCTACATCCATTCTTAGATTTTTAGATAATGAAAGTAACTTAATAGAAGACTTAAAGATATTAAGCAGTGTTCCTACCGCTATTTTCCTTCCCGCAGCTTTACAGGAAATATTTAGTTCTGGCAAGAAGGAAAAATAGTATTCGGTAACATAGTGTTAGGGGTAAAATTAGTAAAGAATAGTCTCATACTTTCTGATAGCATATAAATTTGAACGATAATTTTTCTCAAACTACAAGTGACCTATTCTCTTTTCTTGTAAAACATTACCCTAGAAGATTTAACCATCCCACGCTGTAAATAACCTATTTATCAAGAAGACGCAGGTTGTTACAAAAGCTATCTCTGTTTCTTATATTTTTGCGTCCATGGCTTTGTAGTACAATGGATAGTATAAGAGTTTCCGAAGCTCCAGATTCAAGTTCGATTCTTGGCGAAGCTACCATGTTTTTAGTTAGGGATAACCAACCTGTCATTCCTAAAATTAAGATCGGCCATACGTTTGCTTGGATCAATTTCAATACTTTTTATTTCATAAACTTTGCGGGTAGTAGTAAATTCATACTCAGGATGTGTCCATAACCATTCATCATGTATAACCCTTGGTATATTATTTTCTGCTGGCTTTGCTCCAAACATAAGGTTTAAGGGGATGTAATGCAACTCTTGCGTACCATCCTTAAAGGTTACCAAAATGTCTAGTGGCATCGGCATTTTTCCAAGGCGTTTTACGGTTATTGTTGTCTTGTTATCTACCAGGTCTATACTGCCGATAGAATAGTCAATGGTCTTCGTACTATTAATCCAGTATTCTTTATACCACTGCAACTCTATCCCGCTTACTTTCTCTGCAATACGTATAAAATCGTTGGCATTGGGGTGCTTAAATCGCCATTGGTTATAGTATTCAAGCAAAATCTTGTCGCGAACACTATCGCCAACTATGTACCCTAACTGAGTAAGAAACACAGAGCCTTTATCGTAAGAGGCATAATTATAAGCAAAATTTGTATTGAAATGATCTGCGTGAGTACTAAGCGGTTCTTCAAGCCCGCTGTTTACTAAATCAACATAACTTTCCAAACTTGCCGAGTGATGTGTAGGTAAACTAGTTTCATCTCTCTCAATCATTTCTGCTATTGATGCCTTTGTTTTATTGTTAATGTAAGGCGAAGATAATCCCCCATTTTTATAGTAATAGCTACTTACTTCGTTATCAGCAAAAGTTGTAAATCCTTCATCCATCCATGCAAAAAGACTTTCGTTTGTCCCCAACATATGTTGATACCAACTGTGCATCCATTCATGAAAAACACCACCTAACCCAGGACCTCTCAACAAAGTTGCCATAGCGTATTCCATTCCACCATCACCACCCTGAATAAAAGAATATTGGGGGTAAGGATATTTGCCAAACTTAGTTTCCATAAATGGCAAAACCTTTTCGGCAGCATATAATACATTGTTCCAAAGACTATCCGTTCTTTTGTCTCCAGCCTTGTAAAAAACATGTAACATCACCCCATTTACCTTCTTTGATAAGTGTTTATAGGCAGGGTCGGCAGCCCAAACGAAGTCGTGTATGCTCTCCCCCTTAAAGTTCCAAGTGATGGTGTTGCTTTTTATTGCAGGAACTTTTACCCCAGCATCTTCAAAGCCAAAACCAATCTGGTTGGGGTTCTGAAGAACACCAGTAGCAGCAACCATGTAGTTTTTATCAATGTTTATTTTCACATCAAAATCGCCCCATACCCCATAAAACTCTCTAGCTATGTAAGGATTTGCATTCCACCCCTGATAATCATATTCTACCATTTTCGGGTACCACTGGCTCATACTATAACGTATCCCTTCGGCATTATCCCTGCCACTTCTGCGTATTTGTATAGGCACTTGAGCGTTAAAATTAACCTCTAGGCTGGTCTTACTTTTAGGAAGGAGGGGTTTAGAAAGTTTTACTTCTAATATTGTTTCATGTAAAACAAGTTTTTGTTCTACGCCATCTATCTTAATTGATGAAACATTTTGATAGCCAATTTCATCATCCTTCAACTTACTGATTCTATCTTTTACACGGCTGTCCCAATCTAGTATTGGTTTATCATTATTGTCCGTTCTAAGTATAGTCTTTCCTAATTCACGACTACGAGCATCCATACTGCTATTTGGTTGAAAAGCATTCCAGTATAAATGAAAGAATATTCTTTTAAGGGTATCGGGCGAATTGTTCCAATAGTCTATTTGCTCTGTTCCAGCAAATTGATTGGTCTGCACATTCATATTTACGTCAATAACGTATTTAATTCTTTGTTGCCAACGGTCTGGCTGCGAAAAAGAGGTGTAACAGATTGTAACAGATAGCACAAAAGCTAGGACGATTCCCTTAAACATACAGTAGAGTTTATAAATTTTGAGAAAAGTAGTAATTATTACCCAATAACCCAAAGAATAATGGGATAATTTGTGGCAACATTAGGATTTACCTTGGATGACAATAACAATTTCGCCTTTAACAGTCTTGGCTTTAAAATGAGCAGCAACCTCTTGCAGAGAGCCTCTTTTATTTTCTTCGAACATTTTGGTTAATTCCCTACTAACACAGCACTGTCTTTCACTGCCAAAGTAAACTGCAAATTCTTCTAGCGATTTTACCAACCGCATCGGGCTTTCATAAACAATGATAGTCCTTTCTTCCAATGCCAATTGCTTTAATTTAGTCTGCCTCCCCTTTTTTAAAGGTAAAAATCCTTCAAAAACAAAGCTATTAGTAGGAAGCCCACTATTAACCAAGGCTGGGACAAACGCTGTTGCACCAGGTAAACATTCTACTTTAACATCGTTGGCTACACATTCCCTAACTAACAAAAAAGCAGGGTCACTAATAGCAGGTGTACCAGCATCGGTGATAAGTGCGAATGTTTTACCAACCTTCATCTGATCTACCAGATGACTAGCTATCTTATGTTCATTATGTTGGAGGTAAGGAGAAAGCGGTTTTTGGATATTATAATGGTGTAGTAGTTTTGAAGAAGTTCTAGTATCCTCACACAAAATAACATCTACGCCTTGCAATACTTCTATTGCCCTAAAGGTAATGTCTTTTAAATTGCCAAGTGGTGTGGGAACTAGATAGAGCATAATTGGGAATATCTTTTTAATAAAATATAAAAGGGATGTTTATCTAGTAGTATGATAAACATCCCTTAAAATAAGAGGTAACTATCCCGCAATTACTTCCTCAATTTCAAAATATTCCATAACAGCATTTGCTAATAACTTCTTTCCAGCTTCTTCTGCAACGGCTTTTGCTGCTTCTTCACTTTCTGCATCTACCTGAAGGGTAATATGCTTACCTACCCTTACATCTTGCGCATTGGTTAGTCCTAAATTGTGTAATCCTGCCAATACCGCCTTCCCTTGTGGGTCTAATAAATTCTTTAATGGCATCACCTTAATGTGTACTGTATAAATCATGCTTTTTGTTGTTTGAAAAGTAAAGATATAATAACGTAGGCTGCAAATGTAACAGGAACTGCCATCCATTTGATAACTAATGCTGAGATAATGGCTATAATTGCTATGATAATAAAAGGTAAAAAGCTTTTAAAACTTGCATTTTTAAACTTTAACGCCAGCATAGGCAAAGTAGAAATCATCAGGTAACTTACTAGAAAAGTAATTGCATACCAGAACCATTTATTACTCAATAATGCTATTGACCATGCTTGATTATTATACCAATAAACCAATGGCAATGAAGCTATTAGCAACCCAACAGCAGGGATAGGAACACCTTTAAACCCATAGCTTTGTTCTGTATCTATATTAAACCTAGCCAAACGATAAGCACCTGCACATGGAATAATGAATGCTGGCATTAACCATAAACTATCGATATCTAAGCCGTCTGGTTGTTGTGCATAACTTAATCTTAGAAACTGATAGACAATCATTCCTGGGGCAACACCAAAACTTACCACATCTGCCAAGCTATCTAGTTGCTTGCCCATCTCTGACGAAGCTTTTAATAATCTAGCAACAAATCCATCTAAAAAATCTATTATAGCGGCAACACCTATAAACACACTAGCCAGATAAATCTTTTCAGGAATAACAACTAAATTATCGCCATTACTATCCGAGGTTAAAGTAAGTCCTGTTTGTACAGCATAAATAATAGCCAGACAACCAAAGAAAAGGTTAAGTAATGTAAAAATGTTAGGGATGTTTTTAAGAAGTGTTCTGTTCTCCGTTGACCGTTCTCCGCCGTTGTTCATGTTGTTTATAATTATGTTTTTTGTCGTTGACCGTTTACCGCTTTCCGTTTACAGAGATTGTGTAGAAGATAAACCATCAACGACCATTCGGTTAACGGTACTTCGGTTAACGGTTGACTTTTATTCAATCTACTGTTAACTGTCAACTGAAAGTGTTTTAATCAATGCCTGAATCATCGCAATTAGTTTCTCGTACTTATCATATTTCTCTTTGAATATAATCCCATTGATAAATCCCCTTCTTCTTGATAGATAAAAACAAGCGATTACTTCTAAAGCCGAACGATTTGCAATGACTAAGAACCTTCTAAATTCAACTTTTGATTGAAGTGTACATCCTTCTGCAATATTCAAAACAACCAAATCAGCCGCTCTTTTAATTTGCGAAGTAAAAATAAACAATTCATTTTTTGGAAATAATTTAACCATATCTGAAATCTCACCCGATAACTCCAAAGACAATTGCCATATTCTTAAATTTTCAAACTTGAAGGCCATTTCTTTTCGTTTAATGAGGGGAGAAAAGTTTACAGTTTACCGCTTTCTGTTAACCGTATTACCGTTGACCGAAGTACCGCTGCCGATTTATCTTCTCCACAATCACTGTTAACGATTAACGGTTAACGGTAAACGGTAAACTATTATTCGGTTAACGATATGCCATTGCCGCTTCTATCTCCTCCACTGTAATCGGAATGTTATTCATCAAATCAATATTTCCATCTTCTGTTAGCCATACATTGTTTTCAATACGTATGCCCATTTGTTCAGCTTCTATATAAATGCCAGGCTCTACCGTTAGTAACATTCCTGCTTTTAAGGGTTCGGTACGAGTTCCTAGGTCGTGTACATCAATGCCTAGATGATGCGATATTCCATGATACAAAAACTTTTTATATGCATTCTTACCGTCTTCTTTTGCTATTTCTTCTTCGGTTAATAATCCAATTATTACAAACTGCTTGGTGGCTTCCTCACCAACTTTTTCTGTATAGTCAATCACAGAAATACCAGGCTTCAAAATACTTTTTGCATAATTATGTATCGCCAAACAAGCATTGTAAACTTCTTTCTGTCTATCGCTAAACTTTCCATTTACGGGTATTGTCCTTGTTAAGTCTGCACAATAACCACCGTATTCAGCACCAAAGTCCATCAGTATCAATTCACCATCTTTACATTCTTCGCTGTTGCTAACATAGTGCAGCGTCCTAGCCCTATCTCCGCTGGCAATAATACTTCCATAAGCCTCGCCTGTAGCCCTATTACGTAAGAACTCATGCACTATCTCTGCCTCAATTTCGTATTCCATTACCCCAGACTTAACAAAACGACAAACCCTTTCAAAAGTTTTTTGAGTAATGTCTATTGCTTGTTGCAAAACAGTTACTTCTTCTTTTGTTTTTATGCCCCTAAGATTCTTTAGAAGTTTAGCCGAGCGGTAGTAATTATGCAAGGGATAAGTTGCCTTCATCTCATCAATAAAGCGGTATTCTCTCGTACGAATATGGCTTGCTTTTCTGTCGTTTTCGTTGGTGTTCAGGTAAATATTATCTGCGGCATGAATCCATGTTTGCAACAAAGCATCTAGTGTATCTAACCACACTATTGTCTTAATACCAGCTATTGCAATTGCTTCTTTTGCCCTTAAACGCTTACCATCCCACTTTTCTTTTAGCTCATTCGGACGAACCAATACTAATACTTCCCTGTATTGCGCATCTACACAATCGGGAAATAATAGCACCATACTATCCTCTTGTTCTATTCCTGAAAGCCAATAGAGGTCGCTACTTTGTTTAAACTTATGTATTGCATCACCATTTTTAGGAAATTCATCATTGCTCACAAAAATGGCAATACTATTGGGTTGCATACCAGCAACAAAGCGGCTGCGGTTATTAATAAAAATAGTTGAATCGAGGGGTAAGTATTTCATCTACAACATAATTTAAGGGGTGCAAGATAAATCTTTTGTATCGACCAAAAAGTTTATAAACTGCCATTTTAAAGTTGTATCTAATTAATTTACCTCTTTATTAAAAACTGTGCAACAATCAGACTAAAAAAATGGATAAACGGTAGGGTTAATTTCAAAATACATCTTTATATTAGTAATCTAATTCTTGACATTGATTGCCAAGAAAAGGAATAATTTTATTAATTGCTAAAATTCCTTTTCATGCTTGCTAATTTTAAACTCAACGTTGCCGTAGTATCCCTAAGTTTTATTCTTACTACCGCTACCATTACCGCGCCATTCACTAAGATGTTTGGTAAGTTTTACAAACCCTCTAAGGATTTTGTTTGCTGCAAAAACAGCAAACTAGTTGTTAACCACTACTATGCTGTCAATGTATTTTGGGTGCAGGTAGATGAAGGGTATACACAAGAGAAATCGAAAAACCAATCTAAAGCAGGTTGCAATATTATTTGCAACGATTAATTCATTGGGAAGAAGCGAGAAACGCAAGGACCGAAAGTCGTGAGTTAAGTTGCTTACTAGCGATTATAGTCCCTACCGTTTCCCGATTCCTCTCTTATCTCATCCAAATTTAGCTAAAAAAGATGCGTCATCGACATTCATGTTGCGTTTGATAAATCTCTTTTCTCCGTTGGTGGTTTGTTCATACAGGCTGCCATTTTCTTCTACATAAACAGGAACATTGGTTTTTTGTGCATTCTGATTTGCTTTGTAAGTAGCAACAATGGCTGCCCCTGCCAAAGCACCAAGAAAAGTATTTTCGCCTGCCGAGTTCTTTTCAGACAATAGGCTACCCAATGCTGCACCTATAATGCCGCCTGCTATCAATGAGCCTATTATTTCGTCATCATTGTTCATAGTGCAAATTTAACCTAATTCCATGTTTTCTGAATTTTTGATTTCATTATGTTGCATCTATAATTTGTCTAAGCAAAGCCACGCTTTACATACGGCGCGGCAGCAGCCAAGTTCGCACGCACAAGCGTGACAATGAATTACTGATACCTATCTCAGCGAAGCCACAAGTGGGGACACATGCTGTAGCCCTAATAGATTTTAGCGATTGACGAGGACTAGCGGGGGCTTAGTTTTAATACGTTATTGTTATCCCTGCACCCAAACCCATATCGCTATCCTCATGTGCAGAGATTGAAAAATATTTACTGACAATGTACCTTAACCCTAACATATATTCTTTGTCGGTGTTTATCATCATACCTGCTCTTAATCTTTTTGTAACGGGTATATCATCTCTGCTTAATTGAAAACGAAATTTTCCATCGCCGTCAACTCTTGCGTCTGCAACAAATAACATTGGTAAGGTATAAGCAATGCCTGCTACAACTGTTGAACGATTATTTTTATTACTTGCTTGCCCGAACCAATTTTTTTCATCGCTGCCGAAAATGTTTTTCGGTCCTCCATCTACTTTATAATGCCTGTCGTAACCTATGTATGGATATAGCCATTGCATTCTTCCTATATACCTACCAATCATTGTTTCGCTTTCATAGCCGTGCATATCGTGATAACCTAAATGCCACATGGTACTTGCTTTCCATCTTGTGCCTGCAAGCATTGCCATACCATCGCTGCCGTTACTTTCTATGCCAACCTTTGCCATAAAAT
>JANYEX010000126.1 GCA_025359725.1 Chitinophagaceae bacterium | reverse complement strand
TCGCAATGCAATTAACATGAATGAACGTTAATTCATGTTAGTTGAAATAGATTATACATGAAATGAAATTATTTGGTGTTAGTAAAACCCACATAAGCCACATTTAATACTATTTGCTGGTAATATCTATGGATTATTGTTGATTTGATAGGAAATAGTAGTGATATTTGTGGGAGATACAGGGATTTGGGTGATTGAGGAGGAAGGGGAGTGCATTAATCTGTGTTGTTTGGTATTCTGGACGAAGAAAGGAGTTGTGACAGAAGAAGGCTGCCTAACTATATTTTATTTCTAAGAACGAATCCACCACTTTTTTCAATTGACATTCAAAACTCTGAAAGGCGTTTAAATTTCTTAATTGACTAAAGTCTTCAATATTTTCTGCAACTAAGTGTACTGCTTTGTTTACATTGAATCTATCCAAATTTCTTCCTTTCAAACCACTAACTTCTTTTAAAAGGTCGTGTAACTGTTGCTTTGGTTGTTGTATCTTCTCAATATTTTTTATGGCTGGCAAGTTTATTTTTTCTTTGTAGTTCCTATTTCCTGCTGCTTTTTTTATTGCTTTTGCATCTATCAATAGCCAAGACTCCATCATTTTTACGGGAATGATACATATCGTTTTTTCGACACAGTCCACTTCGATTGAATCTTCAATCTCTTTAACCCGTTTAGAAATCATAGTTGGTTCTACCGATTCTGCATCTCTATGAACAAAAAGTATATCAAAAGGAAAATATTCTTTCGCTTTTATTATTTTTTCTTTTAATCCTTTGGGTGCAATTCTAAATCCTCTAAAATCTGCGAAATATTCCTGAGTAATCATTTGAGGATATAAATCATCAAGTAACCATTTTATTACTTTTAGCAAAGTGGCATCTGAACTGCCATCGGCAATTAAGGTATAAGTTAATTTTCTCGTCATTTTTTTGTTCTAAAATAATGCAGGTTGCATCCAAGCAGTTACATTCGCAGAAACAGTTATGCCCTTTCCTTTTTTAACTTGTGGCAATACCTCTGATGATATATCCATTGCCTCAAACACATCTTTATCTAGATAGGCATTAATTTCTCCCATTGTAGTTGTATCCGATAAATTATTCTTGGTTCTCCATGTATTTTGAAGAGCAGAAAATCCTGTACATGATATTTTTTTATTGAATTGGTCAATATAGATTTCCTTATTTTTAGCTAAGTATAAGCTATCATCAGGAACGCTACTTACAAAAATTGGTGAATGTGTGTTTATAATTACTTGTCGTAAAGGGTTTGTATCATCTACAGCGTAATCGGTATCCATTGTCATTTCAGTCAACAACTCTACCATTGCCTTTATCTTTTTTGGGTTAATTCCATTTTCTGGTTCCTCTAAACAAATAATTCCGCTACTCATACTATCTTCACTTATTACTGCAAGACCGAGAAAACGCAACGTGCCATCAGACAGTGACTGTGCTGGCAATTCTAGCCCACCTTTGAACTTTATCTGCATAGTTAATAAATCCCTTTTCTCATCTTTATCCACGGTTATTTCTTGAACTTCAGACACTAAATCTGTTAGTTTATTTGTAAGTACCTGATAAATATCTTTTTCTTTATTGGTAGTTTGAAGCCTATAAAGTGTTGCAGGAAGATTAAGCCCATTGGCCGCTATTTGAGCATTTTTAACTTCATATACAAAATTGGGCTGACGCAGTGCACTTGGCTCAAATTGAAGCATTTTCCAATTACGCATCTCTTGTCTAGCCAATAATGCAGTTGGGGATTCGGCTGTAACTGTAGAAAGTAACGTTCTGGGCATTTTATGAGGATTGAAATCAGTAGTCCGCCCCTTCCCGCCGTCTTGGTGAAGCTTTATCTTTTCCCCCTCTGTGGAAATAAAAGGTATTTTTGTAGATCTCCTACCAGTTAAAACAGAGTCAAGCCAAGCCGATTTATACTCAAATTGTAAAGTTTTTTTTGTCTCTGTTTGAGTGATTGGAAATAAGTCTTCTGAAGTAATTTCTATTGGCTCCCCATTCCCTTCTTCATTTAAACGTAAGCTTAGTTTATATCGTAAACTTGTGATTGTTGCTTTTGCAATTTGCCCCAAATCATCTTCTGCTTCTTTAGGAATAATCATATCTACCTCAAACGAAATTTGGTTGAGGTATTGGTTACTGGTTCTAAAAAACATATCTCTTATGTCTGAGTGCTTTTGATTTTCACTTCGAATGGATTTAGCTGCTTGGAGTACAGTATTATCTGCCAGATTAGACAGAAAAACAAAAGCATCAAATAAATTTGATTTACCTATGCCATTTGCTCCAGCTATACAAGTAAATGGACCGAAAAATAGTTCAGTATCCATTAGGCTCTTAAATCCATTAATTTTAATTCTTGTAATCATTGGCAGCAAATCTACATAGAACTAGTGTCTATTTTAATTCTTAATAAAAAGAAAAAACTACTTACCGCAGCTACGCATAGTGTTCCTCATCAATCGCTAATATTTAATAGGTTGCACGTGTTTCGAACACACATCTAGCGCAGGTGTGTACATCCAGCTTAGGTCTATCCGAAAATCGTCAACTGGCGCAGTGTCTCTGACCTGTGCCTGCGTGTTACTCGGTTATAATTATTATTCATTCAGAAAGATCAAATAAACTTTAGGCACAGGTTAGAGACACTGCGCCAGAGCGTTTCGCGTGTGCATTTGCTAAGAAAGATAAAACCCCTGCTGCCGCTAGTTAAATAAGGGATTACATATTAACAAACCATTAAGCCTATGCCGAAAAGTGTGGGCTTTTTATTTCTTCATACCCAATACCCCTATCTTCGCCGCCTTATGAGTAAAATAGAAAGAAGTAGAAAGTTATTGTCTGTTGCAGCAAGTGCGGATTTAAAAGAATTGAAGTCTGCCTACAGAAACCTGATGAAAGATTTTCATCCTGACAAGTTTCAAGATAATGAGGACGAAAAGAAGGCGGCTGAGGAAAGGAGTAAGAAGATAATTGATGCGTACCACTTTCTAGTGAGCATTGCACCAGAAACAACAGAGGCTAATGTTGTGCAATACAATGCCACCATTAATGATGCTAGTATTTTGGATTTTCAATATAAAGACAAGATTGAAGTGTTAAGCATTGAGTTTTCTGATGGTGCTACTTACGAATACCATGGGGTTCCTAAGTCGGCGTATAAGAATCTTTGTAACGCCCCATCTGTAACAAGATTTGCCCGCAGACATATTTGTAATACCTACGTTTATAGAAGTACTAGTAAGCTTGTAGCTGACTAGCCTAGTAAGAATAATGTCATCCCTTTTGGGCCATGTGCGCCCAATACCAACGACTGCTCTATGTCGGCAGTCTTGGAAGGGCCGGCAATAAATACCCCAAAGTCGTAGTTAGTTCCCGCAATCTTTTCGTAAGCTTGGTGCATGTTGTAAACAATATTATTTTTGCTTACAACTACCGCTAACTGCTGGGTAATAAAGGGTAATACTCGGTATTGTATCAAACTATCTGTCACCCACATAGCCCCATTTTCTGCTACACCAAAGTGCGCGGGGATAATTGCCAAATCCACATCTTCTAAGCTATGTGCATCTTCTTTTACTGAATCTATATAGGTAGATACATCGCTTAATGCTTCAATAGTGGTTACCGTTCTTTCTTGGGGGATAGCTTCTTGTTGCAATATTGTTTTGATAGCTGAATAATCAGCCACTTCATGCACTGTTACGTGTAATATATCCAAACGAACCTTCAATGCTTCAATCCATTCTGCATGGGTAGTTGTTACTGCCACATCTATAACAGGCAAAGCCCTATCAGGCGGTTGATTCTTTAATACTTCCTTCAATATATTCTCTCTACTACTCATTTTTTTTCTTTTACTAACCACTAATAACTAATCACTAACAACTAACTCCTATTCTTCTTATACCATTCTTTAAATGATTCCTTTGGTGGTGCGGGCATTTCCCTTTGTTTGTACCAAGGATTCAGTTTATTGCTCACCACAAAAGGGGTGTACTTTAAAACCAATCGTGCTGCCTTACCCGATATGTCATATAATGCTGGTTTAGACAATACCCAACCCATCATCTTCATACTTGCATTCTTGGTTGTAGGGCCTAATCCTTCTTTCATCAATACCTGACGCCATTTGTAGAGTTGATCGTGTATATCAATCTTTACGGGACAAACATTGCTACAACTGCCACAAAGGGTAGAGGCAAATGGTAAGTCCTTATTGGCACGCATATCAAAGTTGGGGGTAAGGATACTACCTATTGGTCCCGCAACCGCATTGTGATAACTATGTCCGCCGCTTCTTCTATATACAGGACAAGTATTCATACAAGCTGCACAACGAATACACTTTAATGAATTCCTGAAATCATCTTTTCCTAAGTGAACGCTTCTGCCATTATCTACAAATACAATATGCATCTCTTGGTGCGGCTGTGGTACTTTGAAGTGACTAGAATAGGTAGTAATAGGTTGCCCAGTAGCACTTCTTGCCAACAAACGAAGAAATACCCCTAGGTGATGTTGCTTGGGTAATACCTTTTCTATACCCATGCAAGCAATATGAACATCAGCCAGATGTGCTCCCATATCTGCATTACCCTCATTGGTGCTCACCACAAACTCGCCAGTTTCTGCAATGGCAAAGTTTACCCCTGTCAATGCTGCACGCCTAGTCAGGAATGTTTCCCTAAGATGTTCCCTTGCTGCGGCGGTAAGATATTTAGGGTCTGATGCCCCTTTTTCTGTACCTAGGTATTGGTGAAACAACTCGCCAATCTCTTCTTTCTTTTTGTGGATACAAGGTAATACAATATGACTCGGTGGTTCTTTAGCCAATTGCACTATGCGCTCGCCAAGGTCGGTATCTATTACTTCTACACCATTTGCTTCTAGGTATTCGTTCAGACCACATTCTTCAGTAAGCATACTCTTACTTTTTACCATGCGGTCTATATTGTGCTTTTGAAGAATGCTATGTACTATTTTATTATGTTCTTCAGCATCTGCCGCCCAATGAACGATAATTCCATTCGCCTTTGCCTTCTCTTCAAATTCTTGTAAGTACTGGCTTAGGTTACTCAACACATTATTCTTAATCTGCGACGCATATTCCCTTAGTTCTTCCCACTCGGGTATGTTGTGACTAGCCATGTCACGCTTTTCCCTGATAAACCAAAGGGTTTTATCATGCCAATCTACCCTTGGTTCGTCAAGGTTAAAGTCTATCGCCGCATCCGCATGATTGGTAATTGTACTATGCACTTTATTAGTTATTAGTGGTTAGTGATTAGTTGTTAGTTAGTAGCCGTTAGAAACTAGTCTTTTTTTAAACTAATCACCAACCACTAATAATTAATAACTATTTAGTATCTCCGCAATATGTATAACTTTCGTTTTGCTATTCTGTCTTTTCAATATGCCTTCCATATGCATCAGGCAGCTCATATCTGCACCTGTAATGTACTCAGCTTCGTGGCGCACATGGTCTGCCACCCTATCCTTGCCCATCTTTGCACTAACCGCTTCTTCTGCCACACAGAAAGTGCCACCAAACCCACAGCACTCATCAATCCTATCTAGTTTTATTAATTCTACGTCCTTTACCATAGATAATAAACTACCGGGTTTAGAAAAAGGTTCGGCAGTCAATTCAGACATCTGGCTTAGGTGCAAGCCTCTTTGCCCGTGGCAGCTTTGGTGCATCCCAACTTTGTGCGGGAATCTTGCTTTAATATTATCCACCTTCAATACATCTACCATAAACTCACAAAGCTCGTACACCGTCTTGCGAATATGTGCTTCTTCGGGTGAATTCTTTTCTGTGTGTAGATGATGTTTTATGTGTAATGTACAGCTTCCGGAGGGACAAACAATATAATCGTACCCTGCAAAGTTCTCAGCAAACAATTGGCTACAGCCTTCCCCCTCGTGTTCGTAACCACTGTTAGCCATCGGCTGACCGCAACATGTCTGTTTGAGGGGATAGGTAACCGAGCAACCATATTTCTCTAAAAGTTCCAATGTTGCAATGGCGACATTAGGATAAAATTGATCTACATAACAGGGGATAAACAGTGCAACTCTCATATTTCTTTCTTATTGCTACTATAACAAATAGGTGTGCAATCTACTACCAAATCCTCTTTAGTACTGTTATGAACTGTCTTGAGGTGCAATATGCAACAATAAAACAAACATTTGGTAAGATTAGGCGTAAAATCTTTGTGGGGGTATTTAACGGTGTTTCTTGGTTTAATAAAAATAGGCCAGCCAGTTACAAACCCCACCAATTAAACCCTTTCAATCTAGCCACGGCTTCCTTTAAGGTAGTTTCTTTTTTTGCAAAGCAAAAATATTGCAATAAAGCTTAGACCAGTGATTCAAAGAAACTAGGCAAAGCTTAAACATTTAACAGCAACTACATATTTCCTACTATATCTCTTACTTCTATACTGACTATCCGTTGTTTGGTAATAAAGGCAGCTTCGACTTTGTCAACGTCATTACGAATGGTAAACTTCGAAAACAAGCATGTCAGACTGAGCCTGTCGAAGTCGGGATGATATATTTAACTTGTTTGCACTTCGACAAGCTGCTAATGACAAGTAGGTTAATTATTTGAAAATCAATAGTAGCTTTTTGAATATGTTTGCCCTTCGACAGGCTCAGGGAGACAGTCTTGCTGATTTTCGAAGAGGATATTTTGTCATCTCAACAAACTTGAGAAACGCTGATTAATGCCTCAGCGTGACAAGCTTGTTGATAATGACAAGTAGGTTAAGGGAACCTCTAAAAACTAATATTTAATGAATTCTGTGTTGTATTTATGTGTAAATTAACTTTGTTATGGAATTTATAGAGGTAGGACAAAAGCTTTTTAAAGCCGATTATAAAAACAAGTACCACTTGGTTGCTGCCCTAAATAAAATTGCAAACTCGTAATAGATGTACGTAAGCTTATTGCACAAGCAAAAGATTTAGCCATACCTAAATCTGTGAATTATATAAACAAATAATACAATTCTGTAACAACGACCCCGCCACTTTACTGCAACTTTGCACTGTAATAATTTAATTACAATTTAAAACAAACAGAATGAAAAAGTTTTTAGTAGTAAGTATGGTTACCCTTTTCGTGGTAAATATTGTGGGCGCGCAAGGAAGCAAAAGTGACAACAGAAATGAGGTACAGTTTGGGTTGAAAGCAGGCATTAACCGCTCGAACATGTACGATTCTAAAACGCAAGACTTTAGTGCCGATGCTAAGTTTGGTTTTGCAGGTGGTGCTTTCCTAACTCTCCCCATAGGCAAATTTATCGGCATACAACCAGAGGTTTTGTATTCGCAAAAGGGATTTAAGGGGTCTGGAATATTATTAGGTCAGTCGTACAATTTTACACGTACGACAAACTACATTGATGTTCCTTTATTCTTGGCTATTAAGCCTATTTCTACCGTTACTATCTTGGTTGGACCGCAGTTTTCGTATCTGCTGTCACAACAAGATAACTTTGTTACGACCGCCTACAGCAATAATCAGCAAAAAGAATTTAACAACGATAACCTGCGCAAAAATGTTCTATGTTTTGTGGGCGGGTTAGACTTTGATGTTAATCCAGTTATTATTGGTGCAAGGGTAGGCTGGGATGTTCAGAACAATAATGGCGATGGCACTTCGAATACGCCTAGGTACAAAAACGCTTGGCTACAGTTAACACTTGGCGTTAGACTTTAATAAAGTTGAGATAGCCTAAAAAAATGTTCGTGCTTAATCAAGCACGAACATTTTCAATTAAAAAAATAATAAACGGCAAAATAACTCATATTCCCAACCTTGATTTAGCTAAGTGTTATTACTGTAATCTCTGGCATAATCCCTACCCTACCTGGATAACCAATAAACCCAAAGCCACGATTTACATACAACTTCTGTCTGCCATCCTCATACAAACCTGCCCATTGTTTGTACATCCACTGAACAGGACTCCATTTAAAGTATGGGTTATCTATCCCAAACTGCATACCGTGTGTATGTCCACTAAGCATAAGGTCTATGTCTTTATATTCTTTTTTTACCTGATAATCCCAATGGCTAGGGTCGTGGCTCATTAGTATTTTAAAAGGAATGTTTTCCGTTCCGGGATAGGCATCCTGCATACGACCATACTTAGGAAAGCGTCCTTTTGCACCAAAGTTTTCAATGCCCAAAAGGGCAATCTTCCCCCCTGCCCTTTCAAAAATAATATGCTCATTCATTAGTAATTCCCATCCCATTCCTTTTTGAATCTGCTTCAGACTCTCTAAGTTTTGTTTCTTTGCAGCCTCGGTTGGCCAACTAGCATAATCGCCATAATCATGATTACCCAAAGTGCTGTATACGCCCATAGGTGCATTCAGTCTGCTAAATATATCTTTGTACTCAAGCATTTCCTCATGGCGGTCATTAACCAAATCGCCCGTGAAAAGAATCATGTCTGCTTTCTCTTTTAGTATTAAATCTATACCGTGGTTTACTGCCGCCTTGTCATTAAAACTACCACTATGAATATCGCTGATATGTACAATTCGCAAACCCTTAAATGCATTGGGAAGGTTGGCAAAAGCGAGCGTTACCCTTTTTATTTTGTAATTATATTTATTACTAAAACCATTTAAAAGCGTTCCAAACAAAGCACTACCCATGCCTATACCCAACCAACTTAGGAAAGTGGATCTAGGAATACCGGTATCCATAGCAATTGGAGAAGGCATTACTGCTTTAGGAACAGTTATTTTTTGGTAGATAAGCAGGAATAATCTTCTAACATCATCAAATAAAAAGAATACAGAACCAATAAGTTTTGCTAAAAACAACCCAAGTAGGATAGCAAAAACATAATTGCGGAATATCTTGTTGGTCTGTAAAAAAGGGATATAGGGTATTGATATTAGGCTTGCCAATGTTAGGGCGGATACGCCCCAATAAGCAAACTGTATGATTGTTTTTGATAAAGGGGTTGCAAACTGGCTTACACTCTTAACCGCCTGAAATACGTATACATCCAATAGCAACATTATAAATGCTATTATCCACCAAGTTAATCCATTTCTCATTTTATTGTTTTGCAGTTGAAAACCTGAACACTTAGTTAAAGAATGTTACCAACATTTAACTAAAAGTTATTTTTAAAAAATCAATTCCTTTCTATAACATTGCTTTCGAAACTTTGTTATACGCAACAGTACAATCTATTTTGTAAATCAAATAAAAAAATATGAAACTTACGTTTTATGGTCATGCTACATTCTTGGTAGACGTTCAGGGAAAGAAAATATTGTTCGACCCCTTCTTTACCGGAAATCCAATTGCAAATGGTGTTAGTGCAGACACTATTGAAGCTGATTTTATTTTTGCATCACATGGTCATGGAGACCATACGGCAGATTTAGTGAGTATTGCAAAACGCACAGGCGCAACATGTATTGTACCCGCAGAGATGGCAGGATGGTTAAACAAGCAAGGTGTTGAAAATGCTATGCCAATGAATCATGGAGGTTACATTAATTTTCCTTTTGGCAAGGTTAGGGGCGTTAATGCTATCCACTCCTCTTCAACACATGATGGCACTTATGCCGGCAACCCAATGGGTTTTGTATTCTCGACCCCTGAAGGTGATTTCTATTATGCTGGCGATACTTCCCTAACGATGGACATGCAATTGATACCATTATGGGCTAATCTTTCTTTTGCAGTTATGCCAATAGGAGGACATTTTACGATGGATGTTGCAGATGCATTACACGCTAGCAATTTTGTAAAGACCGATAAGGTTGTTGGGGTACACTACGATACTTTTGGCTACATTAAGATAGACAAAGATGCCGCTGTTAAGACCTTTGCAGATGCTAGTAAAACATTGCTGCTACCCGCGGTAGGAGAAACAATAGAGCTGTAGAGGTAACGAACCTGTCTTCTTATCATTTTAATAAGGAAACCTCTAAAAACTAATTTATACATAAATTCTGTGTTGAATTTATGTGTAAATTAGTTTTTTTATGGAATTTATAGAGGTAGGACAAAAGCTTTTTAAAGCCGATTATAGCTGTTTATTGCAGAGCTAAAGCCACTCTTTACCTGTAAAACGATACTAGCACCGCTACAAAAGGTCAATTTACCACTGTTTGACTCAATTATCAGTTTCTGGGCATGTACAGCCGCCACTGTAAGCATCAACCCAAACACCAAACTAACTCTCAGTAAAAATCTATTCATCTTGGTCGGTTTAAAAGAAAAAAGGTTCATCAGTTTAATTCCACTGTATCCACCAATTTTCATGTCAATTTGTTATACGTTACTATCAACCCCAAATAGCTCAATAGTATAATCCTAAAATATCCGTCTGTGTGGGGTGTTGAAAACGGGCAAATTGATTTTAGCAGTCTAGTCTCATCGTAATAGAAGATCTGATTTGATAAGTCTTCTATTATTATCATCATCGGATTTACTAATTCATGCAACAAAGTAAGGGATAAATGATATACGAGTTGAATAATTTGGTAAAAAAAACAGCAATAGGTAGTAATAGGGCGGGGATATGGGGCAATTTTTCGGGGTTCTTTAATTGTTTAGGTTAAATGTATCGTGACCTTGACATGACG
>JANYEX010000095.1 GCA_025359725.1 Chitinophagaceae bacterium | reverse complement strand
ATTTCAACTAACATGAATTAACGTTCATTCATGTTAATTGCATTGCGATTTGCATGAAATGGCAGTCAACCATGTTAATTGCAATGCGCTTTGCATGAAATGACAGTCAACCATGATAGTTTCTGTGCGCTTTACATGAATGAACGTTAATTCATGTTAGTTGAAATAGATTATACATGAATTAACGTTAATTCATGCTAATTGCTGTGCGTTATACATGAATGAACGTAAAACCATATCGGTTGCGGCAGAATAAGCATGGATTGGAGTAATTGATGAAAAAGAGCAGGGAAATATTTATTTTTCAATATTGTTCGGAATACCATGTATTGTACTTTTAAAGAACTACTTTCACAAAATCTAATTATCTAAATAAAGGACGACCTAATTAACCGCCCCTCATTTTCCTAGTTTCATACGTTTTAAGAAGTTATTTTTATCACTTTTCAAATTATTGTCATGGCAGGAATGTTTGTAAACCATTTTGAAATATTTACAAGGGGCAACTATAACAGGGCTGCCTATATTTTTAAACAACATGTGGATAGCCTATTTGCCGACAGCGCAACAGTACCCATAGCAATGACCTGCTATAACCTGGCAAAACCCAAGTACGATATATTTAGTGCCTGCAACATTACCCATAGTAGCCAAACGGGCACACAAAGTGGCAAGGTATATAGCATGAAAACAATACTGAAGAGTATGCCCGCAAATGTGGATGACTGGGAAGCGAAAATAAAAGCGGTGTACGCCATTGATACGCCAGAATTTAAGGCATTGTTTCCGAAAGGAAAGGGGCCATTTAACAGCGGAAGCCAACAAAAAAGGGTGGATGCGGTGGCAACCTTATTGAAAACCATTGGGTCGGATGCCAGTCTGGCAACGGTAAAAGTACTTGTACAAGCCTTTTATGATACCATGTTTGCATCGTTTAATGTAAAGGACGTATCTAAAAAATCTACCAAGACTGATAGTAAGGCAACCGAAAAGGCACGGAAAGCCATGTGCAATGTGATGCAGGGCAACCTTGGATTGATAACAAATGAATTTCAGGATGACCTAACACAGGGCGAAAAGTATTTTGATGAGGCATATATGGATAACAAGTTACAGATGATTTTTAACCTCATCGTAAAAGTACTGTCCACTAAAAAAATACTGAAACGCACATTTGCCAATCCGCTCACACAGCAATTGCAGATTATTAATAACAGCAACACTACGTTGTACCTGTTTTTGTGTGCCACAAAATTGGGTGTTATGGGAACAGTATTTGTAACGATACCGCCGCTTAGTACCACCACTCATTTATTGACCGCCTTTGGAGACCCAATAACACAAACGTTCTTAAAAGTGTATAACACCGATAACAAGATAAAGGCAGATGTAACGGTGAAGGTGATTTAAGCGAAGTAAAAATGAGAGAGTCTGACTTAATAGGTTAATATTTACCTCTGGCTTGTGCCTAGCCGTTGTAAGTTTTAAAATTCATAACTGAATATACTTACCTAAATTTGACTACAATTTATTTTTATGAATGGAAGAATAATAAATATTGACCCAGAAATATTAGGTGGCACTCCTGTTTTCTTTGGAACGAGAGTACCTATCAAAAATCTTTTCGATTACTTGAAAAGTGGCGATTCGATAGAAATATATTTGGATGATTTTGAAGGTGTTACCAAAAACCAAGTAATAAAAGTATTGGAGATGTCGCAAAAACTTATTGAAACATCCTCAAATATTCTCCATGAAAATTTTGCTTGATGAATGTGTTACCAAACGCCTGAAAAAACATTTGCCTTCTTTCGAGGTCTTTACAGTTAGAGAACGTGAGTTGGGCGGAATAAAAAATGGCAAATTGATGGCTTACTGCGCAGACAATGATTTTGATATTCTGCTAACGATTGATAAAAATTGATGTTCCAACAAAACCTCGATAAGTATCCTGTTTCTATTGTTGTTTTGAACTGTGTAACAAGCAAGATTGAGGAATTAATATCTTTTATTCCAAACTTCCTCTATCAAATAACAGAATTTAAAAAACACACCGCCCATCTAATTAATAAAGATTAACACCAGATAGTTCAAGTCTCTTAGAAAATCAGCGTCTGGCACAATGCTTCTTGCTTATGCCTAGCCGTTCTGAGTTTATAAAAGGATATAAAGCAAAGAGCAGCTAATCATTCTATAATTAGCTGCTCTTTTTTATTAAACCTTACTACAGATTTACTACCTACGCATACATCTCAATCCTCAAATCCTTTACGCGCTTGTCTTCAAGGTATTCATCAAAGGTCATCAACCTATCTATTGCACCTTTTGGCGTTAATTCAATGATACGGTTGGCAACAGTTTGCATAAAAGTATGGTCATGTGAAGTTAGTAACACAATACCTGGGAAGGTATTACAACCTTCGTTGAAGCTTTGGATACTTTCCAAGTCCAAGTGGTTAGTAGGTTGATCTAACACCACACTATTAGGGTTTTGCAACATCATACGGCTTACCATACAACGCACTTTTTCGCCCCCACTCAATACATTTGTTTTCTTACTGATGTCATCACCACTGAACAACATCTTTCCAAAGAACCCTCTTAAAAAAGGCTCATCGGCATCGGTAACATGCGCGGGTACAAACTCGCGAAGCCAATCTAATAAAGTTTCACCTTTGGTAAAGAACTCATTATGTTCTACTGGCAGGTAGGCTTTGGTAACCGTAGTACCCCACTCAAACTTACCACTATCGGCCTTCATGTTATCATTAATAATCTCGAAGAAACTAGTAATAGCCGATGGATCCTTACTAAGGAAGGCAATCTTATCGCCTTTATTTACACTAAAACTTACCTTATCAAATAGCGTTCTTCCATCAACAGTCCGCTTTAAGTTCTCAACATTCAGAATCTGGTTACCGACCTCCCTCAATGGTTGGAAGATGATACCCGGATACTTACGGTTACTAGGTTCAATTTCTTCAATAGTCAACTTTTCCAAAGCTTTCTTACGGCTGGTAGCTTGTTTGCTCTTAGACGCATTAGCCGAGAAACGAGCGATGAAGTCTAACAAAGCAGCGCGCTTATCCTCGTTCTTTTTGTTTTTATCATTCAACTGACGGGCTGCCAACTGGCTACTCTCGTACCAAAAAGTATAGTTACCTGTGTATGTTTTAATCTTACTTCTATCCACATCCGAAACGTGGGTACAAACTGTATCTAAAAAGTGACGATCATGGCTTACTACTAGCACTATATTTTGATAGTCTGCCAAGAAGTTTTCCAACCAACCGATAGTTTCTAAATCCAAACCATTCGTAGGCTCATCTAATAACAGTATATCTGGGTTGCCAAACAATGCCTGCGCCAACAATACCCGCACCTTCATGTTGCTCGGAATATCTCCCATAAGGCTTTGGTGCATAACGTCGGGTATTCCCAAACTTCCTAATAACGTTGCGGCATCGCTTTCGGCAGTATAACCACCCATCTCGCCAAACTCACCTTCCAATTCGCTAGCACGCATGTAATCATCTTCGGTAGCATCATGATCCATGTAGATAGCATCCTTTTTCTGCATTACCTCCATCATTTTCTTATGTCCCATCAAAACAGTGCTTAATACTGTTCCATTATCGAACGCAAACTGATTCTGGTTTAGCACTGCCAACCTTTCGCCAGGGGTAATATCTACACTACCTTTATTAGGTTCTATTTCGCCAGCTAGTATCTTCATAAAAGTACTCTTACCCGCACCATTTGCCCCGATAATACCATAGCAATTACCCTTAACAAAATTGATGTTTACATCATCAAACAATACCCTCTTACCATAAGCCAGGGTTATATTTCTTGCACTAATCATCTCTTAGAAAAATTTATTTTTAATGGGCGCAAAACTAAGGGTTCATCACAACATTAGTTCAGACGGTTTGGGTTAAAATGGCAAGGAATTGTATTAGTTCTTTACAAATTGAATGGAAAACAGCAGGATTAGTGTAAAATCCAAGTTAGTGAGCGGCAATGGATAGTGGATGCAGTCTATTTAGTTAAATAAGCATTAATAAATTTGCTTCTCACTTTTAAACCATTAAAAGGGTTTCTTTTGTAAATATGGAGCATTAAAACTTGTTTTCATCCCCAGATTTCCGTTAAAACTCTTGCCTATTTATTTATATGGTGAAAACATTATCTATTCATAAACAAGATTTTTAGTTACAGTAAAACAAAAAATGGAAATTGTAAATCTACTGGCTGAGGCTTACGCTGAAAAAATAACATCTCAAGAAGATGAACTATTGCAGGTTATAAGTAAGCAAACAAGTATGAATCACCCAAAGGCACACATGTTAAGCGGAAAAGTGCAGGGGCAGTTTTTAACATTCATAAGTTCCATGATTAGGCCGAGAACCATTTTAGAAATTGGAACTTTTACAGGATATAGTGCCTTGTGTTTAGCCAAGGGACTACAACCTGGTGGTGAATTACACACTATAGAACTTCGTGAAAGTGATGGTAAAACTGCTCAGACATTTTTTAACCTATCAAACCAAAAGAACGAAATACATTTGCACGTCGGTTATGGCTTAGAAATAATACCACAAATACCTCTTAGATGGGACTTGGTTTTTATAGACGCAGACAAAACAGGCTACATTGATTATTACGAAATGATAGTACCAAGGTTGAGTGACAATGGGGTTATAGTGGTAGATAATGTATTGTTTCATGGGCAAGTGTTAGAAGAACCATTAAAAGGAAAGAATGCAAAAGTAATAGACGAGTTTAATAAACATATTGCTAAAGACGAACGGACAGAACAGGTTTTATTGCCCTTTAGGGATGGATTATTATTAATTAAAAAGAAAGTTTGATGAAGAAATTATTGATTATATGTTTTTGTTTTGTTGCAACCATCTCAATGGCACAGGATAATGCAAAGGCGTACATTGAAATGTATAAGAATATTGCTATTTCGGAAATGCAGCGCACAGGCGTTCCAGCAGCCATATCTTTAGCACAAGGAATTGTTGAAAGTGGCTGTGGTACAGGAGATTTGTGTAAGATTAGTAACAATCACTTTGGCATTAAGTGTAAACCAGAATGGACAGGAGACAGGGTTTACCATGATGATGATGAACGTAAAGAATGTTTTAGAAGCTACAGTTCGGGGGCAGAAAGTTATAAGGATCATTCAGATTTTTTAAAAACAAGAGAACCTTATGCTTTCCTGTTTAATCTGAACCCTACAGATTACATTGCTTGGGCTAAAGGACTAAAAAAAGCAGGCTATGCTACAGAGAAAGATTATCCTCAGAAATTAATTAAAGTAATTAACGACTATAGTCTTAATCAATATACTCTATTAGCACTGAATAAATTAGCCCCTTCACAGGACACTACAGCAACTGTGAAGGTAATAGTACCAACATCCAAGGGGGATTCACTTCCTGTATTAAAAACAGATAGCGCCCTTGCTGGCACAATACTAAAGGACACAGTATTGGGTGAAATGATAATTCCAGTAAAAAAATACAAAGCAGAAGGTAGTAATCTCTTTGCAAAAGTGGAAAAGGAAACGGATTCATTCACGGTAGTAGATGCGCCAATTAGTATAAATAAGGAAAGCGATACTATTAAGAATAATTATCCAAGTGGTGCTTTTTCCATCAATCATACAAAGGTTATTTATGTTCCAGAGGGAACTGGGTTGTTGTCTATTGCTAGTCAGTACGATATTTCTCTAGCCAAATTACTGGAATATAATGACATGAGTAATGTAGATATAATCACTGCACCACAACTTGTCTTTTTGGAAAAGAAGCAAACTAAAGGCGATGTAGATTTACATGTAGCCAAAGCAAATCAAAGTCTATTGGATATTTCTCAAATGGAAGGTGTTAGGTTAGAGAAAATATTAGAGTATAATAAACTGACAAAGCGAAGTAAAATAAAGGCAGGTGATAAAATATTATTACGCCCAACACTTGTAACGTATGGTGTTTCTAAATAACTTCGTATTTAAAAAATATACATGAGTGCCATAAAAGTTCATGACAAACTATTTGTTCCATTTATTGCGGAGGAAACGATTCTAAACAAAGTTAAAGAGTTAGCAAGAAAGCTTAATAAAGACTACGAAGGAAAAAGACCTTTGTTTATTGCTGTTCTTAATGGATCATTCATGTTCGCTTCAGACTTGTTTAAAGAGATCACGGTTGAACCCGAAATATGTTTTATAAGACTAGCGTCTTACAAAGGGACTCAGTCAACAGGGCATGTAATTACTGCAGTAGGATTAGACGTTGATATAAAAGACAGACACGTTGTTATAATAGAAGACATTGTAGATACGGGTAAAACATTACACACTTACCTACCTCAGCTACTTAACCAACAACCAGCATCATTAAAAATTGCAGTGTTACTTCATAAACCAGAAGCACAGACTCATCCTGTAAAGGTTGACTACGCCTGCATGACTATCTCCAATAAGTTTGTTTTGGGTTATGGCTTAGACTATGATGGTCTAGGAAGGAATATCCGAGAGATTTACCAACTAAGCGAGTAGTAGTTGATGTTTATAATTCCGCATTAATAAGCTGCGGGTTCACCTTTGAATATGTTGATGATGGTCATGAATATAATTTTTATGTCTAGCATCAATGACCAATTTTCCATGTACCAAATATCATGTTCAATTCTTTTCTCCATCATGATTGTATCAGTTGTCTCCCCTCTAAAACCGCTAACCTGTGCCCATCCTGTTATTCCAGGTTTCATAAACTGACGAAGCATAAATTTATCAACAAGTTTACTGTATTCGGTAGTGTGTTTTAGCATGTGAGGACGTGGTCCAACTATGCTCATATTACCTATCAACACATTGAAGAACTGAGGAAATTCATCCAAACTAGTTTTCCTGAGAACTCGTCCTATCGAAGTAATTCTAGCATCATTTTTTGTTGCTTGCAATTCGTTGCTCAACTTATTTACAGTCATACTTCTAAATTTAAAGCACCAGAAAGGTTCATTATCTCTACCGCTTCTTAGTTGTTTGAAGAAAACAGGTCCTTTTGAATTAATCTTTATTAGAATCCCGATTATTGGAATCAACCACCATAAAACAAAGATAATAGCCAACAAGCTAAAGATTACGTCAAAAATGCGCTTCTTTAAACGGTTCTTTAGGTTGTGCAAAGGCTCTGGCCTATGACTCATAATTGGAATATTGTCAAAATATTCTAACTGATAAAAATTAGAAGTAAATGTACTTGATGGTGTTATGAACTTTACCCTTACACAATTCTTTTCGGCACTTTCAATTAATGCCTCAATCTCTGTATTTTGTTCTGGAAGTATAGTCGAATAAATTTCGTTGATGTTATTATCAACAGCATATTCTACACACTCGTTTAATGTTCCCAATACACCTTGCGTCCCTTCACTTCTAGTAGTCGAAGTATGATTTACATCCAAAAAACCTTGGAATGAATATAATGAAGTGTTATCTATAAAGTAATTAGCTAATTGAATACCTACTTCATTATGACCAAATATAGCTATACGTCTATTAAGATTAGAGCGTTTTGCAATAAATTCAGTTATGTATGTTAGATAAATTCTGCTGATAGCGACAAAGAAAATTGTAAACAGATAATTGGTAAATAGAATCTTATATCTGCCGTGGTTGCTATAAAAGAAAACAATAAATGCAGTTATAAATATTACATGTATCAAACATGTCTGTATGGTACATCTTAGAATATTTTCAAGTGTACGCATTGTTTTGTAGTGATATAAGTAGGTAATAAAGCTAGATGTTAACCAGCTTACATTAAAAAAAAGTATAGTTGGGATAAGGAATGCTTGATTGAGGGTACAAAAAAATGAAGTAACCAAATACGCAATGAAGTATGCAGCGTTTATTACTGCAAAATCACTGCACAAGAGGGATATTTTAAGTAAATATGTATTATTATTATTCATAAGCCCAGTGATTTCCGGGCAAGATAAACAAACTTTATTGTTTCATTAGCTTTTATTTAATGTTTTTTTAATTAAACATCAGTTTTTAGAGCCGTTTTTTAATCGTTTTCGTAATAGTTATAATTTTTATAATTCAGCATAAGGCTTTATCTACAACCAAATCAATCCCTAAAAACTTACAAACTAACCCTACAGCACCCATAAAAACTAATTTTCGGTGCTGGATTGTAATATCTTTTACCAGCAGCATTTATGTCATTACCTAAGCTGTAAACTTCATTCAATAAATTATCCCTACTAAAGTACAACTCTATCATGGTTGAACCTAGTTTTCCATTCCAGCCAATTTTTGTTTGCAACAAATAATAAGCTTTTGCATAAGCATCATCGGCGTCTGACTAAGGAATGGCAGATGTTTGGTTGTAATTTAGGTTGACAAAATACCCTTTCTGCCAAACAATGCTTAATTCACTCACACTTATATTTTCTGGTACACCAGTTAACTTATTATCCGAATAATTACTCGTTCCTTGCTAATAAGTAATAAATCTGTATGGCTGATAACTGTAACTATCACTTAGTGATGAAACCCTAAAAGTATTATTACCAGTTTACACAAACTACTTTATACTCTCTTCCGTTTGATAAGATTTGTCTCACATTTAATGAGTGTCATCTCCTGAAATAGCTTGTCAGTTAAATGGGCAAAAACGGAGAAGATGGAAACAGAAAAAGTTGGGAATGTATACACTGTTAAGGTGTCTGAGAGTTTTGAATCATCGGGTAAATTAGGGGTTTATGAACCTAGTTTTCGCAGATGGTTGGTACGAGAATTATCGGAGGGTAGAATGAGCCCGGGTGAGGCTATCAAACGCTTTAATTTCAATCCAATATCTGGGTTTAAGCTGCTGTCAGATTGGCGTAAGAAGTATGCACCCTCGATGGTGTTAGCTTTGGGGGAGATGAATGAA
>JANYEX010000085.1 GCA_025359725.1 Chitinophagaceae bacterium | reverse complement strand
TGACCAGTGCGTGGAGGTGGCAGCCATATTTGGTATCAAAAGGCTCGGCAACCCAAAAGATTGCGGGTGTGTTACCTGACCAAGAAAAAAGAAGGTTCTGCAACCTTGGCATATACCTTCTTGCAGATTTTAGGCTTAACTGATACCGTGTTGTGAACGTGCAATAATAATCCCAATGATAAGAGTTTATCCAATTGCCATAGACATCTACGAGAGAAGGCTTGATGGGAATTTTCTTTGAAGAGTGCGCAATGCTAGGTAAACTACCTGATGGCACAACAGTGATTATTCGTTGTGGCTTGGACATACCAGAGGTACAAGTATTGCGTAGCATACTCAAAGTGTTTAAGCCAATAAAATGAAGGGAAAATTTACTTACAAACGCCTTAATGCGGCGGCGAAAAAACAAGGCATTTATTTTTTAAATGCCTTGTTGTAATGCTTTTTAAGTAACTCTTCTACATCGGAAAGTTTGTAATAGATTTTGTTGCCTACTTGCGAGAATGAAATAACACCCGTATCCCTATAAGCTTGAGCAGTACGCTTTGATACTTTTAGCAGTTGCATCAACTCGAGGTTATCTAACCATTTTTCTTTTGGCTCTTTTTCCTTAGAACTTAAACGTGTGTTGATTGCTTCTATTTTGCCAATGATGGCTAAGTAAGCTTCTGATTGCATTGTGATTACTTCCATTTTTGCTGTTTTAATGTTAAGAAGCAAATGTGTGAAAATAGATGCGACCTTATCCCGTGGGCGGGATAAGACCTTATAAAACCCTATAATTGGTTCGGATTGTTATTTTTGATGTATGAAGTAGCCTTTTTGTAAAAGTCTTTACTTATGTGTGATTCATCTAGTTTTGACTTTAAATCAAGCCCTATTTTCTCTGCAATGAAATTGCATAATAATTCAATGCTTAAATGAGGAACTAAATTATTTTCTAACAATGCTTCAACTATCCCTCTTATTGCTCCCTTTTTTCTGATACTTAAAATGGATTTCCCATTTGATGTAATACATAAATTTTCTAACATTTGTAGCAAATATGTTTCTTTTTCAATTGTAAATAATTTTTGAACTGAAAGTGTATTTGTAGAATCTAATTGAAGTACGGGTTTATTTTCTATAAATAAAGGTATTGAATTTAACTCTCTTGTTTCCTTGATAAATTCAGCTTCAATTTCTAAAAATTCTTTAAAAAATTTTGAATATTTATGGTCATAAAGTGTATGTTTTTTTCTTGGTTGAAACCCTTTTATCTGCAATTCCCTTTGCCTTAATTCTTTTAGACGGCTTTGGAGAAATAGAATCTTATTTGATGTTTCGGCATCGTCAAAAATACTTTGAAGCCTATCAATTGCTTTATGAAACAACTTGCTCATTGTGTCTCTTTGATTTTGAAAATGAATATCAATTGGCAAGAAATAATTTTCAAAATGTCTGAAGAAATCATATAATGAGTTTTGTAAAGATTCATAAAGTTCTTTATCTAAAACCATTTGATGTAGAAGAAACATTATATCGAAATATGCTTCGTCTTTGTGAGGGTAATCAATTTGGTGTGTATTAAATATGTCTTTATAAATTTGGGCTATTAACCAACTTATTTCTTGAATTATAAAAGATTCACTAATACCATCTAATTCACCTTGTACATCATTGTTAAAAAAGGCATTTGAAATAAACATTCTGCTGAGTAGATATTTTTTATCATCCTGGTGGATGTGAAATAAATATTTTTTCTCGCAAGAATTGAATTTACCCCTGTACTCTTCCAATTGCTCAATTAGATAGTCTTTTATTTCTGCCTCTGAATTTTCTGGATTATATGCAAACTCTTCAATAATATCAGTAAGTAGAAGTATTTTAGTGTCTGCTTTTTCTAATTCGCCTGTTAGTAAAATATCCCATTTTGGTTCAAGGATTTCAGTTTGAATAGGTAGTCCTTTTATTACTAGTTCAAACCAATCAGCTATTTTATTGATTGTATAAAAAATGGTCTGTTCGGTGCTTATTATCTCTTTTATTTTACTATCGACTTTGTAAAGAAGTGGCGTGATAATTTTAGGGGTTATATACTTCCAAACCATTACCTCCGATTTGTAATTTCTATAATTCTTAATTAATAAGTCTTCATCATAATTATTCGAATTGCCAAACTTAAAGATGAATAAATCAGATAATATTTCTTTTAGTACTTTGCCATTTTCTTTTGCTTTCTTGAGCCTGTTTTCAATTTTTTCTTTTTCTGAAATAATAAACTCAAGCGGATTATTTATAACTATACAGTGAGCCTGAATCTTTTTAATCAACATTCTGTATTCATAGCCTACCAACTTTATCAATGCGGTGGTTTGCCATTCTTTGATTTTGTAATAATCTTCTTCGGATAAACGATAATATGTATTAAAGTTTGAAAAAAAAGCACAGTATTCATCATTTATGAACTTTTCAAAACTATACTGAGGGACAGTATCACGAAGGGGGTCTTTTGCTTTTGAAATAAAACTTCTGTATTTGCCAAAAGAAACCGCATCGATAAATGAATCAGACTCATCAATATTTAAAAGAAATGCCCTGCTGGAAAATTGTGTTAGCAGCCAATCTTCTGAACTATGATTTTTTATGTAAAAAGGGTAGTCGCTATTTTCTATTATTTTATCGATCCTTTCACTTTCAAATGATAAAAGTAAGAATTGATTAAGTGCATCAAGACTTATTGCTTTTTCTTCATAATTTATTTGAAACATTAAACTCGCTTTTTCATTAGCTTTTCGCATTAGGGTTTCAAAATGATGCTTTAATGAAGTATTTATAGGCTTTACAGTCATAAGTCCATTTTTTAAGCATTAAATAAATCCATTGCATTATCCATTTGTGTATCTACAATTTTTGCGTAAATCATTGTTTCCCTCAAATTGGCGTGACCTAATATTTTTGATACTATTTCAATTGGAACTTTTAATCTCAAAGCTTTTGTAGCCCAAGTGTGACGGCTGATGTGAAAGCTTATTAACTTTTCGACCTTTGCTCTTTTAGTTATAAATTTTAGATTCTTGTTGATTAAAGATGTTGCACAAGTAATTGCATTATCAAAAAGCCTAGCATCTTTTTCGTCCAACCCATTTTCTAACACTGGAAAGATATAGTTATTTGGTAAGTCATCTTCTGTTTGGAAGTTTTTAATTATTTTAGCTGCCACATCTGGCAATTTTAAACGCAATTGTTCCCTAGTCTTTTTGATGTCGATAAGAAGATAATCACCGTCTAAATGCCTCCACTTTAGTTTTAAAACATCTGACACCC
>JANYEX010000071.1 GCA_025359725.1 Chitinophagaceae bacterium | reverse complement strand
GGCGGTAGTTATTAGGAATTGGTTGTATGACAGGGGGTATCTTAAATCAACTCCTTTCAATTTTCCGTTAATATGTGTGGGCAATATAGCTGTGGGTGGCACGGGAAAATCGCCGATGGTAGAATATCTGATTGATTTATTACATCCAGAATACAAAATAGCGACTGTAAGCAGAGGGTATAAACGCAAGACAAAGGGCTATGTATTGGCAAATGAAAAATCTACCGCCTTGGATATTGGTGATGAATCGATGCAGTTTCACCTGAAATATCCTGATGTTTCTGTAGCAGTAGGAGAGGAGCGGTTGGTTGCCATTCCACAATTGTTGCATGATAATCCCGATTTGGATGCCATCATTTTGGACGATGCCTTTCAGCATAGGGACATAAAACCAGGGTTAAATATTGTGTTGACGGAATACAGCAATTTGTATGTACACGATTTCTTTTTTCCTACTGGTGATTTAAGGGATCAGCATTCATCGATGAAACGTGCAAAGATAATCGTTATTACCAAATGCCCAGCCGATTTATGGGAGGATAATAAACAGAAATTGTTGCGGGCAATAAAGCCATTACCTCATCAAAAAGTATTCTTTACCACAATACAATATGGGGTTCCATACCATATCCTAAACAAAGATGAACGAGCCATAAAAACAACGGATGAAGTGTTTTTGGTTTGTGGCATTGCCAATCCGAAGCCGATAAAAGAGTATTTGCACAAGTATGCCTACACTTATTATCAAAAGAATTACAGCGATCACCATATCTTTAGCATCGATGATTTTAGGGATATAAAAGAAAAATACGAAGACATTGATGCCAAAGAAAAATTTATATTAACTACAGAGAAAGATGCAGTACGTTTGGCGAAGTTTACAGATGAATTGGCGCAATTGCCGATTTATGTATTGCCCATCAAACACAAATTCCTTTTTAACGAAGGAGAAGAATTTAATCAATTGGTAATATCGTTTATCAGCAGCATTTCAAAACCCCAACACAATGAGTAAGAGTACGAGTAGCAAGAAGAAAAATAAAACAACAAAGAATACCCACGGTCAAACTACGGTGAAGGGGACACTAGAAATTACACGCAGCGGGATTGGCTATGTGCTGATAGAAGATAAAAGCGGCGATGTATTGGTGCGGCCAGGTGATTTCAATACAGCGTTGAACGGAGATACCGTTCGGGTGCGTATCGTGAGAGAAAACTTGGCTAGCAAAAGAAAGGAAGGTCGCATTACAGAAGTGGTTGCTCGCAAGCAGAATGAGTTTATTGGGCATATACAGCTCTCTACCAACTTCGCCTTCTTCGTGCCGAATACTGATAAGCCAATGCCCGATTTGTTTATTCCATTGGATAAACTGAAAGGTGCCAAGCACAAGGATAAGGTGGTGGCACGACTGGTAGAATGGGGCAAGGACGATAAGAAACCGATTGGCGAAGTAGTTAGTGTGTTGCTTGCAGAAGATGAGAATGATGCAGCCATGAAGGAACTATTGGCAGAAGCAGGCTTCCCACTTTCGTTTAGCGATGCAGTGATGGAAGAGGCATTGAGGTTGCCAGATGTTATTAGCAGTGCCGAAATAAAAAAACGTAAAGATTTTAGGGATATACTCACTTTTACCATTGACCCGGTGGATGCAAGAGATTTTGATGATGCACTTTCTATCCGTGTACTAAAAAATGGCAACTACGAAATAGGCGTACACATTGCAGATGTAAGTCATTATGTAGAACCAGATACGGCCTTGGATGAAGAAGCATATAAGCGTTCTACTTCAGTTTATTTGCCCGACAGGGTGAATCCGATGTTGCCAGAAAGGATTTCAAATGAACTGTGTTCATTGCGTCCAAATGAAGATAAATGTACTTTCTCGGCAGTCTTTCAATTGAATACCGAAGGTGAGATAAAAGAGGTTTGGTTGGGTAAAACAGTTATTCATTCAAAGTATAGGTATTCTTATGAGGATGTACAGGAAATAATAGAGAAAGGGGAGGGGGCTTATAAAGCAGAGATTTTTGTATTGAATGATATTGCCAAACAATTGCGGAAGCAACGGTTTGCGCACGGGGCCATCAATTTTTCTTCTACTGAAGTTCGATTTACGTTGGATGATAAAGGAAAGCCAATTGGAATTGTGGTGAAAGAAAGCAAGGAAGCGCATCAACTGATTGAAGAATTTATGTTGCTTGCAAATAAGACGGTGGCAGAAACAGTTTTTAAAACAGAAGTGAATCATAAACCAATTCCATTCCCTTATCGTATCCACGACCAACCAGATGAAAAGAAGTTGCAACCATTTATTGAATATGCAAGGCGTTATGGACATCAATTCAATACTTCTACTCCAGAGAAGATTGCTGAGAGTTTTAACCAAATGCTGGCTGATGTAAAAGGTAAACCAGAGCAACATGTGTTGGAACAATTGGGTATCCGCACCATGGCTAAGGCTGCTTATGCCACCAAGGATATTGGACATTATGGATTGGCGTTTGAACATTATTGTCATTTTACGTCGCCTATCCGTCGATATCCCGATGTGTTGGTACACCGAGTTTTGGAGAGTGTATTGGCAGGAAAACCCATCATAGATAAGAAGATGGATGAAAAGTGTAAACAAACCAGCGAGCGCGAACGTGCCGCCATGGAATGCGAACGTGCAGGCAATAAATATAAGCAGGTAGAATTTATGAAGTCCTATGTTGGTCAGGACTTTGAAGGCGTGATAAGTGGTGTGGCAAGCTTTGGTTTCTTTGTAGAAACAGTAGAACACAAGTGCGAAGGGATGGTGAGTATTATTAGCCTGAGTGAAGTAGATGAGTTCTTTTTGGTTGAAGGCGACTACAGCCTAGCTGGAAAAAGAAGCGGGCGTAAATTCAAGATGGGAGATAAGGTTTGGATTAAAGTAATAGGAGCAAATCTAGATAAACGTCAATTAGATTATGCTTGGGTAAATAAACCAACAGGCGATAATAAAGAAGAAATTACTGAAACAAAACCAATGGAAAAGAAGGCAGCAAAGAAGCGGAATCCCAAGCCTAAGAAGGGCTAGGTGCTTGTATTTGGCGTATATATTCAAAGAGTAATAATAAAATTGGGGATGACAACAGAAGTGTTATCATCCCCAATTTCTTTTAGATAATAATCTCTTACCCCTTTTTGTAACGTAAAAATTTTATTACGCCTAATATGACAAATATTTGTGTAAGACCATTGCTACAAGCGACAATTACATCTAAAATGTGCTTGGTACGATGGAAGACAAGTTCGTCAACGCTATACACCGCATTTGTGATTAATAAAAAAAACATACCCAACATAAATAATGGACGTATATTTTTTAATTGCGGCAAGCCCCACATATTGGCCACTATCCCGCAAATAGCAGCTAGTAATAAGGCGTGGGTATATAACCAAAAACTATTGTAGTCCAAACTTAAACCTAACCCTTTGTTTAATAATAGTAAGCCAAGACAAAAGACTATTAAGAACGTAATTAGTACCTTTTTGATAGAAAGAAAGAATACTTTTTCTTCAGGTGCATTTTTTTGTATGGAAAGGAATAAGAAGAAATACAGCAGATAAGTAAAGCTATAAGTAAAGAGGCAGGTTGTCCAAGTGAATTTATCCGAAGCAAGAAGCCCACATACATCGCCCGCAAGGGTTAATAAAAAAATGGCATAAAGTAATAATCTAGCTGTTATTGTCTGTGGTGAGCTACGCATATTGAAGGCAGTATTGCTCATGAACCATAGTAAAAGTATCGGCTCTATGGCAGGTTTTGCATACAATCTGTAACCATATTTTCCTTGGTATAAAAGTGCACAGTCTGCCAACAAGAAGCAGAAATAAAAAATTAGTAGGTAATATTTCTCAAGCGTTGTTTTTTCAGTTGCACTTTTCATGGCACTCAATCATTTTGTTTTTGTGTTAATTATTATGTTTAGTTGGTGTAAATTAGCATAAATAAAACTTTTTGTCAATTTACCATACCTTTTTCCAATGATCAGTAACAAGATTTGGTTGATAAATACCTTCACCACTATCAGTTCGGTGGCGGAATAACTCAGTAAGGTGGTTAACTTTTTCATAAATATCCTCCCTTTTATTAGACTTGGATGGTGCTTGTTAAAGTTTCTTCTTTGTTCTCATTAAAAAAAGCCTACCAATACTATTATTGATAGGCTTTGTGTTGAAGACCACGTGGGGGCATTATTTATTCTTTTTCATCTTTTTCGCAGCATACCCAATTCCAGAAACTGCTAACATCAGGCTCATACCACCATCAAAAGGAACAGTGGGTCCATCACCAGTTGTACCGATAGGGCTACCAGAATTACCTGGGCCAGGATTGGGCTGGGCGTTTATTTTGCTAGAAACAAACATAGCTAACATCAGTACTGTAATCACCTTCGCACTTATTTTTAAAATCGTTTTCATTTATTCTTAATTAAAATTATGTGTAATAAAGTTGGCAGAATCGAGATAACCGATACCTCGAATCCGCCATACTTAATTGTTTATTCTACTTCAATTTGAGATTGACAAGCAACACCGTTTGCATTAGTTACATGCACAGTGTATGTGCCAGCAGCCAAATGATTATTGATTGTTAATTGCTCTACAGAAGTGTTAGTATTGTGCGTAATTGATTTTGCAAATACTTTGTTACCAACCATGTTGAAGATAGCTACATCATAATTACCTGTTTCCAAATTATTGAATGCAACATTTAAATGTTGTCCAACAAGAGGATTAGGGTAAGCAGAAATTCCTGCTGCAACTTTTCCTATGGTAACAGTTGCAACGCTACTGTAATTTACAGAAACGTTGTTGCTTGTCACCTTGATGCGATAGTAGGTTGTGCCAGTAACCGCTTTAGAATCATTGATTGAATAAGAAGCCGTAGATAAATTAGCAGCTGTCTGAGTAGCAATATCTGTAAAGGTTACGCCATTTGTAGAGCGTTGTACCTTGTAGTTTGCCACATTAGATTCTCCAATTGTATTCCATTTAATAACAACACTACTAGCTTGCGCAGTCGCAGTAAGCTTGATGCTAGAGATTGGCAATGTACCCGCGCCAAACACAATACTATAACGACCAGCATAGCTTCCTGCATCCGTAGCAATTGTTGTAAAGGATACCGAAGTATTGTTGCCAGACAACAATGTTTCAGTTTTTGAAACATTATCTTTTATGAATGCCTGCATTCCGTTGCCATCAAACTGAGAAGCATCAAGCCTTAAAGTGTAGTTAGTGGTTGCCTTCAGGTTGTATAAGTGGATAGATAAAACATCAGTAGCAGAAGGCATTGTAGTGCCGTTAATACACAAATCCTTGTTGACAACTGTGAAAGCAATATTCTCTGTAACGTTAGAGAATTTGATTGCATCTTCTTTACCAATTGTTGCAGCGTTGTTACTGCCAAAAGCAGTAACCGCACCATCAACGTTAGTTCCATTTCTGTATAACCCAACTGCAAGCCTGTTTATAGTACTAGTTCCGAAAATGGCAGTTTTACCTTGTGCAGGTACTTTACAAGCTTCGGTAAATACCAATGAAGGTGAGCTTGTTGTATTTTCTACAAAGAAACCTTGACCGGGCTGTAAGTATCCATCCATTAATGATTGACTCATTGGGTTACTGATGCCATTAGTGGTGTTGTAAGAAACAAAAGTGGCGTAACCATCTACTGTAAATGTTGGATCATTGTACCAGAAACTTCCATTGATACCAGTGCTAGCAGCAACTACCGAGTTCCAAGAAACTGGACTAACATAAGGATTAGCAACTAAACTATAACTACCTACACCACTTGTAAGATTGCTGAAGGTTACAGTGCCGGTTACCAAATTACCCTTGGCGCGTAGTGTAGCACCAGTACTGTAAGTAAACTGTGTTTGTAAACTACCTGTTCTGTTACCTCTTACCAATACGCGGTATCCTTGGTAAGGATTAAGCGTAGTTCCTTTGGTTGTACGAACAGAATCCCAAGTGTTGTTTAGGTAAGTAAACATTGAGTGATTCCCAGTTAATGAATAATCGAAGCCTGTGGTAGCGTCATATCCAACTGTAGTTCCTTTTGAACCAGTAATCTGGATACCATATCCATTATTGTTTACACCGCCTTCTTGCCAGTTTGCAAATACACTACCAGCATTAGAAACTTCGGGGCCTAAATCTCTGTAAGTTCTTTCTCCAGCAGGAATTGTCCTTTCTACAGTTACTGTGCCGCTAATTGTGCCAGAATTTCCTCCTGTACCTATCGGAGCAACAACGGCTGTATTGGTAATGCTAGTAGATTTTAATGTAAGATTTCCATTAGTAGTCAACAGACCAGATTGTAAAGTAAGTAATCCTGTTACTCCCAAATTGTTACTTCCACTGCTAATGGTTACACCGTGGCTATTACTTAAGGTAAGGTTACAAACCAAACCATTACCACTCGCAGTTTGCGCAGCAGAACCACTTAAAGTTGTTGTTCCAGAGCCAGCGATAGTGCCATTGTCAACAAAGCTAGTTCCTGCTACACTTATACCGCCGGTATTAGTAACAGTAACACCTGCTTTGATAGTTAGGCTCTTTGTAGATAAAGCAGTGCTGTTGGTAAGATTACCAGCAATAATAGCATCTTGAGTACTAGATGGTGTACCATTACTCCATGTGGTTCCGTCCCAAATTGTTCCTGCATACCAGAAATAGATATTGTCTAGATATACGGTAGAGCCAGAAGGTGTAGAAACGAATTTAAACTGCCCAATATTAGTTAAATCAATATTTGTGTATTGAGATAAGGCAATATCAAAACTATTCCATCCAGAGGCAGTAGGGGTTACAGTTACTTTTTGCTCTACACTAGTTGTTGTATTAATTAGGTAAGCATCAAAAGCTGTACAGTTTGGTGTCCAGATGTCAAGATGCAGATAGTTCATTCCAGAAGCATCTACCAAAGAAGCAAACTGAGTGCCTTCATAATTAAAGTTGCTATACTTTAAAGCTGCATTTCCACCGATTGTGTAAGTAGAAACTACTGTAGTTTGCCCCCAGTTAGGGAAAAAGTCTGTGCCAGAGATGTTGCTGTATGTATCGCTAAATACAGAAAGTACATTTAATGGCGATTTAGTGGGAGTTGATGCCGCTACTGCTGGTGGTGCATATCCAACAGTAAATGTTGTTGTTTTGCTTGCACTTGCATAACTAGTAGTTGCATCTTGTGTAGCTGTGATAGTAGTAGTACCTACCCCAACGATAGTAATGGTGCTTCCGCTCACCGTAGCTACACTTGTGTTGCTACTGGTGTAATTAAATGCTCCAGTACTGTTGCTGGTAGGAGGTGTTATTGTAAATGGCGCATTGCCCATTACTTTGTTTGGAATACTAAAGTTGGTAAGTGTAGGCACATTCGCAGCATGCCAGAAATAAATGTTGTTAAGATATACCGACTGTACAGCTACAAATGGATTAGGTTGTATCTTGAATTGACCAATATTGGTCAAATTGATTCCTTGATTGTAATATTGAGTCAAATCAATGTCAAAGCTGTTCCATCCAATGGCAGTCAAATTAAGAGTAACCGATTTTTCCAAACCCGTAGTGTTGTTATTGATGAGGAATAAATCAATCGCACTCGCCGAAGCTGACCAAATATCAATATGCAAGTATCCATAAGCATCAAGATTCAGCCCAGTAGAACCGAAGTCTGTACCTTCATAATTGAAACTTTTATACTCTTTAGTGTGATTACCACTTATCGTTGTATCAGAAACCACGGTAGATTGACCCCAATTTGGAAACCAATTGATGCCTGAAACATTAGTGTAACTGTCGCTGTACAAGGACATTACATTCGCTGCAAGTTTGGTTGGAGTTGGTGCTGCCGTTATTGTTGGATAAGAAACGGTTAGTAAAGCAGTTATACTTCCACTTCCATAATCTCCATCTGCAGCTTCTGTTGCAGTTATTGTTGTTGTACCAGCTCCTTTAATAGTTACTGTGCTACCACTTATTGTAGCCACACTTGTATTGCTACTAGTATAGGTAAATGCGCCTGCACTGTTAGTTGTTGGTGCAGTTAATGTAAATGGAGCATCCCCAGCTACCTTTCCTGTTGGAACAGTAAAGTTGGTAATACTCAACACAGCTACTGCTTTCCAGAAATAAATATTCTCTATATAAACAGTAGAGCCCGAAGGGGTAGCAACTAACTTTAACTGACCAATCTTAGTTAAATCAATACCCGTATATTGTGACAATGGTATATCAAAACTATTCCATCCAGTATTATTTGGAGTTAATGTTACATTCTTCTCTGCACCAGTTGAGTTACTGTTTATTAAGTAAACATCAAAAGCAGTACAATTCGGCGTGTAAACATCCAAATGCAAATTCTCCATTGTAGAAACATCAAGATTACCTGTTAATTGTACTCCTTGATAATTGAAATTATTATATTTCAGAGTGGTAACACCTGCAACAGTAATGGTAGATTGTTGGGTAGATTGTCCCCAGTTTGGATTAAAAGTAATACCACTTACATTTGTGTAAGTTCCTCCAAACAATGAAATTACATTGCTTGAAAGCTTAGTAGGAGTGGACGCAGCAGTGGTAGGGTCGGCATAAGTAACCACCAAAGTAGCAGAAATCGTTGCAGTAAGATAATTTGCATCAGCTGCTTCTGTAGCTGTAATTGTAGTAGAACCAGCACCGTGGATTGTAACAGTAGTTCCAGAAATAGTTGCCACAGCCGTATTGCTACTTGTATATGAGAACGCACCTGTACTGGTTGTAGAAGGAGGTGTTATTGTGAACGCAGCATCACCAACATTTTTGGCAGGGATAGTAAATGAGCCAAAGGTTGGCTTACCTACTGCATTAATAAAGTAGGCGTTCTGGATGTAAACAACAGCACCTGATGTTGGAGTAGCAGCAACCAAAATAATTTGCCCTATTTTACTTAAATCAACATTGTTGTAAGATGATAAAGGAATACTTATGTAGTTCCATCCGCCTGTTGTTAATGAAACTGTGACATCTTGACGAACTGTACCCCCAGTAGTTTTTATCAATCCAATGGTAAGCGAGGTACAGTTGGGACTCCATATATCAAAATGTATAGAATCCATCGTAGAGGCATCAACATCACTATTTAACTGAACGCCTTCATAATTAAGGTTTGAATACTCTATTGCTGTATCACCACCTATTTTCATGAAATTAACTTGTGTTGACTGTCCCCAGTTAGGATACCAAACCCCAGTTGTTGTTGCTTGTGCTAACTGTGTATAATGACTACCAAATAAAGATAATGTGTATGCACTAGCAGCTGTTGGGGCAGGTGCCGCAGCCGAAGGACCAGCATAGTCCACAACTTGAGGTGTTGAAACAGTTGTACCCAAATAATTTGCATCAGGTGCTTCTGTTGCAGTTATTGTAGTAGTACCTACGCCAACAATAGTTACGGTATGTCCACTTACGGTAGCCACCGCGCTGTTGCTACTCGTGTAGGTGAATGCACCTGTACTATTTGTTGTAGGATCTGTGATTGTGTAATTTCCTGAACCCAATGTTTGAGTAGGAATACTAAATGCACCTAAAGTTGGCTTGCCAACTGCATTAACAAAAAAGACGTTTTGCAAATAAATAACTGCACCAGCACCTGGGGTGCCTGCTACAAAAATCATCTGGCCAATCTTACTTAAATCAACGGTATTGTATGAGGTTAATGGAATAGAAACATAATTCCAAGCACCAGTAGTAAGGGGAACAGTAACATCTTGGCGTACAGTTCCGCCAGTTGTTTTGATTAATCCAATTAAAAGAGAAGTACAATTGCCACTCCAAATGTCTAGGTGAATTGAGTCCATTGTGGCAGCGTTGATGTCGCTGTTAAATTGTACCCCTTGATAATTCAAATTAGAATACTCAATAGTTGTGTCGCCACCAATAGTTGAATAAGCAACCTGCGTTTGTTGTCCCCAATTGGGATACCAAGTTCCGGTACCCGAAGCTTGTGAAATTTGTGTGTAATTGTTCCCTAAAAGAGACATTACATAGGCAGAACCTGCCGTGGGTGTTGGCGCTGCCGTGGAGGGCTGCGCAAGTGCCCTGACCATACTTAGGGCAAGGAAAGCAAGCAGAAAGATTTTTTTCATCTTTTTTTTTGTTTTAATGAATAAAAAGGTTGTTTGAGATGCATCATCGCCGCAAGGAAATAATAGCAAGCATTTTTATCTCCAGTAAAGGGTGTCTTTTGTGGGAATGCAGCAAAACTCTATCTTACCATCTACATATTGTAAAAAGGTGGTACATCTTAGGTACGTCAACAACCGAAAACGTTATCTGAATGGATTATTTTAGGTACGTCAAGATTACAACGGAGAGTTTTGGGTTGATGTAGCGGTAATGAAACGAAAGGTTAGGACAAGGAATTATCCATGAAATTGGGTTAAATAAAAAAAGGGTTTATGGGTAGGATAATGATATTTTAAGATTTATGTTAGTTGATAATTATCCCTCTAACTAACACATTGTCTTGGTAATAATATTCTTTAAAAAATACCCATTTTTTACTTCAAAAAGTGGGTTTATCATCTAAAAACTAGTTTTGTTTATATCAAGACAAAGTCTGTTTATATCAACACAGACTCTGTGTCATCTCCTGAAATAGCTT
>JANYEX010000061.1 GCA_025359725.1 Chitinophagaceae bacterium | reverse complement strand
ACCCTTACTTTTTACTCATGATATAAATAACCGAGCTGCAAAGTTTGTTATCGCTAGTTGCTTTAATGTTAGAAAGAAGTCCGTTAAATACTGCTTTAATCAATCCAGATTTGCCAGTCTTATATTGTTCACTTAGCATACTTACATAAAAACTATCAAACCACATCGGTTGATAAGCATCTATCTTAAAGCCTTTCAACGCTGCTAAGTGCTTCATGCTTGCTGGCGAGAAATGGTACAGATGTCGGGGAACATCGTACGCCGCCCAATGTTCGCCATAGGTTGCGGCATCATTACTGGTATAATTGGGTACGGCAATAATTAGTTTTCCATCAGCTTTGAGTATAGAATGGTATTGCTCTAGATAACCGTGTAGATTGTGCACGTGTTCCAACACATGCCACATGGTAATTACATTGAAAGTATCTGGTAAAAGTGAAAACAATGCTTCTGGGCTATCCAATGCTAACCCAAATTTATCCAAAGCTATCTTGCGAGCGGTACTATCGGGTTCCAGACCAGTAACTTTCCATCCAGCTTCCTGCATTGTATTTGCAAAAGCACCCGTCCCCGAACCTACGTCCAACAGAGTACCGTTGGCGGTTTTTGCGGCATCAGTTACCAAATCCCTCTTTTGGTTTAAGGTAATTTTGCGAACCCTATGGTACAGTTTATTGATTAACCCCTCTTGTGTATCCGAGTGAGAAACATAGCTAGTGGATTGATAATATTGACCAATGCTTTCTTCGTCGGGGATGTTTTGTGTAAAACGAAGTGTACAATCGGCACACTCCCATACTTCAAAAAGTGTATGGCTAACTGTGTAATCTTTTGCTTTTAACTTAGGCGATATATGCGTGCTGTTGCAGCAAGGACATTGTTGATAGGTAATAATTGATGCCATCGGGGAAAGTGTAGCGTTATTAAATATAGTAGTACAGCAAGGCACCAACGCCCATCAATGCGAGTATTAGGGCATATACCCACCAATAATCTTCTTCCTTGTGTTTGATAATCATCTCCAACTTATCTTCTTCTGTTTCTTCAGTCAAGATAAGGTTTTCGCCAGTACTATATAACTCAATTAGGTTAGCCCTAGAATCGTTTGTGTTGTTGAGCTTTATGTCGGCAGAAGAAATAACAGTCGCTTCCGGATCAGGTAAAAAAACTAACTCTTCGTCAAATCCCCTTTGAATCTTACCAATGCCGGGTAGCTCAACGGCTTTATTACCAGCAATATTTTGTCTGATAGCCTCAGTAAATTCTTGGAACTTCTTTGCCACCTGCCACTCTTCTACCTGCATTTCCTTACTCAAATAAATAAAAAGATTCTTATCTACCGAGTCATTTTCACTTTTAGTAAAAGTAATTTTAGACTGTGGCGCACGAAGAATACCTTTAACAAAATCTAACGTTGCGGGGGTTTCCTGCAAGGCAAAAGACCCAAGATTTGGAATGCCAACCTTCTTGTTAACTAAGAAATATTTATATAAGAATGGGTACATACAACAAATTTATCTGAACGAATATACAACTCCTGCCAATAATTGGAAACCTAAAACCTGATATTGATTCCAACGTTGGTATTTATTGTTAAGAAGATTATTAAACTGAACCCAAGCATTTAGTTTTTTCATTACTGGAAATTCGGCTCCAAGATTAGCATCAAACGCTGGACTAAGCTTGCTACTCAACATCTTTTGGTTGCGGTAGTAGCTTCCGTCAAAGAAAAATACATCACTCTTAAGGGTTAAATCTTTTAAAAGTTTCCAGTGCAAAGTTCCATAAATTTCTAATGGCAACAAACCATACGCTTTATTATTTACGCTAAGCTTAGTAAACTGTGTATAAGTGGCTCCCGCTAGGATTGAAAGTTTCTCCTGTGTGGCATAAATTATTTCTGCTTTCAAACGTAAAGCTTGGATAGAAGGCTCATCAAGAACCAAGAAATTCTGCATATTACCTGCCGCTGTATCGTTGGCAAATAAGGCAACATTATCCATCTTCAAGAAGGAAAGTTTTGCATTGCCAGTTAAATGATTATCAATGCTACCCTTTATACCAATGTATTCTTCGGTTGTTTTAGTATTAAATAAAGAAGTTGGTGCAATGATATATGGGTTAACCTCTGCCAATGTTTTGTAGGTATTCTTTTGGAAGTAACCAATCCAGCCACCTTCTACAACCAGTTTATTATCTGCTAGCTTACCTTCTGCCGTAAAGTTTGGCAACAAAGAGAAACTGCCATTATCCCAACTAGGCAACAAACCTATGTTGGCTTTAAAGTTAGGAGTGATAAACCTGAGAGAAGTATTGAAGTTGAAAAGGTTATTATTTAATGAAATAGAGGTCTTATATATACTGGTTGAATAATGCGTAATATCAATGGTAGGCGCAAGGTCTAAACAAAATAATCGACCGAAAGCTTTGCTAACAGGTAGTTTCAACAATAGGTTTGTTTCTTTAGAAGCACTTGTGTTACTGAATAAATTGAACTTCAATTGTGGATGGTAGGTAATGCCATACGCACTAGGCACTTTACTTTCTAGTCCAACCTCTGCACCAATAGTATTAAATTTACTATGCAAACTATCCTGATTAACCTTTAAAGTATCGGGCGTGTAACCATATCTGTAAACGCTATTGTTATCCCAATATACCTTGGAAGTAATTTCCTGATTGTTATTGGTATTAAAAATGCCAATTAAATCAATCCCAGCTTTTCCATATTCTTGCAAAGGAAGGCTGCCCTTAGCATGTTGATATTTACCATGAGCCGTAATCATTTCATTCTTTCCATCACCAAAGGAAGCACCCGCTTCCAAATAAGGGGATGAATAGTTGCCGAAACCTGCTTTTACATAATCATTTTGTTCCCAAATAAAGCCAGAATCAGCCATTAACGCCAAAGGTTTTATAGGCAAGGGCTGATAAGAGAAAAACAAGTTTTGCGATGGGATATTATAAGTTAGTTGCGGCTTAGTAGTATCCAAAACAGGAGTGGCAGCAGTAAAATTTATCTTAGAAGCGTTCCTTAAAGAAGGTTTAAATGACGAAGTAATAACCACTTCTTTAGCCGTGCTAAGTGTATCATCCGATGTTGTATCCTTTGCAATCGAAATTACCACATGGGATACGGAGGTATTTACTACCTCTTTTGGAGCAGCGGATTTTATTACATCACTAGTATAAACACCTCGCCCTCTATGCCTAGAAACAGGAGTTCTTACTCTACTAACCCTAGCTGCATGACTTGTAGTTTTCTTCTTTTTCTTATGAGAATGTTGAGCGTTTACAGTAACTACCGATAGAGCCAGCACCAGTGTTAACAACAGTATATTTTTAAAATAATTCATTTTTATAATAGTTTATTGAGGTGTTTCTACCTTATTTGTTTTGTTCTTTGCTTCAACCACCTTGGCAAGCTTGTCCGTAGCTTCTTGCTTTAAATCGGCGATAGTACTATTTTCCGAAACGCTCTTAAAAGTAGCTTCTGAATTAAACAAATCTTTCTGTTTAAAGTACAGGTCGCCCAATAATATGTAGCTCCTAGTAACCCAATATTCATACGAACCCGCATCTTTTATTACCTGAAAAGCTGCCTTTTCTACTTGGTCATTTTTCTCTTGCAAAAACAATATCTCGGCCAATCTATACAAAGCTTCTGCGCCATATTCGCTCTTACCCAAAGCAATTACAGCCTTGTAAGAAGTGGTGGCATCGTCCAGTTTATTATCTGCCTGATAGCTTTTTGCAACCACCATGTTAGCCATCATTTTATCATCTGTTTCGGTGCCTGTTTCTGCTAATAAATCCTTAGCGTTGGTTACTGCCTCTTTATATTGTTGCAAATGATATTGGCATCTGAGCAGCCCACGCATTGCTTCTAGCTTGCTTTCTTGTTGATTAGTAAGTTCCTTTACTTGTATAAAATATTTTTCTGCATTGGCATAATCTTTCAGATTGAAATAATAAATCCTAGCACTTTGCAAGGCACTTCTTTCTGCATATTTGTTAGGAGCCTTTGCCGCAATAGAATCATAAAATGGCAGTGCGGCGTTTACATCCTTTGCTGCCATATTTATTTCTGCAGAAAAATAATTGCTTTCTAAAGCATATTTTCCTTTTGGATATTGAGAAAGGTAATTGGCAAAGCCCGCCTTAGCGTTGTTAAAGTCTTTTGCCTCATATTTCAACGAAGCCGCACGATAAGTGAGAGAATCAGCTTCGGAAGTAGAAACACTCCTTCCATTTTGCTGCATGAAAGCTATAAACTCGTTTGGTTGTTGTTTATTAATAAAGATGGTGCGGATATATTCTACTGCTTCGTCGCTTTCTTGTGTGTTAGGATATTGCTTAACCAACTGGGTAAAGCTATTTAAAGCATCATCGCTTTTGCTAGTGTTAAAATAAGAAACCCCAGTTTTTAACAAAGCCCTTGGCCATAGCGTATTAGCATTCTTGTTTGCCAATATCTGTTGCAAAGGAGGCAAAGCTTCTGCATATTTTTCATCAGCCAGATAGCCATTTGCAATTTCTAAATCAGCATCTGGAGCTAAAGTAGAAGAAGGGTAGCGTTGCAAAAGACTTTGCATCAAACTAATCTTCTCATTGTTCTTGTTCAATGCGCCAGCAATAACAGCTTTTTGGTATAAGGCATAGTCAGCCGTTTTTAACTCATGAATTAATACATCATCATAGATTTTTATGGCAGATTTGTATTGTTTATTCATGTAATAACAATCCGCTGTTCTTATGTAGGCATCCTGTTGTAGAGGCGTCGAGTTTTCTTTTAAAGTACTTGCGACCTCACTAAAATATTTCTCTGCCGCTCTGTAGTCTTCTTTTTTTAGGTAGCAATAAGCAAGACTGTATTTTGCATTCGCTACATTAATCTCACCATTTGTTGAAGGGTTTTCTAGATAGTTGGAGAAATAGGTAATAGCTTCATCCATCGCACCAGTTCTGTAGGCAATCTCTCCTTTCCAGAAATAAGTATAAGCCAATAAAGCTTTGTTGTAGGGCGCTTTAATAATTCTGGTGAGCAATTTATCTGCCTCTTCTACATGTTGATCGTTTATCAATTCTACGGCTCTGCCGTATAATATCTTAGGATAAATCTTCTTAACTGTCTCACTCTGTGTTTTCAATCCGTCAAAAAGAGATAAGGCATCTTTATAATTACTGGTAGTAGCTAGAACCCCCACCAATAATTCTTTGGCCTCCTGATTGTTATTACTTTCTGGATAGTTAACAATGAACTTTCTTAGTTCTGCCAAGGCAACATCCATGTAGCCCAACTCATAAGAAAGTTTTGCGTAACTAAATGAAGAAATTTCTTGCTGAACCGTATTACTATTGTTGCTAGCACAGAAAAGGAAAGCATTACGAGCATTCTCTTTTTGATCTGTTTTTAGATAAGCATCTGCCAAAAGATACATACTGTTTTGCGCCAAAGAATCTTCCTTGCCACCTAGTTGTTTAAACCCATCAATACTTTTATTCCAGTCGCCGGCTTCGTAATAACAATAACTCAACTCGTATAAATCTTCTCTATTTACCTTTTCCGACTTATTAATATACTCCTCCAGATAAGGCAACGCATCGTTAAACCTTCTTTTATCAAAATAGAGTTTGCCTGCCAGTTGCTTCAATTGCAAATCATAGTATTGTCCTCCTTTCTTCAAAACATCTTCGGTGTAGGTAAGTGCCTTGTCTCTATCATTCATGAAATAATAAATCTCAGCTATGTAAAAAGGAACAACCTTGGTATAAGAGGGGGACGTTTCTGCAATCTTAAAAGCTTTCAATGCTTCCTTAAAGTTTTTATCGCCAAAGGCTATAAAACCATAATAATAATTGGCATCTATATAGTTTGAATCGGTAGGTATTTGTCTGATGGCATCAAATAATGGCTTTGCTTCTTTAAACTGCTTCGAAGAAAAATAACAATAAGCCTCATGAAACTTTGCTTGCCCAATCTCTGCATTGCTTAAGTTCTTGATGCCAGCCTTTTCGTAGTAAGTAATAGCATCTACATAGTCATTACTTCTAAAAAAGTATTCTGCCAGTTCATAAGAAAGCATTTCTACTAGTCTTGTCTCATGCTCCAATTCAACAAATTCTACTGCTTTACTTTTTACAGTCGCATCATTTAGTTTCAACCCGCAAGAAAGATAATAAAACTTACTTTCCAGAGCCACATTAACGGGATAATTGCTACTCACATCACCATTGCTGTAGATAGTTTTAAAAATTGGATAAGCTAAGCTGAACTCTTCCTTCCCAAAATATTCTTTTGCCAATTTATACTGCGCATCTACATCGTTTGTAATGCGGGTATATTGCCCATAAGATGAGAAAGAAATAAGCGAGGTCAGCAAAAGAAAGTTGACAATTATTTTTATACGTTGATACATATTATAGATTAAACCTTGTGTAATAAATATTATTGAAGACGCTGATTATTGCCGATATAAAAAGCTGCTAAAAGTACTTTTCATTTAAGACTACAAACATCGTTTTTTTTATTTGTTCACAAAGAAACCTTCACAATATCTTTACTAACAAAAAAACAATAAGTTTAATGTACCAGGCAGAAACATTTTTAAGGGTTAGATACGCAGAAACAGATAAAATGGGTGTTGTTTACCACGGAAATTTTGCGCAATATTTCGAGGTTGGTCGCGTGGAAGCCATACGGGGTTTGGGTTATAGTTATAAAGACCTAGAAAGCGATGGTGTCATTATGCCAGTAATAGAAATGAATACAAAATTTGTTAGACCCGCCGTTTATGATGATTTAATCACGATAAAAACTATGTTAAAAGATTTGCCAAACGACCATAGAATTACTTTTCACCAAGAAGTATATAATGAAGAGGGCAAATTGCTTGCTTTTGCCAAAGTGGTTTTATATTTTATGGAAGCAGCCACCATGACTAAAACAACAATGCCAACCCAATGGAAAGATGGGCTGGCATCATGTTTTAAATAATATATAAGCAATAAAAACAGGTATTAAGCGCGATGATAATCGGCACGCCAGTTTTTAATAGATTGCTTAATCTGTTTGTTACTCAGATTTTCTTGTGCTGCTTTTGCGGCTAATTCAACAAATTCTTCGTCCGATGCAAACCTTAATGCTACTATTTGTGGTATGGTTAATTTGCCGCTTAAAGGTTTGCCAGTTATTACAAAATGTCTCAAGTTTTCTTCTGCCCTTATGGCTCTGTCTTGTGCTTTTAGGGGGAAAGTTCTTACAAAAACAAAGAACAATCCAAGTATTACTGCTATCAAACAGATTAACGATGCGGAATAAAGATTTTCTTTTTCCGAATGAATTAGGTTTACAATAGACCCAATTAGCAATGCTAGGATAGCAAAGAAGGTAACTACGTGGAATCCTACAACGATTCGTGTGTGATTTTTTAAATTTTGTTCGCTCATTTTTTAATTGTTTTATTTAATTCGGGCAAGGTCGGAGATTATAATCAAATTAGTGTGGCTAAGTTGATTTATTAATAGAAAATTAATCAGGAGTGAATTTAAATATGAAATATGGACTATGAAATATGGATTATTTTATAGTTCATATTTCTCATCTCTCTATTCTATTTCGGAAACTTAAATCCCTCAATTTTTCCTAGTGCTACAGTGATGGCGTAGTTGTTTTGATATTCCTTTTTTAGCTCAGAGAGGGCAGCCTTACAAAAGAATGTATAAACCTTGCAATTCTCTTCAAACACATGTATGTTCTCTGGCTTTAATTGATTTCCTAGCAATACAGCCATTTGTTTCGATTCATAAAGCTGTAGCGTTAGATGTAGAATAGCATAGAAAATAATAAAATGTGTTTGATTTGCCTGTATTTCCTTATTCCGCTTATCCAATATCCGTTTGCTAAAAAGCAAATACTGCTCGTTAGTAAAATATCCCAGTTTCAAAAAATACTGAATCACCATTGGCTCTTCTTTTGCTAGCAACACATCTATCAACCCAAACATTATACAATGTGTAGGATATTTATCCTCATTATTTACCAGCCTGCAAATAATTGGCGCAAGCGTTGTATTCTTTTTATCCTTCATTGTATTAATCGTTTATCGGTAGGAACGAAAGTCGCAAGCAAGCAACCCAAACTTGCGATTCCCGTTTCCCGCTTCTACCGTTTTCTTCAACTCATATCTCATATTTTCCCCTCCTCAGCTTACAATTCCCGTAAACCTAGTAGCTACTCTTCCCACATCTAAGCGGGTGTTAAAGTAACGGGCAAAACCTACGAAAGCCATGCCCATATTTGCGTCTGAAAAAATAACGCCACCTTTCTTTTTTTTAATTAA
>JANYEX010000044.1 GCA_025359725.1 Chitinophagaceae bacterium | reverse complement strand
ATGTGTATCTAAAATCATTAAAAATTACTTACAGCGTGAAGGACGAATGTAATAAAACTTGACTTATGAGTGGCTGAAAACTTTGGTTAAGCGTACAACAGACACTGAACTTGTTTAAACTTTTATTTTCCTCACAAAGATTGCTGTAATACACAACCAAAGCATACTCCACCAATTTCTTGTTAGTTTTTCATACCTGATGATAATTCCTTTGATAGCATCCATCCAAGCATTTGATTGCACCACTTTATACCTGTTCTCCTTACAGAGTTTTTCATCAAAATAGGTACATTCCATAGTATCCTTCTTAGTGTTCCTTGGATTTGCTTTTACATTCAATCCAATCCCCTCTTCCGTACATTTTTTTTAAAACTCTCGCTATCAAAGCCTAGGTCTGCATTTTAAAAAACACCTTCTAATGAAACTTCGGCACTTCCCAAAAATTCAAGTATTTGCTTGAAAATCACATTTATATCAAACACGTCATTATGCTTGACATCCTGTGGTGCACCCACACAAAGTGGCGTACCGTTGTTGTCACTCAAAAACAGGCTGTTACTGGTTTTGCAGAACTTTCTTCCTTTGTAGCCAACACTTTCACCACCCCGCTTGGCTGGCGTGTGAGAAGCATCTAATTGGGCTGTCGATAAGTCTATCAATTCCTGTTTGATTGTAACAGCAGTATCCATGTCCGCCTGAAACTCCCATCCCTGCTCCATTTGTTGAATTAGTAATAAATACTTTGCTAACAAGCCTCCCCATCATCAAAACATTCTTAAACCAACAGTTCACGCCACTGGCAGCCTGTTTTGAGCCGTTTTAAAATAAGCAACATCACTTTTGTGAGGCACAATTTACTTTTGAACCCTCGCTTGCCAACACTGAAATAGGGAACGATACATTCTGGCACCTTTTTCTCACTGATAAACCCCCAATTGAATTATGTTTTGTTCTAATCATCAACTCTCAAAAGACTCTCTCTGTTGTGATAGACTTAAAATAAGTTTAAACAAGTTCTATAACACAACATCAATAACAATCTTTTAAAAAGGTAAATCATCTGAATCGGGGTTAGAAGAAACAGGTGCAACATACGCTGGAGAAGGTTGCGAATAGCTTGCAGCAGGTGTTTGTGACTGAGAAGCTTGCGGAGTAAGATCAATACTTCCCTCGCCTTTGCTACCTAATAACTGAACATTCATTACTCTTAATACAAGAGAAGAACCCGTTCTGCCATCACTAGTTGTATAGTTTCTAATTTCAGGAATCCCTTCAGCATAAATCTGTGTTCCTTTTTTTAGGTAAGGTACGATACCAATACGCTCAGTCCAGTAAGCACATTCAACCCAAGTAGTTTTATCTACCTGATTACCCTGCGCATCTTTATATTTTTCGGTATGGGCAGCTGTAAAGTTTATTACATTCTTTCCACTAACAGTGTTTACTGTGGCATCCTTTCCTAGGTTGCCAATAACTAAAAGCTTGAGCATAATCGGTATGTTTATTTTAAAGAAGAATAAAAAATAAAGATAAGCAAAGTAAACAAGCTTGTACGAAAAATAGAAAACAAACTATACACATTATAAAAATGCAATTCAATTACTCAACGAAAAAAATGTAATAATCCTTTCGCTAAGCAAGTAGTTACATTTCGTACAACGAGCTTTAAAGCTACTTTTTGGCAGAGTGCATAAAGTTTTTTCACCTGTATAGATACTATTGCTAATCTCTACAGGGTTCAAAACCCTGTAAAGGTTTTAAACCCTGCGAAAAACTTTCATGCACCCTTTTGGTAGCAACGACTTTTATCAATCGAATCAGCCTCAATAGCCTTTAAATTATCTTTACATAAAATTAAAATTACAAGCAATTATTCTTTATCCGATTCACCAAAAAATTTATATACTAATCCTGCAACTGCTGCACCTAAAATCGGTACTACAATAAAAAGCCATAGCTGATTTAAAGCCCAGCCACCGACAAATATTGCTTGACTTATGCTCCGTGCCGGATTTACAGATGTATTGGTGACAGGAATACTTATCAAATGAATCAATGTCAAGCATAAACCGATGGCAATACCCGCAAAACCATTAGGTACTTTCTCATAAGTAGAACCTAGAATTACAATCAAGAAAATAAACGCCATTACAAATTCAGTAACCAATGCAGACAATAGGTTGTAACCACCTAGCAAATGTTCGCCATAACCATTATCGGCAAAATTACTGATGGGCTTGCATCATCAAGTGAAGGATGACTACATGCAGAACTATCTCAATGAGTTCTGTCATAAGTTCAATAGAAGACACTTTGGTGAAAAATTATTTGATAGACTTGTCCTAGCTACACTAAAAAATCCTCGGTATAGTTAGTTACCAAATAGCGGATAGTCATTAAGAGTTTTATACCTAAATAGAAAGAGTACTAGGTAAAAATAAAAAACACAAGATTGTATTTACAATACAAGTACTTGTGTTCTTTATGATTTCCTTTGTGTCCCGATTAGCTAAACCTCTTGTTTTAGGCTATGCTATATCAAAACGATCTAGATTCATTACCTTCGTCCATGCCGCGACAAAGTCTTTAACGAACTTTTCTTTGGCATCATCGCAGGCATAAACTTCGGCAAGCGCACGCAGTTCTGAGTTAGAACCAAAGATTAAATCTACCCTCGTTGCTGTCCACTTAGGTTGAGCAGTAACTCGGTCAGTTCCTTCAAATACTGTAGCATTGGCTGCACTTTCCTTCCAAGTTATACCATAATCAATCAAGTTAACAAAGAAATCATTGCTTAATACTTCTGGATGGTTGGTAAATACCCCATGTTGAGATTGATTAACATTGGTATTAAGAACACGTAAGCCACCAATCAATACTGTCATTTCTGGTGCAGTAAGCGTTAATAATTGTGCTTTATCAATCAACATTTCCTCGGCAGCAATGATAGATTTATTCTTTGTATAGTTGCGGAAACCATCCCCGATTGGTTCCAGCACAGCGAACGAATGAACATCTGTTTGTTCTTGCGTTGCATCACCACGTCCAGGTGTAAAAGGTACAGTTATAGTGAGTCCTCCATCCTTGGCAGCTTTTTCTACACCTGAACATCCACCCAAAACAATCAAATCGGCGATGGAAACCTGTTTGTCATCAATCTGTGCCTCATTAAATTCTTTCTGAATACCTTCAAAAATGTTTAGTACTCTAGACAATTGTGCAGGATTATTTACTTCCCAAAACCTTTGAGGCGCCAAACGAATACGTGCACCATTTGCCCCACCACGTTTATCAGACCCACGGAAAGTAACAGCAGAAGCCCAAGCAGTAGAAACCAACTCGGACACAGAAAGACCAGATTCAAGTAGTTTGTTTTTTAGGGCATCAACGTCAGCCGCATCAACCAATTTATGGGTAACGGCAGGTATTGGGTCTTGCCATATTAATTCTTCGGCAGGAACCTCTGCACCAACGTAGCGGGTTCTAGATCCCATGTCGCGGTGTGTAAGCTTAAACCAAGCACGGGCAAATACATCTGCAAATACATCAGGATTTTGGTAAAAATGTTTTGAGATAGGCTCATAAATAGGATCAAATATCAATGCCAAGTCTGTAGTAAGCATAAACGGTGCATGCCTTTTTGAAGGGTCGTGTGCATCAGGAACAATTCCTTCTCCTGCACCTGCTTTAGGCTTCCACTGATGAGCGCCAGCAGGGCTTTTAGTTAATTCCCATTCAAACCCAAACAGGTTTTCGAAATAGTTATTGCTCCATTTGGTAGGTGTTGTAGTCCATGCGCCTTCCAGTCCGCTTGTTATTGTGTTATCTCCATTCCCACTTCCAAAAGTATTCTTCCAGCCAAGACCTTGTTGCTCAATATTTGCTGCCGCAGGTTCCTTTCCTACATATTTACTAGGATCTGCTGCGCCATGTGTTTTACCAAATGTGTGTCCACCAGCTATCAATGCTACTGTTTCCTCATCGTTCATTGCCATTCTTGCAAATGTTTCGCGTACATCACGGGCGGCAGCAATCGGGTCGGGATTACCATTAGGACCTTCGGGGTTTACATAAATTAATCCCATCTGTACTGCCCCAAGTGGGTTTTCTAGCTCTCTGTTGTCAGTATATCTTCTGTCGCCCAGCCATTCTCTCTCCGAACCCCAATACACATCTTCTTGTGGTTCCCAAAGGTCGATACGCCCACCAGAAAAACCAAAAGTCTTAAAGCCCATAGACTCTAAAGCGCAGTTGCCAGCAAGGATCATCAAGTCTGCCCAAGAAAGCTTTTTGCCATATTTCCTTTTAATAGGCCACAATAATAATCGCGCCTTGTCTAGGTTAACATTGTCTGGCCAACTATTTAGAGGAGCAAAGCGTTGCATACCCGCTCCCGCTCCACCACGACCATCTAGTGTGCGGTAGGTTCCTGCACTATGCCACGCCATACGGATAAAGAAAGGCCCGTAATGCCCATAGTCTGCTGGCCACCAATCTTGCGAGTTAGTCATCAGATCACAAATTCCCTTCTTTACTTCTTGCAGGTTGAGCGTTTTAAATTCTTTTGAATAATTGAAGGATTCCTCCATAGGATTGGATAATGAGGAATGTTGGCGTAGAATATTAAGCCTCAATTGATTAGGCCACCAATCTACATTTCTGGTGCCATTACCAGCACTAGGTTGTTTTGTTACAGTACTTGCAGTTGCTCTGGTAAAGGGACATTGGCCTTCACCATTTATTATTGAATGTTCCATTTTATTTAAATTTTTGTTTTTGAAAGAACGAAAGTATGCAATAATTTCTACGATTGTCTATTTAGTTTCATAATGTTATTGATGTAATCTTGTAGTTTTTGTGGTGAAGAGAAGGCGTAGCAGAAACGAATCCACAAGGACTGCAATGCGAGAAGTTGATTATCTTTATTTTACTATAAATAAAAATAATATGCAACAAGTTTACCACTCCAACGCCACGACAAATATACACATCAGACAGTAACTACAAGCTGCTGTTTCTGTTTCAAACGAAGAATTGTCATTGCACTATGCCATCTCCGCACAATCGGTTTCGAAGTGGAAAAACCGTGATTTTACAAATGATGCCTTCATTACTGGACATTAAATGTACCCAGAACAATATCGAACACAGGTGTACAAAACCGTGTACACCAAAAACGAATGGAATGGTGGAAAGAGTCAATGGAACAATAAAAAACAATACAATCCTGGAGTGTGGATATGACAATAAAACAGGAATGGAAAGGGGACTGAATGAATTCTTGGTCTTTTACAATCTCCATAGAAGGCATGGTGCATTGAGAAAAGAACTCAATGTGAAAACACCTTGTGAAGCAGTTGAAAAATGGGTTGACCTAAAACCAGAAATATTTAAAATAAACACAAAAGAATGCAAAAATAGAATACTACTTCTGAACAAAATAATCAACAACCTTGTGAAACATGACAATTTGGAATTAATATTCCGATTGCCGTTCATTTATGGGCTAAAAAATGCCACATCTTGTTAAAACTTTAATCCTAAAACTTGGTGCCAAAATTAATATCCTACCAAGTTGCCAATACAGTTACCCCACCTTTTACAACCTCGTTCAGGTTTACATTTACAGTTGTGCCTGGTGGCAACAATATATCTACCCTACTGCCAAACTTTATAAATCCATACTCTTCTGTCTGGCTTACTTTATCGCCCACTTTGGTATAATTACAAATACGTTTTGCCAATGCGCCCGCAATCTGTTTGTACAATATTGTTCCTTTGGCATTCTTTACCGCTACACTCCAACGCTCGTTTTCTGTAGAACTTTTAGGGTGCCACGCCACCAAATACTTCCCTTTGTGATATTGATTATAAATAACCTCGCCACTTATTGGGTTTCTATTTACGTGTACGTTTGCAGGACTCATAAATACACTCAATTGTATACGCTTGTCCTTAAAATACTCTGTGTCTATTATCTCTTCTATCACCACTACTTTACCATCGGCGGGGCTAACAATCTGATTATCATTAATGGTTAATTTTCTGTTAGGTATTCTAAAAAAAGAAATAATAAAAAACAAAACAATGAGGGTAAAAACAAATATTACCAAAGAAAGCCACGACAATGACTCACTAAGAAACGAAAAAGATAATACGTTTATAATGCCAAATAAAAGTGCTGTGATACCGATGCTTTTAAAACCTTCGCGATGAATAGTCATGTAATTAATTTAGTTGGCAAATATAACAGGATAGATGACTACGGGAAATCTTTGTGTGTTTCTAAAAGTTGCTTTCAGAAAAGATTTTAGCTATAAAACTTATTAAATGAAGAATTTATGCAGAGAAAAAATCATTTTTGCCCTTGTTGGTCTTCCATCGCCGTTGTTGTGTCTTCTTCACCAACAACAAACAATTAGAACGATTATTTAACTAATTATATCTCTCCTATATAGTTGTTGGTCAAAAAGACACAACAACGGCGAGTATCCCACAAATATTCATACAACTCCTCTATCAAACCTCAACAAATTAACAAACCCCGTACTAATTGGTCTTACATCAGTCAATTATTAGTTAGCGCAGCCCTAAATAGTTTTAATATATGCCAAACGTTATAGGATACACGTGAATTAATGTTAATTCATGTCCTCCCTTATGGGTTGTGTACATATTGGCAGTCATACATGTGTATCCTATAAGGGTGTGTACAAATTGGCAGTCATACACGTGTATCCTATAACGTTGGGCATGAATTAATCTTAATTCACGTGTATCCTATAACGTTGGGCATGAATTAACGTTAATTCATGTGTATCCTATAACGTTAGGCATGAATTAATCTTAATTCACGTGTATCCTATAAGCGAGGGCTTGTAGTAAAAATTATGGAAAACTAGCACCAAAATATTTATTTTTCACAATTGTTAGGAATGTTGGATAATGTACTTTTAAATGCCTACTTTCACTCTATCAAATTATCTAGATAAGGACGAAACAGCTAACCGCCTCTCATTTACCTAGTTTCTTACAGGTCTCACATCGTATTTAATTAATTTTTTAAAGCATCGATCATGGCGAAGAAAAGGTATGGGTTATTCGTGAACCGTTTTGAGGTTGCCACACGAAACAGTTACACCAACGCAACTTATGTTTTTAAACAACACGTGGACAGTCTGTTTGCAGACAGCACCACATCGCCCATAGCACTCACCTGTTACAACCGGGCAAAACCCATGTACGATCTGTATCAGGCTTCGCACACCACCCAATCTGGTCAGTCGGACACACAAGGGGGTAAAGTGCAGACCATGAAAGTTATATTGAAAGGTATGCCGTTGCATGTGGACGATTGGGAGTCGCAAATAAAAAGCGTGTATAAAGTAGATAGCGAAAAATATAAGATATTGTTCCCCAAAGGGAAAACTTCGTTTAATAGTGGCACCCAACAAAAAAGGGTAGATGCAGTAGAAACACTGTTGCTGAACATTGGTACTGATGCGAGCTTGGCAGCAGTGAAAGCCATTATACAAACGTTTTACGATGCTATGCTGGCGTCTTATAATGTAAAAGATGTATCTAAAAAGTCCACCAAAACCGATAGTAAGGCAACAGAAACGGCACGCAAAAACATGAGTTATGTGATGGAAGGCAATTATGGATTGCTATTGGATGCCAACCAAGATGAGCCAATGCTAGCTTCGAAATATTTTGATGAACCCTATATGAGCAATACGTTGCAAATGAACTTCGACCTGAAAGTGAAGCCATTAGCAACCAAACGTGCCATTGAGCGCACGTATCAAAAACCATTGACACAGCAGTTTCAGATAAACAATAAATTGAACACTACCCTAAAAGTATTTTTATCGGCGAAAAGAAATGGCTTGGTGGGGTTGGTATTTGTAACCATTCCGCCATTGAGTATAGGCATTTATAACCTGGTTGATATGGGCAATAATGCCACACAAAAGTTCTTGAGCATCCAAAATATGGATGATAAAATAAAGGCAGACATAACGATAAAAGTGCTTTAACTAGATAGTAGTTATTAGATAGTAGTTATGATTGAAATATAAAAATCCCCTCTCTTTGATTTAATTCCGTAAGGTGCTTGTGCCCTTTAGTTGAACCAGTTTTTAACTGGGGGTAAAAGCAATTTAACAACAACATCACTATACTAGGCCACGGTAGCAGCGCAACCAAACGTAGCAGCCACGCCATCGCCAAGCCCTTAACATTATGTGCAACCGATACACAACCCCAATATGATAAGTTTAGAATATCAGCATACTCAAGCGCAGAAAGATTTATGGTTTAAAGCAAAAAAGATTTACCGTCAATTTTTCTGTACACTCTTAAGCTACGTTAAACCTATATTTTGCCATAGAACTCTACTACAATTGTCAACTACTTCAACTACAAATATTTGCTTGCTTTATTATTTGTCAACATAAAATATTAAACCTCCTATTAAAAAATATCCTTAAACACTGATCCTTTTTTGTATTTGAGGGTTTTGTAACAAGTCTATCACAAAATTTGGCATAAAGAACCTATTTTTACCGTCGCTACAAACTCGAACTATCGCCTTAAATTCATTTTGGGGAGGAAAGTCTGGACAGTATAGGGCAACCTACCGGTGAAGAGCCGGCTTCTGCTTGCAGAAAGAAAGAGTGCCACAGAAAATAACTGCCCTTATGGGTGAGGGTGAAAATGTAGGGTAAGAGCCTACGATGCAGTATAGTAATATAAGGCATGGGTAAACTTTGGGTACTGTAATGCCACGTATAGAAACGCCTGAGAGCGGCTCGCTCGATGTTTCAGGGTAGGCAGCAACAGGTAAGCAGTAATGTTTATCGCAGATAAATGATAGTTTAGAAACAGAATCCGGCTTATGAGGTTTGTAGCATTTTTTAAGTTGTTAGTTATCAGTGGTTAGTTGCAAGTAATAAATTGGACTAACAACTAATCACTAACAACTAATCACTAATAACTAATTTGTCTATGTTGAGAAAATCATTACTAATTCTTTTGATTAATGTAGTTATTGCTGGGTGTAATTCTAAACAGTATCCCGCTGCACCAGTAGTTGTACAAACCCGAGTTATACACGATACAGTTGTAGTACATCTTCCCGCAGTTCCTATCGTTCCCCCATCTACCATCAATGCTTTAGATACCCTGTTATATGATGTTAGAACAGCAGAAACACCTAATTATAACTTAAGGAAACCCAATTTTGTAATCATACATCATACAGCCCAAGATAGTTGTGCACAAACATTTTATACCTTTAGTCTGGAACGCACAAAAGTTAGTTCGCACTATGTTATTTGTAGGGATGGCAGCCTGCACCACCTGTTAAACGATTATTTAAGAGCTTGGCACGCAGGGGTAAGTAAATGGGGTAATGTAACAGATTTAAATTCATGTTCGGTAGGAATAGAACTAGATAATAACGGAAAACAGCCCTTCGCAACACCGCAAATAAATACACTATTAATATTATTGGATACGCTAAAGAAAACCTACAATATACCTACTGCCAACTTTATTGGGCATGCAGATATAGCCCCACGCCGAAAGGATGATCCGAGTATCTATTTTCCTTGGAAACTACTGTCACAAAAGGGTTTTGGGTTATGGTATGATAGTATTCCGCCTTCTTTAACCATTGATAGTAGCTTTAACGCTCTGGAAGCATTAAGGATTATTGGGTACGATACTTCAGATTCCTCGGCAGCGATACATGCGTTTAAACAACATTTTATTCAAGAAGATTCCAAGATAATTAATGAATGGGATAGAAAAGTAATCTATAATTTGTACAAGAAGTATTTGTAGGTAATTGATAAGTTTGGAGTAAATTTGAACGACTAAACTTAAAAAATGGATATTAGTATCAATACCCCAGCACTTATGTTTCCAGCTATTACTTTGGTAATGCTAGCTTATACCAATAGATTTCTTGCGTTGTCAAGTAGGGTACGCGCCTTGCATGATGTATATAAAGACCATGAAAATAAAGTGATAATTCATGGGCAGATAAAGAATATGCGGTACCGTTTAAAACTTATAAAGAACATGCAATCGCTAGGTGTTTCCGCCTTTTTATGTTCAATACTTTGTATGTATATGATTTATGAAAACCTGATGCTGTTTGCTCATTTAATCTTTGCTGTAAGCATGATTTTCTTTGCGGCATCTTTAGTAATCTCTTTGGTAGAAATTAACCTTAGCACCAAAGCTATAGAGTTAGAACTAAGCGATATGGAAGGACTTGAAGACCCTTCCGTAATAGATTATATCAAAAAGAGATTCGAGAAAGACAAGAATTAATAGTCATATCAATCTTTCTACCTGCTATTTAGGTTTAGAAGTATCTGCGGGTGCTGTTACCGGCGGTAAAACAATCTTGTTTACAGTTGTATCACCCTGAGTTTTAATCGTACTGTCCTTTGCCTTCAAGATACTATCAGCAGGTGGCAGAGCAACAACTCTTCTTCTTCTTGGCTTGTTATCCTCAACGGGTGGCACAACAGGCTTTGCAACACTTGTAGACTCTGCTACTACCTTAGGCAATGGTGCTTTGATTACAGTACTGCTAGAATCTTGCTTAGTAGCAACAGGATTCTGTATTGATGTTTTTGAAGCAGTTGTAGGGGTAGCTACAATGGGTACAGCAGGCTGAGCAGTAGTTGTGTCGATCGGCGTTACAGCAGAAATAACCTGTTCTGCTGGTTGGTCACCTTTGTTCTTTTTATGATCCCTCAATCTCTTTAGTTGTACTTTATAATCCCTTATTGCATTGATACTATCTGCACCAGAAAGTCCCTTTGTTACAGTAGCAATAGTGCTATCATCTAGGTCATCTGCCTTGCGTCTTTCTCTTTTTATTTTAGGTCTGCTAGAGCCTGAAACATTAATAACTGTAGGTTTAATGGAAGCAGAAGAATCATTTAAGTTCTTAATCACTCCTTGAGACATGGTGGCTGTATCCTGCTTGGCAGCGGCTATTACTGGTATGGGTTGTTGTGATGTTGTAGTATCAGCCAATATTATTTGCTCTGTTTTGGCTCCCTTCTTTTTCTTACTACCGTTGCCTTTTTTTGCTTCTATCGTGTATTGCCTGATAGCATTTACACTATCTTCTCCCGTAAGTCCATTAGTTATTCTGGCTAGGGTTGCATCATCCAATTCATCAGACTTCTTCTTTTTCTTACCTCCTTTGGTTATCTTAGCTGGAATGTTTTTCGCTAGTCCAAGGCTATCTGCACCCGCACCAATCTGGGCACTATCCAACACAACAGGTTTAATATTTTTAATCTTAGCTGCTGCTTTCTTTTGGGTAAGTTCACTAAGCACGTATTGTCTTATTGCATTCAAGCTGTCAACCCCCGTTTTTCCATTAGTAATGGATGCAATAGTGCTAGTATCCAACGATTTCTCGGCCCTAGCAAACTGCTTGTCCGATTTACTTGCTTTCTCTGCTATCAGGAAGCTTCTAATGGCTTTGATACTATCTAATCCCGTTAAACCTCTTGTAAGTGTAGCCACAGCACTATCATCCAATACATCACTTCCTCTTTTCTTTTTAAGGACAACCTTACCCTCTCTATCAAGTAGTTTCAATTTTTGTACAGCATATAAACTATCAGATTCTGACAATCCAGAAAGAACATTAGTTAAACTATCACCTAGTTTCTTCGAAATTAGTTTTTTACGCCCTTTTTTTGTTTCTAGAAGTTTTAGTAAATCAATACTATTGTCCACCTTTTCCGAAGCAAGCTCCGATGGGTCTAGTTTCTGATGCCAATCTTGTGGTTTAGCTACACTATCTAATGCTGCCTTTTCCTCATCCGTTCTAGCGCAATGTTCTTGTTTAAGACTATCCGTAGCACACCATTCAAGCGGTATATCTATTTGTGTACTATAATATTCCCCCTGATTAGACTGACTTACGAGTTCTTTTTTAATGAATCCAATGATGCTACCATTCACAAACCTCAGCATAATCTTTACCACATAATCTTCAAATACTCCTTGGTCAGTTTTCTCAGCAAAGCTTTCATGAAAATCCTCACCACCTTGCAACACAGAGTCCATATCTCTTTTGGTATAGCGTCTTATACGCTGAACAATGTGGGGGGGAAGTCCTATTTCTGAAAGTTTATGGATTAGTGGAGGCCAAGTCTTTTTAGACAATGGAGCATTGTCATCATTCTGTGCAAACAAACCTATCTGTTGAAATAATAAAGTTCCGAGTATCATTAGCTTTACAATGCATCCGAGTCTTTTTTTCATTTGCATGTAAGCATTTGTAATGTGTAAGTTCATTTAAGATTGATTATCTCGGAAACAAAATAAAAGTAATTTGCCCGACATTACGTAAATAATCTTAAATAAATCATTTATAATCGATAATAAGTTTTATAGACAGTGATTAAAACCTAGTGACCATTTAGTTTCGGTGAGATTCTTGGCTGCCATTTAACTTCTGTAACCCCATTTAGATGGCTAATATATCTCGATAAAACAAAGAGATAATCACTCAACCGATTAAGGTATTTTATCACCAATGGTTCTACAAATAGGTCTTGTTCTTTAATGTTTACACAACATCTTTCTGCGCGCCTACATACACAACGGGCAATATGTGCAGTTGATACAGCTACATGTCCACCAGGGAGTATGAAGCTTTTCATTACGGGCAAGACCTCGTTCATCCCGTCTATTTCTCTTTCCAGAAAGGTAATATCTGCTTCTTTCAGGTCAGGTATCTTCATCAATGGTTCTCTGTCTGGGTCGCAGGCTAACGATGAGCCAATGGTAAAAAGCCTATCTTGTATTTCCTTCAAAGTCGCTCTACTACTATCGTCATCAACATAATCGCCCACTAGCCCAATGTAAGAGTTTAGTTCATCCACAGTGCCATACGTGTCTATCCTTATGTGGCTTTTGGGTACTTTGGTTCCTCCTATCAGTGATGTCTTGCCCAAGTCTCCAGTTTTGGTATATATTTTCAATGACATTATGCGCTGAGGTTATTAATTAAATAAGTGAGTTTTTTAATCTAATTTTAACCAACAAAATTAAAAGCGAATAGTTTATTTATGCCTGCATAAATTCATTCTTTCATGTTTCTGTTTAGGAATACTTAATTGTATTGACAAATCTATTACTTTATCAAAAACTACACAATGTCTCATTTTAAAGAAAAGCACACTTATAAATACACTTTCTGGCATTGGGCAACAGCTTATGAAAAAGTTTTATAAACTTATTTTATTCTCCAATTACTCGCCACAACGTTCTATGCCTGCCATTGCTTTCTGGTCTAAAGAGTTCTTGTATTCATGGTCTTTAAGGCTAAGGCATTTTTGGTAGTAAACAATAGCTTCTTTCTTTTTAGATTCCCTTTCGTAAATCTCACCTACCTGCACTGCCGCTCTTGCAGCATAGTATTCTTTTCTATTAGACCCAATATTGATAGCACTATTGTAGTACTGAATCGCAAGGTCGTTTTTATTTAAGTCGTCGTAAATCCTTCCCATCCTGTATTGATATTCCAGCTTTTCCTCTTCTAGGCTATAGCTGTTTACACTTTTACCGTTCAATACTGATAAGGCTTCCTGGTAATACCCCCCATCAGATAATATCCTCGCTTTAAGTAATAATATATTAGGCCAAGTTCCGTTTTTAGCTTCCTTTAATGCCTGCTTGTCGGCATCTGTATTTGTGCTACCTCTTTTCAATACATTTAACCTTGCGCCCTCCGCCGCCTTCATGTTTCCTTGCAAATAGTAACACCAACTAAGTTTTAGGTAGGTATCCTTAACATAAAAGTTACCCTTAAATTTGGCTAAATAAGTTTCCAAATATGTTGCAGCTTCTTGAGTTTCCAGATGATCTAGCTTAATAAATCCCATTTCGTAATTCCATATTGGAAGGTTATAGTATTCGGGTGATTTATTTCTGTTTATAATGATATTCTTAGACATCTCGAGGCGTTTATCTGCTATCGAAAGATTGGCAGCCATGTATCCAAGCAGATAATTATTAACTAAATCTAATTTCTTAGTCTGGATAAAATTAAATACTTCCGCCTTTTTGTTGCCAAGGTGGTATGCGATATAACAATAAACAAAAGCACTTTCGTTACTGAAAAGTCTGGCAAAAGGATCACTACTATTTGCAACGTTTTTAACTAAAGTTAATCCCTCGTTCATCGACCCACTCAACCCAATCAGGCTTGCGAAGAAAGAATAACCGCTGGGAATAGTAGCAAAAACTGTAAGTAGGCTACCATAAATCAAATCGTTGGGGGCGAAGGTTGGAAACAGCTTTTTATTTTCTTTAATAAGGATGAACGACTTTCGTACATCCCAGCTTGCTCTCCAGTTTTCTGCAAACTTAATCTCTATAAAAGCTCTTTGTACATAAGCAACGCTGAGGCAGTATCTATAAAATGGCGAATTCTGTTGCCCTTGTTCAAGCAGTTTTATGCGTTCATCAAGTTGGGGCTTCCTTACAGCATATTCGGCAGGGTCCTCATTAAAAAATAGATTTACTAAGTCTATATAGCTCTCCAAATAAACTGGAATCAGGTTCTCAGGATTTTGTTGTTTGGCTTTTTCTATTAAAGCAATGCCATTATTTATCTTCAACTTAATTATTTCCTGATATGCCTGCTGACAAGTGCTATTATATTCATAAACTTTCTGTGCATTAGAAAATACAGCAATAAACAGTAACAGAATAAAGGTTATATACTTTTTTATCATGGAGCGAAAATAAAAAGAGCCACAACATGTGGCTCTTTAATTTATAATTTTATGAATTTGCTAATACGCCAGACTTATTTAACCTCAACACTGTCGTTCAAATCTGAGTCGATAAGAATACGACCACAGTTTTCGCAAACAACAATCTTTTTGTGTAACCTAATTTCACTCTGACGTTGTGGTGGGATTGCATTATAACAACCACCACAAGCATCTCTTTCTACAGGCACAACAGACAAGCCATTGCGGTAGTTTCTGCGGATACGATCGTAACTGTACAATAATCTTTCATCAACACTTGCTCTCGCAATATCTGATAACTCAAGCAAATCTTTTTCTTCAATTTCAGTTTCAGCGATAATCTTTTCCAACTCGCTTTTCTTGTGATTCAAGACACCTTCTTTAACAGCAATTTGCTTTTTAGATATTTCTAATGCTTTAGCCTTCTCAGATAATTCCTCATTAGCATCTCTGATGTGTTTTTCAGCTAGCTTATTTTCCAACTGCATCATCTCAATCTCTTTGTTCAATGCTTCGAACTCACGACTGTTCTTTACATTGTCAGATTGTTTTTCATATTTAGCTAGTGTAGCTTCACCTTCTTTTATTGATTCTTTCTTGCTATCAATAAACTCGGTGATACCATTAATCTCTTCTTCAATTCTTATCCTACGAGAGTGTAATCCTTGAATTTCATCTTCAAGATCGCTAACTTCCATCGGCAATTCACCTCTTAAGATTTTTATCTGATCTAGTTTGGTATCTACTTTTTGAAGCTTAATTAAGCCTACTAATTTTTCCTCAACTGAATATTCCTTTACTACAGCCATTATATTATTTGATGTTTATGATGAAAATTAATGTTCACTCAATCTATGACCCTTATTTAAATCAGTTTATTAAAAATAGTTAACTGAATTTGTAGCCACCCCACTTTTGAGGATGGCAAAAGTAGGAAATTTAGCAGTTAAAATTTCAATAAATAAATCAATAGTAAATTGTTCACTCTCCCAATGTCCTATATCTGCAATTACAAGCCTATTATCGGCATCAAAAAACTCGTGATATTTAACATCGGCAGTAATATAAAAGTCTGCACCAGCGTTGATAGCATTTTTTATTAGAAAGCTTCCTGAGCCGCCGCATACTGCCACCTTGTTAATTGGCTTACCCAGTAAAGTGGTGTGCTTTATAATCTGTAAACCAAACGCCTCTTTAATCTTAGAAAGGAAAATTCTTTCTTCTAGGGGTTCGGAAAGATGACCAATTAAGCCACTGCCTACTTCATTATGGTCGTTTGCAAGTTGAATTATATCATACGCAACTTCCTCATACGGATGTGCCGTAATGAGTGTATGTATTATCTTGTTTTGCAGATGAACAGGAAAAATAATCTCTAGTTTTCTCTCTGGTTCTTGATGTCTGTTCCCTTTTTCACCCAAAAAGGGATTAGCTTTCTCATTGGCTTTGTAGGTTCCTATTCCTTCAACAGAAAAACTTACTTCGCTGTAATTGCCTATGTTACCTGTGCCCGCATCAAACATAGCATTACGAACCTGCTCAACATAGTCTAAGGGAATAAAAGTGATAAGCTTGGCTAGGATATTCTTTTTAGGTAGCAATATCCTTGTTTCTTTAAGTCCTAATGCCTTTGCTATTGTTTGGTTTACACCCGTAATAACATTATCTGCATTGGTATGAATGGCATAGATAGCAATATCATTTTTGATGGCTTTTATTATTGTCCTTTCTACATAATCCTTACCAGTTATTTTTTTCAGCCCACTGAAAACAATTGGATGATGCGCAACGACTAGGTTACAACCCTTAGCGATAGCTTCCTCTATTACGGTTTCGATAGCATCTAAAGTACACAAGACTCCAGTACAATCCCATTGAGGACTTCCAGTTAGTAAGCCGCTATTATCGTAACTTTCTTGATATGCGGGCGGGGCAAATGATTCAAGTTCTTGTATTATGGATGCAATCTTCATGTTTATACCTGTAAAATTTAATTGAAAAATAATAATCCCTAAAACAGGCTGTTACTTACCCTATGCCTTTTACCTTATCCTTTACCCATGCATCCTTCCTTAAATGCCAATATCTCTTCAATTATCTTTCTGTCGTTACTTAATCTTGGTATTTTATGTTGTCCGCCAAGTTTCCCTTTGCTATAAAGCCAGTTGTTGAATGTATTTCGGGGCATTGCCTTAACGATAGGCATCCTTAGCGCAATATCCTTATGACGCTTTGCTTCGTAATCACTATTCAATGATTTTAAAGCACAATCCAACTCATAAGCAAACGCTTCCAGATTGTCTGGGGCTTTCTCAAACTCAATCAACCATTCATGGCATCCATTATTCCCTTCACTAAAATAAACAGGTGCCACTGTATAATCACTTACCAACACCCCCTCTTTATTACTCGCCATAGCTATTGCTTTATCCGTATTATCCACCATTACTTCCTCACCAAAGGCATTGATAAAATGCTTTATCCTTCCAGAAACTTTTATTCTAAAAGGAAAAGTGTTGGTAAATTGAATAGTATCGCCAACTAAATAACGCCACAACCCGCCGTTTGTACTTACGACTAGTGCATAATTTTTACCAATCTCTACATCTTGTAGTCCAATTGTTTTTGGCGATTCGCTACCATATTCTTCAATTGGCATAAACTCGTAAAAAATACCATGATTTAGTAAAAGTAACATTCCGTCTGCCTCTGGACTATCTTGCGCAGCAAAAAATCCTTCGCTTGCATTGTAAATCTCCATATAGTTAACCCCTTCGCCTACTAGTTTATTAAACTGTTCTCTGTAAGGTATAAAAGAAACCCCACCATGAATGTATAATTCAAGATTGGGCCAAACTTCTTTTAAGTTACTGGCATTGGTCATTTCCAAAATACGTTTTATCAATAGCATTGTCCAAGTAGGTACGCCAGAAATAGAAGTTACATTCTCATTGATAGTATTTTGCGCAAGCTGTTCTAGCTTATTCTCCCATTCGTCCAAAAGGGCAATAGAAAGGTCTGGTGTTCTTATCCAACCGCTCCAAATGGGTGCATTTTGTAACAATACAGCACTTAAATCGCCATATTGAATATCGTCGTTTAACATGCTCATTTGATGGCTGCCCCCAATTACCAACCCACGTCCAGTCAATAAATCGCTATCTGGGTTGAAGTTGTAATACATAGTCAGCACATCTTTTGATGCCTGATAGTGGCAATCATGCAAACTTTCATTTGTTATGGGGATAAACTTGCTTTTATCGCAAGTGGTGCCGCTACTTTTTGCAAACCAGTTAACGGGAGTATTCCAAAGAAGATTATTTTCACCTTCCATCAATCTTTCTACATAATGTTTTATGTCGTCGTATTCGCTGATGGGAATGGTCTTTTTAAAGGCCCGAATATTATACAACGAATTAAAATTGTAATGTCTGCCTATTTCTGAAAACTGTCCATGCGTTACCAAATCCTGCAAAACGTCTCTTTGTGTAGCGATTGGGTTATTAACCCATTGCTCAAGACGCCAATGCCTGATGCGAGCCAATCTGGAAATAGTAGGACTTATTAATTTCATAAGCAAGTGCTGTAGCTTTTCTAAAGCTGCAAATTAAGCTTTCCTTTCGTAATACGTACAATGTTGTGTTAAGATAGATTTTGTGGTTATCCCTTTTCTTGATAATGTGGTGATAAAAAGAGTGCAAAGCAAGATTTAATGATTGAGTAATTACAGTTTCCAGTTCCCCACTTCCTTATTTCGGTTACCTGATTATCTACCACTAAAAAAAGCCACCACAACCCAATGTGATGGCTTTTAGTTGTACTAAGTGTTACTCAATACCAATAGCTGCCAAGCTAGTTTTGGTTACTTTGCTATAGCTTTTGCATCATCACTGTTTGGGCCCAAGCCTAATACATTGCCTGCGGCAACCCTAAAATAACTAGTTGTTTCTGTAACCAAACCAGTAGTTTATGGGTAAAATTAACCCTAAATAGCAGTACCCAATAGCCATCAACTA
>JANYEX010000286.1 GCA_025359725.1 Chitinophagaceae bacterium | reverse complement strand
CCCCAACGTACACCCCTTGCTTTACTTCTAGGTTATTATTTCTAGCGATAGCTATAGCTTTATCAATTATGTCCTTACTATAAGGTTCGCTCATATCAGGAAAACGAGTTCCTAGTTCTTCCTCATTGGGTCCAAGTAAAGGGTTAGGGGTAAAGAAGCTAATATGATCGTTTATTATCATCATATCCCCTACCTTATAATCTGGATTTACACTTCCTGCTGCGTTGGATAATAATACTGTATTTACACCTAACAACTTCATTACACGGATTGGATAAACTACTTGCTGTGGGGTATAGCCTTCATAAAAATGGAATCTACCCCCCATTACTAATATCTCTTGACCATCAATTTTACCTAATATCAGCTTTCCATGGTGTCCCTTTACGGTACTAACAGGAAAGTGAGGTATATCTGCATAAGGTATTTCTTTTTCTACTATTACTTCCTCTATAAAGTTACCCAAGCCACTTCCTAATACTATTCCTACTTTGGCTTTTGTGTCAAACTGTTTCTTTATGAAAGCTACAGTTTCTTCTAATTGTTGCATTAATGTCGCCATGTATTGTTATTTAGGGCAAATATAGAAGGCTGTTTAAAATAAAAGGCATAAAAAAAGGTCGTGATTAACTAATCACGACCCTTTTCCTGAAGTTTGATAAGTTTTATACTATACGTTTAACGTTTACAGCATTTAAACCCTTGCGACCTTCCTGTACGTCAAACTGAACTTTGTCATTTTGTTCGATTTGGTCGATTAAACCATTAGCATGTACAAAAGTTTCTTTGTTAGAATCATCATGCTTGATAAAACCAAATCCTTTTTCTTCGTTGAAGAACTTTACAGTTCCTGTGATTTTTGTGTCCATTGTAAAATTTAAATATTTATTAAGCCGCAAAAGTATGGGAAATAATGTTAGGATAAGGTTTTATTAAATAATAAAAGTTTAAATTGACCGACTAGGCTACGGATATTAAAATATTAAGCGTTCAAGTATTAAATAGTGTTTAATGTATCCATCTTCAAAATATTTTTTTACTTTTTGATGAACGCTGTATGTTTGTAGCACTGTACTTCGTTTATTTTTTCCAATTTTGATTATAAAACAATCCATTTTAAATGACCAATTTATTGAAAACTACTGTATCAACCTTAGTATTTTGTTGTCTATCCTGTGTAGTCAATGCCCAATCTCCTTCTTCCAAATTAGTGGTAAAGGGCAATGTTACTGATTCCATCAAAGGAACTTCTCTTGGGTTTATAACCGTAACTTTATTAAATAAAAAAAGTAATAAACCCATAAAGAACACCATTACTAGAGATAGTGGCTATTTTGAAATAGAGTTACTACCCAACAAAAGCTACTCTTTACAATTTCTGGCTGTAGGGTATCAAACTAAGATTATCGACCTCCCCTCCTACACCACTGCTAGCCCTTCTACTATTGATTTAGGAAAGGTACAGTTGGCAGTAGCTGCTTCTAAAATGGACGAAGTGGTAGTTAGTACTACCGTTGTAAAGCCTTTGATAAAACAAGAAGTAGATAGAATTAGCTATGATGTGCAAGCTGACCCAGAAAATAGTGGTACTAGTGTATTGGATATGTTACGAAAAGTACCCCTCGTTTCGGTAGATGCTACAGACAAGATAATGCTGAAAGGAAGTGGTAATTATAAAATACTCATCAATGGGCAGCCTTCTTCTCTTATCTCGCAAAACCCATCGGATATATTTAAATCTATGCCCGCCAGTAATATCCTAAGGATTGAGGTTATTACGACCCCACCTGCCAAGTACGATGCTGAGGGATTGGCTGGTATTATAAACATCATTACAAAAAAGAAGATTGGCGATGGGTATAATGGCAACATCAGCACTAGTTATAATTCCGTTTATGGTCCTCGTTTGGGTTTTAATGGCACTGTAAAGCAAGGTAAATTGGGGGCAAGTGGTTATGTTGGCTTCCAGATACCCAACAAACAAGTGCTAGACAATGGTTATACAAACAATATCCTTAGCCCTTCAGTTTCTTATTTGTCGCAACATGGCACTAATACTACTAAAAATAAAAATCCTTATGCCAGTCTGGAATTGAGTTACGAAATAGATAGTCTGAACCTACTTAGTGCCAATGCTAACACTTATCATTGGATTTCAAATCAGTCAAATATTCAGTATTCAATCCTTTTAGATAATACCCAAACAGTGCATCAATCTTATGGATTAAACAACACTGCCAACAACGAATACCAAGGTTCTGATATTTCTCTCAACTATCAGTTGGGCTTTAAGCACAACAAAGAAAGAATGTTGACCGCTTCCTACAAGTACAATATGCAGGCCTATACTAGCAGCACAAATGAAATATATTTTCAACAGTTTAATGATACCCTACCAAACTATAACCAGTATAACAACTCTGGAACAAAGGAACATACCGTTCAATTGGACTATGTTCATCCCATAAAAAAATTAACTGTAGAAGCTGGTGCAAAAGCAATTTTCAGGAATAACTACAGCAATTTTAATTATGATAATTACAATACCTTATTGAATAAGTATGTAAAAGATCCATCGCAAACAAACAATTTTAACTATCAACAAAACGTTTACAGTATCTACAATTCTTATGAATTAAAGCTTACGAAATTTGTTGTTAAAGCAGGATTGCGCTTAGAACATACATTGGTTAATGCAAACTTTACATCAGTGAATGATTCGGTAAAACAAAACTATGATAACTTGATACCTTCCATTTCTTTACAAAGAAACTTCAAGGGTAACAACAGCATCAACTTTGGCTATACAGAAAGGTTGGAAAGACCAAGTATCTGGCAACTGAATCCGTTTATAAATAAAGCTAATCCGCAGGTAATAAGTTTTGGCAACCCTAATTTGCAGCCTGTCTTAAGCCATAGTTTCGAGGTTAACTATAGCAATTTTGCCAAAGGAAATATATCAATCGGACTATCTTATTCTTTTGCAAACAACACCATACAAAATGTTACGAGCATAAATAAAGACACCGTTACACAATCTACTTATTTGAATGTTGGGCAAAACAAGCGGCTGGGGCTATCGCTCAATGGAAATTATCCCATAACAAAGAAGCTGAACTTTGGCATCAACGCTCAGCTATTGCATGTGTGGTTAAAGGGTACTTACAATGGCGAACTGTACAACCAAAGCGGCTTTCAGGGTTTTTGTTTTACGAATACTAGCTACAATTTCGCTAATGGATACCATGCAAACTTGGATGTTGGCTACGACAGTCGTTATGTGTTGTTGCAGGGTAGCGACAACTATTATTTTTCATTATCGTTTGGAGGTTCTAAAGATATACTCAAGAAAAAAGGAAGTATTTCTCTGTTTATAATGAATCCTTACGAAAAATACAGGAAGATTGACGATTACACAAACACGGCAACTTTTAGCGAATACAATTATAATTACGAATATGCCCGAAGGTTCAACCTCACATTCAGGTATAAGTTTGGGCACCTAAATAGCGAGATAAAGAAAAGCGAGAAAGCCATCAACAACGATGACGTTGGAGGAAGAGGAGGGCATTAAACTTAATATTGTTGATGAAAGAGTGATACATCAGCCCGCTTACATATCTGGTTTCTAACAATAACCGACACATAAATTAAGACCCCGTTTTAGTAGAGAATGATTATTATGTTTCTTATTTGCAAGGCAGAGTTATTATGTAATATAGGCGCATTGTAATAGCAATCTTTCACGTTTATTACTGTTACTCCAAAGGCATATTTTGAAATAAATAGGCTCAAATTGTAGGTCAAATTAAGGTCAAATAACAGTACTCTGCAATCGTAAGCTTTCTAGATAATTGGTATAAAAATGCTAATTGACAGCTTACTAATTGTTTCACATTCACTCAATATCAGCTTAAAATACTTCTACATTTAAGAAAAAAAGTCTAAAATCGCTGCCTTATTGGCAAAATAGGCTGTTTTACCTAATCATATTGTCGCAATATGATTAGCTAATCTTGTTTTTCATATTCGTTTTACTCCCTCTTTATGCAAAAAAGCCCATTTATTGTTACAATTGGTCGGTTTACTATTAAATATCGTCAGGTAACCATTTAATACCTTTCCATTACTATTTAATACCCTTCCATTACTATTTATAAAAACGAGCATGTTGTTACACTTTGCTGCCTTTATGACAGATGTTTTCCCTTTTTTGCTCGTTTTTGCTGCATTATTGAAATAATCAGGAGTTTAACCTCTTCATAAAGCGACAATATGATTACATAAAATAGCAATATTGAATGCTTTTCGGGCGATAGTG
>JANYEX010000250.1 GCA_025359725.1 Chitinophagaceae bacterium | reverse complement strand
GGATTTAAGCCACAATTCTTTACTGATACCATACAACTCTATCTCCGCCCAATCATTGCAACCACTTAAAACCGCACAGATTGTCAAACCTAATATGTCCTTTAATGAATGATACTTGGTACGTTCTACCCTTGGGTCTGTCAACCCTTCAAAGAAGTCAACCCTTCAAACAATGAAATAACTCCGCTCATATCCTTTTTATATATAAACGGTTTATAGTTGCATTTTAGCGGCTTTTATAATTATTTAGATGCGTTTGCTATGTCTAAAGCACCTTTCATTAATAGCTACTTATAAACTCTCCTTATATTTGGCACCTAATAGTTTAGTATGAAGTTTTATTTTTTATTGATTAGGTATCGTTTCTGGTTAAGTATTGCAGGTCTTTTAATTGCTGTTGCATTGAATGTAAGTGGTGTTGCAGGTTTTTGGCCAGCGTTTCCTTTGTATTTCGTAGGAGTAATAGGATTGGTTAGTCACTTTTTAATAGGCCCTTTGCGTTTAGTACAAGAACCTATGGAAGCAGGTAATTTGGAAGAAGTAGAAAAGATAATAGCAATGGTAAAGTATCCTAAATTATTATTAAAACCCGTTCGCAGTGGTTATTATACAATTAAGGGAAATCTTGCAATGTCAAAACAAGATTTCAACGAAGCAGAAAGATTACTAAAACAAAGCTCTGCGTTGGGCGGTTCAATTCCTCAAGCAGAAGGTTCTAACAGGTTACAGTTAGGTATGATGGCTATGCAAAAAGGGGATTGGCGCGGTGCCGAAGGATATATTAGAGGTGCCCTTCGCCTTGGTTTGGTAGATAAAGACAGCGAGGCTGTTGCTTACCTTAGTATGAGTCAGATATTCATGACCAAACGTCAATACAAAGCTGCAAAAGATTTCTTTAGAAAAGCAAAGGAATGTAAGCCAAAGTCAAAACAGGTGCTGGATCAAATTAAAGAAATAGAAAAATATATCTCTAGGGTTTAGTTTAAGTAATCGGTAAAAAATAAATCGGGAATCGTTAGTGATGAAGTTATATTCTTAACTAGCGATTCCCAATTTATTTTTTACCGATTCTCTCGTATTACTTTACCAAAGTCCCAATTTTCATTCCTTCAATAACCCTTAATAGATTACCTGGTTGGTTCATATCAAAAACAATTATAGGCATTTTATTTTCCATACACAAAGTAAAAGCTGTCATATCCATCACCTTTAGGTTCTTACTAATACATTCCTCAAACGTTAGGTTTTCGTATCGGGTAGCAGTAGGGTCTTTTTCAGGATCAGCAGTATAAATGCCATCAACCCTAGTTCCTTTTAGTATCACATCTGCCTTCATTTCAATTGCCCTAAGGCTACCAGCAGTGTCTGTGGTAAAATAGGGATTGCCCGTTCCAGCACCAAATATCACTACACGCCCTTTTTCCAAATGTCTCAAAGCCTTACGACGAATGTATGGTTCTGCCACCTGCTCCATGTGTATTGCACTTTGCAACCTAGTATAAACCCCCTTTCTTTCTAGCATTGCCTGCATCGCCATAGCGTTAATTACCGTAGCGAGCATCCCCATATAATCTCCATGAGCACGCTCAATGCCACTCTCGGCTTCGTTCATCCCACGGTAAATATTACCGCCCCCAATTACAATAGCTACTTGCACTCCTAGGTCAATTACCGACTTAATATCTATTGCATACTGTTCGATAATTGTTGGATTAAATGGGTCACCATTTCTTTGATTGCCCAATAAAGCCTCTCCAGATAGCTTTAATAAAACGCGTTTGTATTTAGGTAACATATAATGTATATTTTGTTTGGTTGCAAATAACCCCATTTTTCAGGCTTTTTCCAAGGGTAATTTAAAATTACATAAAATAGGCTAACTATTTGGCATATTTACCAAAGATGCTTATCCTAAAATGGGTTTTAGAATCCGTATCTAGCAGGTCTTCTTCTATCTTTTGAAAAGTTTTTTTGCTGTAGTACAAATATTTTACCGTTCCGCCCGCCGATGTTGCCATCACCTTGTAATAATTCTTGCCACTTACACTTTTGTTGCCTTGTAGCGCTATTGTCCAGCACTTTTTATTCAGATAATCTAACTCTTTTATATACGTGTCTTTGCCTTCTTTTATCCGAAAAGTTGCCTTATGTCTCAATTTTGCTGTCGTTTACAATTTCGTATTCTTTGTTGCCGTCAAAACACTTTTTATACACCACCTTTTTCTTATCTGTACTACTAACAATAGGGTATGCAACAATTAAAAAATTACCACATTGCCACATTAGGCACACAGAAAAGAAAAATAGGAAGAAAAACGTTTCACTTTAAGGATATATAGACTTGGGTATAAAAAAATGAAACGTTTTTTGCTATGTGTCCTTTCTTTTTTTTTCTTAAAATAAGCAGACTATGTGTATTATGTGCCTAAGCGTTTAGTTTTTTACTTCTTTATAAGCCCTATTGGCATTGGACATGGGTACTTGGGGGTAAAAATGCGTAACTTAGGGTACTTATTTTTCTAAAGTTATTTTGGAGCATAAATCACTGCTCGAAAATAGGGGGAAGAGTGTTAGCGGCTTTGTTTTAGTTAGCTTTTATTTTGGGTTTCTTGGCATGATGTTTTTATCGGTAGCGGTTTTGCTCGCTTGCGTGAGGGGTAGAAGTGGAAATCCTTTTTGTCCCGTAGGGCAAAAAGATTGTAACGAATAACCCGACCCAGAGGGGCACGCCCCATTCATTTATTTTTTCCCTAATTCCGTTAAGTTTTTAGGAAAAGGGGCTTTATAAAAAATTTATGGGTAAACCTAATGCTGTTTACTTGCTGTTGAAATGGCTAAATGAGTTGCATTTGTCTTTTATTATAACGATAAAAAGGGGAATTTCTTGAAAATTAACAGCTATTGTTTGTCGCGTTTGTCCTTCTTCGGAATCACGATAATAATCTTGCTGATTTTATAAATGTTATGTATTTCTATTTTTTTTACTGATGAAAAAAACAGGTCTCTTGTTGTCCGAAAAAAACTGAGGGATGCCCAAAAAAAACTTGGGAACGGACATAAATGGACAAATAATGGGGTAAAGAAGACAAATAAGGGGTTGCAGAGGATAAAGTAGGGGCATAAATGGATTAAACACGGGGTGCGAAGGACTAAGTACGGGGAGAGAAGGATTGAAAACGGGCATAGAAGGATTGAAAACAGAGGTAGAAGGATTTAAAATGGATGGAAGTAGGTTTTTTCATCGCCCGAAAAATAAATAGCATAGCAGGATAGACGTGATGATGCCTACAAGGTCTGCCAGCAGCATGGCACCAACGGCATAACGGGTGTTTTTGATGGCTACGGCACCAAAATATACAGAAATAATGTAGAAAGTAGTGTCGGAAGAGCCTTGCAGTATGCACGCCAGCCGCCCGGCAAATGAATCGGGGCCAAAAGTTTTCATGGTATCGACCATCATACCCCTTGCGCCGCCTCCACTTAGGGGTTTTATAAGCGCAGTAGGCAGTCCATCCACAAAACGGGTGTCCATACCTAAATAACTACAGAAAGATTTTAGCCCGAAAATGATGGCTTCAAACGTACCACTACTTCGCAATAGGCTGATGGCAACCAACATGCCTACCAGAAAGGGGATAATGCGGATGGCTGTGTCGAAACCGCCTTTAGCACCTTCAATAAATGCGTCGAAAATGTTTATCTTTTTGTACAAAGCCCCAATAATGATGGCGAGAAAAATAAATAATATCAATCCATTACTTAACACTTTAGAAAACGACTGAACTCCATCCGCATTAAGCCTTGTGAGGTATAAAACTAGGGAGGCAATAACGGCAGAAACACCTAAAACCCACGCCAGAATGATTGGCTGAAACATATTTATCCGTTGTTTGGTGGCAACAATAAGCATGGCGACGAGGGTGGCAACAAAGGTGGCAATCATGCAAGGCACAAAAATATCAGTGGCATTGGTGGCTTTTAAAGAAGCCCTTACGGCAATAATACTGATAGGAATAAGGGTAAGACCGGCAGCATGCAAGCACAAAAACATAATTTGTGCATTGGAAGCAGTATCTTTTTTGGGATTGATTTCTTGCAGACTTTCCATTGCCTTAATGCCAAAGGGAGTTGCGGCATTATCTAGCCCTAAAAGGTTAGCCGAAAAGTTCATGACCATATAACCCATGGCAGGATGGTCTTTTGGCAGGTCGGGAAATAGTTTGCTAAAGAAAGGGGCAATGATTTTTGATAATAAACGGATGCCGCCAGCCTTTTCGGCAATGCACATAAACCCCATGAACAAAGCCATTACGCCAACAAGGTTGATGCACAAATCGACAGCGCTTTTGCAAGTGGGGATGATGCCATCCACTTTTAGCAAATTAGTAGGATCGTCGGCTTTGCCAACAACCATTCGGCTAAAAATGTCGACATCCTGAAAGTACACGCATTTAAAAAGCGCAACGCCTATTGCCACAATAATAAAAGCACTCCAGATTCTGCTTAAAGCCATGCCGCTAGTTATGAGTTATGAATGATGAGTTATTAGTTATGAGTTCGAAGATACTTGTTTCCTTAATTCTCAATAAGAATAGGCATATTTTTGGTCGTATATTCGTTTGTAAAATGCAATTATGAGGTTTAAAACAAGTCTGATTTTTATTATTTGTTGTGTTTATACTACTTTGTTCATGTAATACTAAATTTGACAAAAAAAAGATGGCAATTAAGAGATGACCCTGGCTTTCCACCACCCGAAAGAAAGCAAATTCTCAATGATTTATTGTCAAATTACAAATTAGTTGGACTTAGTTACAAAGAATTAAATAGTTTATTAGGCGCCCCCTATATTACTGACAGTTCAGGTGCTAATGTTAGTTATGAAATAGATATACATTATGACATGATTGATCCAGATTATATAAAATCTCTTTGATTTATACTTGGCTCTGATTCAATAGTTAAGTCTTACAGGGTATATGAATGGAAAAAGTAACACTATTTTATAGCAAGAATGAATCAATTAATAACTCATACCTCATAACTCATCATTCATAACTGCATGGCTGTTACATTTGCACCTCAAAAAATAAAATAGCAATGAGTTTGCAAGCAGGAATAGTTGGGTTGCCCAACGTGGGGAAATCTACTTTGTTTAATGCCGTTAGTAATAGTGCCAAGGCGCAGGCAAGCAATTATCGCTTTTGTACCATAGAGCCAAATGTAGGATTGGTAGATGTTCCAGATGCAAGAATTGATAAGTTGGCAGAATTAGTAAAGCCAAATCGTACAGTGCCTACACAATTAGAGATTGTGGACATTGCCGGATTGGTAAAAGGTGCCAGCAAAGGGGAAGGATTGGGCAACAAATTTTTGGGAAACATAAGAGAAGTAGATGCGATAATACATGTAATCAGGTGTTTTGAAGATGAAAATGTACTGCGCGAAGAAGGGGCAATAAACCCTGTAAGCGATAAGGAAATAATAGATACCGAGCTTCAACTAAAGGATTTAGATAGCGTAGAAAGGAAGTGGAGTAAGGTAGAAAAGATGGCGAGAGTAGGTAGCGATACCAAAGCAAAAGCAGAATTTGATATATTGAATCGTTGCAAGGACTGTTTATTGCAAGGCAAAAGTATCCGCACCCTTAACCTTGATAAAGATGAGAAATTGGCGGTGGCAGATTTGTTTTTGTTGACTGATAAACCAGTGTTATACGTTGCAAATGTGGATGAGGCGAGTATGCATACGGGCAATAAATACTCAGAAGCATTAAAAGCAAATGTGAAAGAAGAAGGTGCACAGGTAATTATTATGAATAATAGTATTGAGGCACAAATAGCAGAACTAGAAAGTGCTGAAGACAAGGAAATGTTTATGGATGAATATAAAATGACCCAACCAGCCCTGAATAGATTGATTCTTTCTGCCTATAACATGTTAGGATTGGAAACTTATTTTACTGCTGGCGTACAAGAAGTGAGGGCATGGACCATTCATAAAGGCTGGAAAGCACCACAGGCTGCTAGTGTGATTCATACTGACTTTGAAAAAGGATTTATCAAGGCGGAAGTCATCGCTTTTGATGATTTTGTAAAGTATGGTAGTGAAGCAGTGTGCAGAGATAATGGTAAACTACGGATTGAGGGTAAGGAATACATTGTAAAAGACGGCGACGTGATGCACTTTAGGTTTAATGTGTAAAAAGGCGTAAAAAATTAAGCGTAAGTTGTAAGTAAAAAGAAAACGGGCTATTGCAGTGATGCAGTAGCCCGTTTTACTTTTATACCTATGATAATAACGAAACCAAAAGCTTTACTTCCTCAAGGGTATTAAAACTATGCAATACTATTCGCAACCTTTCCTTGCCTTTGGGAACAGTGGGATAAAGGATTGGACGAACATCGAGGTTGGAATCTTGCAACAGGTTTGCTACTCGTTTTACCTCGGCATTACCTTCTACTATCACTACTTGTATGGGGGTATTGGAAATAAGTTTGGGATAATTAATATTGGCAGATTGAAAATAATCTATTAACAATTGAAGGTGTTTTCTTTCCTTATTCATGGTAGGAAATAGCTCGTAACTCTTACTGATGGTGGCTATAGCATGTGGTGGCAAGGCAGTAGAATAAATAAAACTACGGGCAAAGTTTATTAGGTAATCTCTAAGGAAATTACTTCCCAATACAACTGCCCCATGACAACCACAACCCTTTCCAAAAGTATGTACCCGAGCAAATACCTGTTGATGAAAGTTTAGTTGTTGTACTAATCCCTCGCCTTTATCGCCCACAACACCAGTGGCATGTGCTTCATCAATAATTAAATGGGCATTATATGGTTTACACAAATCAACTAATTCTGCCAACGGGCAAAGGTCTCCATCCATACTAAAAACAGATTCTGTTACTACGAATATGTTTCCTGTGGCTTGTTTTAACCTTCTTTCCAAGTCGTCCAAATCATTATGCAGAAAGGCAAAAGACTGTGCTTGGGATAATTTGATGCCATCTCTTATAGAGGCATGGCTAAGAAAATCATAGATAATAGTATCTCCTTTTTGAGAAATACAACTTAACAATCCTAGGTTGGCATCATAACCCGAATTGAATATAAGCGCAGCATCCGCTTGATGGAAAGTGGCAATTTGCTGTTCTACTTCTTCAATCAGTTCATAATTACCTGCCAGAAGACGGGATCCAGTAGAAGAAAGTCGTAAGTCAGAAAAAGGAAGTTGTTCTCCTACGCGCGCTATTCCTAGGTAGTCATTACTACAAAAATCTATCTTTCCATCAGGGAGGCGCAGGGTTCTAAAAGCATTCTGTTCTTTTCTTTCTAATAACTTCCCCTGCAAAAAATCATCGTTATACATACGGTCAAAACTAATCTAATTCGTTAATAGACGTTAGCTTTGTCCTTTTTAAATCAGGAAACGGAAGTCGTAAATTGGTAGTCGCAAGTCTAGCGATTCTTGTTTTCTTATTTACGACTTATTACTTACAACTTACGACTCTCGGCTTATGACTCACGACTTATCAGAAGATACTAGAAACATCCTTGGCTTACAATTGCCTACCGATCCGCGCTGGGTAAACCTTGCTGCCATGGATATTCAGGCAATATTAACCGACCATGCTTATTGCGAACAAAAGGCTGCCCTTACCTGCATCTCGCTAATACAACGTTACTCTGATAGAGAAAAATTAGTGTTCGATTTATCGCCTATTGTTACCGAAGAGTGGGGTCATTTTAGGTTGGTATTAAACGAATTAAAGAAAAGAAACCTTAGTATAGGCAAACAACGCAAGGATATTTACGTAAATAAACTAATAGAGTTTCAGAAGAAAGGTGGCAGGGAAGAAGACCGTATGCTCGACCAATTGCTTACCATGGCTTTGGTAGAAGCCCGTAGTTGCGAACGCTTTAAAAGACTTAGTGAAGGACTAGACGATAAATATTTGCGCAATTTTTACCGCAGGTTTATGGAAAGCGAAGCGGGGCATTACACGTTATTCATCAATTTATCAGAAACATATTTTGATAAAGAAAAAGTGAGAATCCGCTGGAACGAATGGTTGTTTTATGAAGCAAATATAATGGATTCGATAGAAGTTCGTGGCGATAGAATACATTAAACCTAGTTGTTAGAAGTTGGTTAAATAGGGTTATAAAAGAAAAATATGTGGCAATTACAAGACAACAAACTACACAAACAGTTCGTGTTTGGCAACTTCTCAGAAGCGTTTGCCTTTATGGTTCGGGTAGCTCTGGAAGCAGAGAAACTAAACCATCATCCATTATGGACTAACCTTTATAACAAAGTAGATATTTGGTTAAATACACACGATGCTGGCGATACTGTTACCGAGTTAGACCACAAACTTGCAGCGGCTATCGATGCTTTAGTAGCTGTGAAGAAATAATTCTTTTACCTTAGAAGCTGTCTAAAAATAGAATTACTAGTCACCAATAGGTATTTTTAGAATTGGTAAGGAAGTATTTTCCGTCGAAATTTTACAAAAATGACCTCAATCAAGCCTCCTTTGATACTGTACGAAATCCTATAAATCATTTTTAGACAACTTCTAAGTGAATACTGGTTGCAAACTGGTTAAACCAATAGATTTTAGGAATAAAATCCGCTGAAAACTTTGGGTGATAAATATGTCGTATCCATCCAAGTAGCTAATATTCATCTTTATGACTCTTTGCTAATATATAGTCCCCAAAAGGAAATTTCAAACCTTAATTCTCATGATTAATTTTTATCTATTCCCTATTTATTGTAAGATTATAAGACTTTTAAACCCAATAAACAATGATTTAAAATTAAATTATCCCACTTTTTAGGTGGGAAGCAGTGCTATTTTTCCCTAAAACAAACTCACAAAGCCTATATGAATCTTTGCTTCATTGGCATTAAAAGGCAAATCATTTCGCTTTCCTAAAGCAAGGCTAATATTGATAATACCCTGCTTAGATTCGAAGGCTAACCCCACACCTGCCCCTATAAAATTATTGTTTTTACCTGTTACCGAATTATGCGTTAACCCAATATCACTAAACGTATTGAAATAAGAATTTATCCCAAGTAGGTATCTATATTCGAGCGTAGCCACAGAATATTTATCGGCATAAATGCTTTCCTCGTCAAAGCCCCTCAACAATTTATAACCACCCAATTGAAATAATTCATTGGTAAAATAATTAGGGCTTTCCATCCATCCTCCCGTAATGGCAGTCTTTAATACCGATTGCCTACTTACAGAAAAATAGTGCGCAAAACCAGCCTTCAACTTTAGTTGATAGCTATTTAACTGTACGGTATCATACAGAGTGGAATATTTAAAAAAAGGATTGGAAATCTGGGTAATGGCGGCATTCTTCTTTATCTTTTTATTGCCCACCAAAAGACTTATATCGTAAACATTACCATGGTTTGGGTTGAGGCGATAATTGGTATAATCTATATGATGTTCTACAACAATACTTGTGTTGCTAACATCGGCAACATCGGGCAAACGCTTGCTGGCAATAACACCAAGGGTATCAACATTTAATAAACTAGTAGAAAACAGCTGTAAAGCAATAGTGCCAGTTTGGGTAGGTGTTGCCAAATATTGAAAGCCAAACTTGGTGGTAAGATTTAGATAAGAGGAATCTTTTTTGTATAAATCGAAAGAAAAGTCCAGTCCATAAGGGGTGTTGAAAATGTATGGTTTCTGATAAACAAGATTTAATCTGGGAGATGATGTTTGCAATTGTTGCCAGTTAAGCCCGATGGTTTCTCCCTCTCCAAAAGAATTTTTAAGGTTTACATCGGCACTTCCCGTAAGCAAAAGTTTGGTAGTAGCTTGCGAATTTGCTGGAGCAAAACCAGCTAGCACATTTATCTGGTTGCTCTTTTTGGGTTGAAGATACAAGTTTAGAATATAGCTACCTGCCATCATGGTCATGTTCCAATCCTTACTTTGTTGCAAATAAGGAAGTTGTTGCAGAAGCTGGTTTATTCTGTTCAGTTTATGCATGTCAAACAAACCGCCAGGAGCCAAACCAAGATAATGATATAAAAAGTTTAAATCAACCTTTGAAGTACCCTTTATCCTGATGCTATCAAGCTTGTAAGTCACACCTTTTCGGATGTTTAATTGTGCATCTACCATGCTCTCATTTATCCTAACACTATCAAAACCTATTGTGGCAAAGGGATAACCATTAGTAAGAAAGTAATCTAACAGCCTATTTTCTACCGCATTTATTTGATCAGTATTTATTGGCTTTTCCTTCCACCAATTATCCCCAATGTTCAATTGCGCAAGCAAAGGCTTATCCTTTTCTTTGACTGAAATTCCATTCCAACTATACTTTTTCCCTACAAAAAGTTTTATCTGCATCGTATCTTTTTGCTGATTAATGCTATCTATTGATGCAGAAAGGTATCCTTGTGCATGCAACTGTCCGGGTAATTGTTGTATATATTGATTGCATTGAACAAGTGTGGCAAACTGTGTTTTTGGATGAAGCCTATCGTTTATATAAGAAGAAGAAACATCTATTGGGTTAATAAAAAGATGAACGTTTTGTGCCACCCCCCTCACAAAAAATGAAGAGAATAGGCAGCAGGTAACCAATAAGTTTATACGTAGCTTATCCATCTTAACAGGTACAATTTTACACAGATAGCGGCATACCGAAGAAATTATAATGGCTGGGTAAGGATATTTGGCTTCGCAAGGTTATAAATAAGAGGCAACCTTATCGAAATAAGAGACCATTTACTTGGGATAACTTACCTCTTATTTTCAATAAGTGACCACTTTCTTAGAACAAGTAACCTGTTATTACTAATAAGCTATCTATTATTTAGAATAAAAGGTCTCTAAAAGTCTTATCAAGAGTTTCGGGCAATAGCATCTTCCAGAATCTTTCTGTAAGTGTTGCCAATGGGTATAGTGCAAGTTTCTATGATAATTTCATTTTTACTTATGTAATCAATCCTATTCATGGCAACTATATAAGACCTATGTACCCGCACAAACTCGGAAGACAGTTTATTTTCGAACTCTTTTAAGTTTTTAAGTGTAGTTAGCGGTGCTTTCTTTCCCTTTAAAAATATCTGAGTATAATCCTTCAATCCCGAAAAGAAAAGAACATCAGGCAGGTCTATCCTAATAAGTTTATAATCTGATTTGATAAAAAGGAATTCCTTCTTTTTTTCTGCATCAAGTTTTGCGACATTATAAACGTAATCGTAAATATTTTTCTTTAAAGACATTACCCTTTCCAAACTGAATGGAGTTTGTAAGTAAGCAAATACTTGTTGGGTATTTACTAAGTTTTCTATCTCGCTGCCCGTTCCGCAACAGATAAGTATAGGGCGAGACTGTTGCTTTTTCAGCCACTTTAAAATATTGTTTGAAAGGGCAGGAATAGAACATATTATGGCAGAAGGATTTTCTAAATGAGTATTGATTAAAGTATTTTCATCTACAATCAATACATTATTAGTAAAGTCGGTTGTGGAAAGATATGCCTGCAAAACAATGGCGTCAGAAAGCTCGTGATGGACTATATAAAAGAGTATCATAATTTAAACTAATAATGGTGTCAAGTGCAGGTATTTGCACTCTTACAAATGTGACTCATTTTCTTTATGGAATAAAAAAAGAGGTTAATAATTATTAACCTCTTTTTTAGATCTATGTTATTGCCTCGTAATTCCTAGGCTATCCAACTCTTTAAGATTTATTGAAGGCATTCTTTGTTGTTTATTCATTTTAGTTGCAACAAAATTACCTACTACTAATGCTTCCTTCTCACTAACAAAACCTTTTGTTCCTGCAACGGCTGGAATATTTTTTTGATAAATGTAAACTTTTTTGCCAACATATATCTTATATCCCCATCCATTTAAAGTGCTTACAGGTTTTACTTCAATTTGCTGACTTTGTTTCTTAAAAATTAACTCTGAAGTTATATAAGCAAGAACTGAAAAGCCAAAAAGGATATAAATCCAGTTTTTTTTAATCATTTGTATTCAATGCTGCGTTAGGTTGCCATTCTTCTAAGTCATCAAAATATGTAGAACTAGCTTTACCCATAGAAACAAAAGCTCTTGAACCTAATACAAAAGCAACAGCTCCTTCACGACCTGAACGCTCGAAACTTGTTTTACGACTCCACAGATCTGTTTTGAAATCATAAGCCCAAGTTTTTTGGGTATATCCACCACTAATGCCGACAGTTAGATAAGCTGAGTCACCTTGTACAAATGCTACACCACTATTACGAGCGATATCTGTATAGTCATCATCGTAATTAGATGTGCTAATATTAGCTATTTGTCTTAAAGAAATCCAAGTGTCAGTTGGCGGGTCATATTTCCAAAAGTCAGTTACATTAGTTCCACCACCACCTAGACCAGTAACGATATATCCTTGATTTTTATATACAAAAGTAGTGGCAAGCATACGTTTGAAACCAGCGGTGCTGTAACCGTCTGTACCATTAGGTGTACTAACCAAACTGCCTACACTAGCTTTTTTAGTCCATTTGTCTGTCGATGGATCATATTGCCACAAATCTTTAAGATAGTTATTGTCGTTACCACTTGTAACATAGCCATAGTTTCCTATTGCAAAGGCCGAAGCGCCATAACGACCAGGCAACGTTCCATTGGCAAAGTCTGCTTTTTGTACCCAAGTATTATTGTCGACGTTATAAGCCCAAGTATCTTTGAACTTATTGTAACCATCAGTACCTGTAGTTAGATAGCCAGTTCTGCCAATTGCAAACGCAACAGCCCCATTGCGAGCTGGAGCAGAATCTCCAGATACTTGAGGTAAACTTGCACATTCATGCCAACGACCAGTCGCATCCAGCGACCAAAGGTCACTGTATCTAGTTAGCCCATCGTAACCAGTTCCTATGTAAGATGTGTCACCAACTACAAACGATACTGCCTGAAACCTCGCATTGGCATCACTTTCAGAACGAGTAACCCAGTTGCCACTTTGTAGAGGATTTGTAACAGTGTGATTACAAGCAATAAGTAAGAGAACTATACTTGCTGGTAAAAAAAAGAAATACTTAACCTTGTTCATTGTCATAAAATTTTCGATGAAATTATAAGTGTGGGTGTTAGGCAAATAGTTAAAATGGATTTCCATCTATTTTTGCCTGATTAATAAAGATATTTTATCTACCAAATGATATTTTATTGTACTTAAAAAAGAGTTGGTTTTACAAAAGCAAGTATTTAAGCGATATAATATTGTTTGCAGATAAAATTATTATAATTGTCGGTATAATGACATCATTAATCCATAGTAACAATTCTGTAACAGGCTCGTATTATACTATTGCCATTCTTAGAAAGTAATCCATTACTTTTGACAGCACTAATAATTTATACACATGCATTCAAGGTCGTTCCTTTTTATATTGTTGTTTATTTCTATCTACATCGCAGGTTGTCAAAAGGTCGACATACAATACGGTTCTCAATACGTGGATAATCAATATACACAAATTATAAAAGTTGATACCTTTTCAACAAGTTTATCTACCATATATGTTGATTCCTTCCCGACATCTGCTACTGGTGTAACGCTATTGGGTGGATACACTGATACTTCTTTTGGCAGAATTGATACGAAATGTTTTTTTGATTTACAGCCCCCTTCTTATGCTGCAACAAACGCTTTAAGCTACGATAGTACAAATTATGACTCTTTACGTTTAATTTTAAGATTGACAAAAAGTTACTACGGTGATACTACTAAAGCGCTTCATTTAGACGTTAGAAAGCTATCTGAACAAATTATTCTTCCACAATATGCTTCTAATTTTTACAACAACCAACAGTTTGCTACTTCGTCAACTCCAATCGGGTCTGGTGATTTTGTTGTGAATCCAACGTTCTATACTGATTCAATTAGTATAAAACTAAGTGATGCATTTGGTAAAGAACTATTAAGTAAATTAAGAAATCCCTCTGATGTAGACATGCAAAGCAGTAGTAATTTCCTTTACTATCTTAACGGGCTGCAAATAAGCAGTAATTCGAACGCAAACTTAATCTTGAATTGTAATGATAATATAGTAATGAGGTTGAGTTATTCAAAAGCAGGTGTAGATACTTTGGAAAAGCGTCATGTGGATTTTGTTTTAGGGAATAAGCAGCATCATTTTAATAATATCACTGTCAACCGAGCTAATTTAAAAAATGGGCTAAATAATATTGGTCATTACGATAGTATTATATCTAGCAAATTATTAAATAATCGGGCTTACAGCCAATATGCGTCAGGTGTAGTGACTAAAATTTCATTTCCTTCACTGAGTGAATTATTAAAGGTGCCCTATTATATTAAAATCCTATCTGCACGTCTAAAGATTGTTCCCGTTCGTGGCACGTACGATACATACTTCTTCTTGCCACCCACATTGACACTTGCTAATACAAACCAAACTAATACAGTCGGCCCAATATTAACATCGCCAACTAACGGTCAGGCTGAAACTGGTAATTTATATCTAGACCCAACATACAATGATAATACAGGGTACTCTTATGATGTATCTAATTATATAAAGCAATTAATTACAAATCCTTTGGGAAATAATTACGGGCTTCTTTTGTTACCATCTTACTCTTCAGCTTCTACAGAGTTTTCAAGAATAGTGGTAGGCGATAATACTGTTAATACTAAAACCAACGCTACAAAACTAGAAATTTATTACCTTACAGTTCAGCCTCAATAGGGAAAACAATGAAAATGCTGATTAAACAAATACTTTTAAACATCTCTGGGCTAATCTGTTTCATACAATTTGCAAATTGCCAAAACAATAATTCGCCATATTCCATAGTTGGAATTGGTGATATTGAGCATAGTAGTTTTGATAGAACTTCTGGGATGGGTCACTCTGGAATGGCTTTATCTTCTAATAGGTTTCTTTACAATGCAAACCCAGCATCTTATAGCGCACTGGATGACAAGTTTTTTAATTTTGAAATTTCTGCTCGCGCTAAGTTCATAAATTACACAGGCTCACCAATTGCAGCTGGTTCAGATGCCTCTTCAGATTTGCAAATAAAAAAGTTCTCCTTGGCAATTAAAATAAAACCAAAGTGGGGCATTAGCTTTGGTATATTACCTTACAGTACCGCTAATTATTCCTTCTATGGAAATAAATATATTTTGGGAACGAACCTCGCTGTACCAGCTTATTATCAAGGCACTGGGAGTGTAAATCAGGTTTATCTTTCCAATGCGTATCAGTTGACAAAGAATTTTTCTGTCGGGCTTCAAGCAGCATATCTTTTTGGTCAATTGAGTCAAACAGAAAATATTAGCCCTGGTTATGGTGTTGATAGTGCTTTGGTAACTAATCGTAAAATAGTAATTGGCTCTCCTTATTTTAAACCTGGTTTTCAGTATAATAAGAAAATAAGTAAAGATTGGAGATTATATCTTGGCGGAACTGCAACTTTTAAAACCACTATTGATGGATATTATAACCTGACAGTAACCGATGGCAATACAGCATTACCTGGATATAAGGACTTTAAGACTCAAGTAATCACTTTGCCAGCACAATATGCTGGAAGTATTGCTGCTAAGTTAAAAGACAAATACACTTTTGCTGTTGATTATTCTTTCCAAAACTGGAGTAATTTAAACTATCAAGGGATTAGTTATAAATTAGTAAATAGCAATTTTTTGGGTATCGGCTTTGAAGCAGCTAAAAAACAAACCTTTAGAGACATTACAATTGAGCGTCACTTTTGGCAAGCAGGATTATTTTACAGTAATTCATACTTACAAATTACTGGGCAACAGATTTCTGATTATGGAATAACTTTTGGTGGTGGTAAAAACTTTTTGAGGAGTAATTTGGGAACTCAATTAAATTTTGAAATTGGTCAACGTGGTACAACAACGGCTGGTCTAATCCAAGAGAGATATGCCCAAGTAAACCTTATTTTGAGTTATAGAGATTTTTGGTTTGTTAAAGTGAAGAAGTTTGAATAGTAAAAGAGTTGGATTTTTTCTATTTTTAATAAAGGCAATAATCTAATTTTAGATTTGTCTTGCTTAATAGAAGTAACAATAAAATAGTATGATGAAAAAGTTTTTGTGTTTCAATATATTACTTGCAGTTTGTCTTTCTGGTTTTTCGCAGACCAAGAAAGTAATTGCAGATAAAATCATTGGTCAGGTCGGAGATAAGATAGTCTTGCTTTCTGATGTAAATAATGCAATTGCAGATTACAAACGTCAAGGACAAGAAGCTCAACTTCCCCCAAATCCTGAATGTGCTTTTTTGGAAGGGCAACTGATTCAGAAGGCACTTGTTCTGCAAGCAGAAAAAGATTCCCTTGTTGTAAGTGAGGAAGATATTGAGGCAGGACTTGACAATCAGATTCGTGGTTTTATTAATGCTTATGGTTCTAAAGAAGTATTGGAACAAGTTGCGGGAAGGACTGTTTATCAGATAAAAGAGGATTTTAGAGTTCCATTTAAGGAAAGGAAACTTTCAGACCAAATGAGGTCTAAAATATTGGAAAACATAAAAATATCGCCTACAGAGGTTAAAGCTTATTACGATAAGATACCTAAAGACAGTTTACCTTTTTATGAAAGTGAAATAGAAATTAATCAGGTTCAATCTCAGCCAAAGGCAAGTAAGGAAATTGAAGAGTTTTGCATTAGGGAATTATATGAATACAAACGTCAGGCAGAATTAGGTATTAAAAAGTTTGACCAGCTCTGTAAACTTTACTCCGAAGATCCAGGAAGTAAAGACAATGGGGGTCAATATAATCTAAACCGCACAAGCAAAGAGTTCGACCCAACCTTTACCGCAGTTGCTTTTAGACTTAAAGATGGTCAAATATCAAATGTTATAAAGACAAAGTTTGGGTTTCATATCATACAGCTTGTAAGTAGAGCGGGTGATGATGCAATTGTTAGACACATTCTCAAGATACCTCAGGTTACAGATGATGCAGTAGCTCTTTCTGTTAAAAAACTTGATTCTGTTAGAACCTTAGTGCAAAATGGTTGGATAAGCTTTGGTGAAGCTGTCGACAAATACAGTGATGATGAAAGTAGTAAATTTAGCGGGGGGAGTATTACGGCAAGAGATGGTTCTTCTTATCTAAATATCGATCAACTTGACAAGGATTTAGTTTATTCTATTAAAGACTTAAAACCAGGTGATATTTCTAAGCCTAATGTTTATACAGACGAAAGGGGCAGGAAAATGGTTCGTATTGTTTATTTGAAAAATAGAACGCAACCACATAGGGAAAATCTAAAGGATGATTATAATCGCGTTGCAGACAGAGCCTTGGAGGAAAAGAAACATGCAGCACTTTCAAAGTGGTTTAAAGAACATCTTCCAAACTATTATATAAATATCGACCAACAATATAAAGATTGCAGTAGTTTGAGCGAATGGTGGAAATATTCTTCTTCCAACCAATAAAATAGACCTCCTTGTAAATTGAAATGAATTTAATAGAGTTTCTATTTATAGTTTCTTGAGCGTCTAAGGCAATTACTATGAATAACTTTGGGAGAAAAAAGTGAATATTGGCTGTCTTTTTCAATAAGTCAGTTGAAGTTTACTGAATGTTGGCTTACAATGACAGTCAAAGTATAGTAAAACTGATTTAAATCTTTAACTAATTTCCCCGAATAGTCTAATAAAATCTAGCACCATCTTATTTTGACATTGCCTTAGCATCCTCTGTTTTCTTCATTAAGTTATTTACTTCCATCCCTGCAAAAAGAACTGCAAAAAGTCCGTGGGTGTCGTTATCATAGTATGGACGATTAATATAGTAGTTAACATCCTCAGAACACATTGTTCCCATACATATTCCATGAACTGTACCATCT
>JANYEX010000237.1 GCA_025359725.1 Chitinophagaceae bacterium | reverse complement strand
CTTAAGAAAATGCCCCCACAAATGTTTTCCAGTTTAACAAAAGGCTGCGCAACGAGTTTGGGGTGCGGCTGTCCTCTGCCGCTTTCATTTCTTATCGCGAAGCTCATGTATGCCAAAACCCATCCAGCACCGAACTTATGGCTGCGCAAAGCGTTTGGAGTGCGGTAGTCCTCTACCGCTTTCATTTCTTATCACGAAGCTTATGGTTGCAAATACATCAAGACTATTCTAGAGGTTGTAATACTCAATCTCGTATTATGTAAACGTTGACGCGAAGCCATAAGGTAGTGTTGGATAGGTTATGGAGCACATGAGTTTCGCAGTAAGAAATAAGAAATGAAAGCGGTAGAGGACTACCGCACTTCTAAGTAACTCATGGGTGCTCTAGAATATAATGAGAAGGCTGTGTAAAGTAAAAATTTTAAACGAAAGACAAGCTCCGCCATTTTTTGTTAACTTTGTTTTAAAAAAGCGAGGGAGGAAAAGTGCAGGATTAAAAAATCACTCTTCTAAACGGGATAGCAAGCTTCCCAATGGTATTAGCGACAACTTTTCCGACCAGACTCCAAGACAGGCAATCAATGCACTAATGCGTACGGTCAATTTTTTTCCCTCTATGTCGTTAATATTATAAAGGTTTATAGAATTTTTCTGTATTCCAACGCGAGTTTACATGAGTTAATGGTTGAAAAGGTTTCTCTGGTAGCCCGAAGGGCTTACAATTGCAATAGCCCAGGGCACAGCCTCATAGGCATCAAATAAAATCGCCCCCGGCGTATTTATTGGATGCCTATGAGGCGACGCCCCATATGCATCAAGCAAAATGACCCATCTCAAACAATACTGTAAAGCCTATGAACACGTTCTTATTCAATGTGAATTGCCCTATAAAATGGTGGTGATTTTAAAAAAGCGTGCTCAAGGGGCCTCTAAAAGACCTAGTGTTTTTGGTAGCACATCCGTGTTTGCTACTGATAGGTCAAGCTCGATGTCGTGCAGTTAGTCGAATTCGAACGAATTCTGAAGAAAGGAGTGTACAAAAAAAGGCGTCCAATTGAAAATCGGTATTCATTGACAAAACAACCGAACAAAAGGACGCTAAGGATGAGCTTATCACAAGACAAAAAAACAAAAAAGACCCCAGAAGAGAAACAGACCAACAGAGACAAAAAAAGAAGAAAAAAAGAGAGCGGACAGAGCAAAAAACAGAAAAAGAAAGAATCAAAAAAGCAAGCATGTACCCGACGCACAGTAGAGAAACGCAACGAAAGAATACAGCAAAAATTAGATCAATTAAATAGAGAAAAAAACACCATCCACGAATTTGGCAAGCAACTTTTCGGTTGGTTATCAAGTGGAGAAATCAATGATATTGCGAGCATTTCTGGTTACACTAAAAAAAGCAATCAAAAATTGGTTCCTGTTGCATTTTTATTAGTTCTAGTTTTTGCTTCGTTTGGAAATGGTGCAATAACTCAGAATGCATTGAGTCTACAGTTAGTTGCATGGTTTAAAATAAGTGTTACCGCACAGGCAGTGTGTTTGCGTTTGGGAAATATTGAGACTGTTAATTTTTTACGAGAAATTTTCACTCAAGTTATACAGCGGCAACTTACGCATGGTTTTAAAGGTGGATACGCGGAAACGTTTCATATGTTTAAGGACGTTATCCTTGAAGATAGCACTCAAATAAAGCTTCACGAAAAACTTGCAGATGATTTTAAGGGTTGCGGGGGTTCAGCCAGTTCATCTTTTATGAAATTAAATGTATGTATGAGTGTAATATACAATAACATAATAAATATAGCTATTGTTGCAGGTTCTATACCCGATCAGAGTTTTTTTTCAAAGTCTACAAGAAAATACATCAAAAAGGGTGAATTGTGGATAAGAGACTTAGGTTATTTTAATGTGAGCGAGATGTCGATTATAGATAAGATTAAAGCATTCTTTCTTTCAAGGCTAAAAAAAGACACCAACGTATACTTAAATTATCATGATGTGGATCCAATTAACATATATGATTTTTTAGCTATAAAGACACGATGTGGTCAGGTAATTGACCAAATAGTGTACCTTGGAGTGCTGAAATTGAAAGTCAGACTTATAGGGGAAAAAGTTCCAGAATACGTTCGCAAACAAAGAATTGCCAGATATAAGAAAGAAAGAATCAAGCGAGATAAGAGCAAGACTATGAAAGCAGACTATTTTGACTGGTTTTCTTACTCTTTGTTTGTGACAAATGTGCCAGAAAGCATGATTGCTACACCATCCCTGATGATGAATGTGTATAAAATACGTTGGCAAATCGAACTTTTTTTTAAGCGCATTAAATCCATTCTCAACATTCATGTTATAAAAGGAGAATCAAAAAAAAGGGTATTATGTTTGATATATTCAAAGCTTATTGCTTTACTAACAGCTCAATCCGTTGTTGCTTATGCTGCAAGCATTTGTCAAGAAGGGGAAGAAGTAAGTGAACATAAGGTTTTTGAATGGATGCAAAGTGGTAATCGCCTAGGAAATTTTATAATCCAGGGACAGGGAATAGAGGTCTTGCTTAGTGAACTGATACGTGTATTCTATCTTTTATGTAAGAACAAAAGAAAAAAATGTAGTACGCAACAGATGATTAAGGATTCCTTTATAGAAGACACACTCAATAGGTGTGTTGAAAAATCTGCAGCATGTTTTTAGGGAGAATTTCTATTTTCATGCCCCCTTGCTTGATCAAACTACGAGCATCACGTTTCCTAGTCTCTTAAAATAGCATAGTCTTGG
>JANYEX010000176.1 GCA_025359725.1 Chitinophagaceae bacterium | reverse complement strand
TAAGTGTATTGGGGATGGCGAAGGTGCTGTTCTGGTAGTCTTTTATTAGTAAGTAACTAATGGTATTGGCATGATCTATTACGTTGAATACCTCTAGTGATGCCCATATACTTTTAAAATCTTTAAATGGTGAATGACTGCGTAGTTTGCCTTTTTCGCCATCTATCAATAGGGTGCTAAAGCCCATGTCCACACGTAGGTAGCTGGGTATTATTAGGGCATCGCGATACTTTACACTGCCAGGAATATTGTAGGGTAGGTTGCTTCCGTAGAGCATATTTAGATAGAACTTTAGGTTTTTGTTGTTGGGCATATAGTCCTGAAAGAACATGCCAAACGTAAATCTTCTGTCGGATGGTCTTCTTAGCCAACCAACATCTGTTTTTACGGTACTAGCAACCGTTTGGTCTTTTGTATTTTGGTTGATTACTTGCCCAGATTTGTTTAGATATTGATAATAATTAAAGTTATCAATCTTTTCTTTGGTATCCATCACATTAAAACTTACCCAGCTTTCGGCATCTTTTACCAACTCTGCATATAGCCTGTTTTCTATACCTACCGCATAAGCTTTAGCATTGTTTTCTCCAAAGTACTGTAAACGAACATCATTGATATCATAAGGAACTACATTCCACATCCATTTATAATAGGCTTCGGAAGTGAACCTTGCGGGGCGGTCGAACAGCTTAAAGTTATTATCCAAGCCTGCCGTTACCTGCCAACTCTTTTGTGCTAATAGGTTGGTATTGAGCGTTCCATCATAGCGGCGCATCTCTCTATAAAAAGGTGGTTGGTTGTAAATGCCTGCAGAGATTTTATAGATAATATCCTTTTTAGATTTCTTTGGTTTAAAAGAAAGTCCTGCCCTTGGCGATACTAAAAACTCGTGATTTAAAGTATTGTAATTATACCTAGCTCCAAACTGCATTACTACATCGCTGTTGTTTTTCAACTGAATATTATCTTGTGCATAGCCACTAAACCTAGTAATACTCAGGTTGTCATTACTTTTTAGAACATTGGAAAGGTTTAAAACTTGCGGATTATAAGGAAGCGAGTAGCCAGCACTATCGTTTAGTTGCCACTCGTCTATCTTGTCGTTTACGGTTTGTTGTTCTATTGTACTACCCCACTGGATATAGTTTTTACCCAATTCCCAAGTTCCTTTATGGCTTGCATTGAACACATTTATATGCAGTTTATCTCTACTAAAATTCTGGTAAGCACCAGCACCCAAAGGATTTACAATGAGCCCATAGGTAGCACTTCCTTGTGTAAGATCTCTATTGCCAAAAAGATAAGCACCAGTAATGTCTTCGTTTTGCAGTTCATTATCGGTAAAACTACTTAACATCCATTTAAGCTTTACGTTTTTACTTACTTTTTGAGTAGCAGACAATCCGATAAAGTTAGTGCTGTATTTATCCCGTTCCTGACCAGAGAAATCAATATTCAATCCTACATCTTCGGAATAAAGAGCGGTAAAAACACCTGTTGTTAGCTGGCTAGACATTGGGAAGAAAGTAAACTTGGTGCCAGAGAGATTAGCGAGTAATTCTAATTGCAATTTATCAGTGGGTTGATAGGTAATTAAGGCTTGCAAATCGGAAGAAGAAGGAACATAGTTTCCTTGTGTTTGCTGACTACTTAATAGATTTCTGTTGGTGCGGTTTCTTGCGCCAAACACATACGTTACCTTATTGTTTTTGGCAGTACCTTCTATCTCCAACCCTTGTTCTAGCAAACCAGTGTAAGCAGAACCGCCAAACTTAGTAGGCTTACGATAGGTAATATCCAAAACACTACTCAGTTTGTCGCCATATTTAGATTGGAATCCGCCAGTGTAGAACTTAATTCCCCAAGTCATGTTTGGGTTAATAAAACTAAGTCCTTCCTGCTGACCACTACTAACCAGATAGGGTTTGAATATTTCGAAATCATTTACATAAATAAGGTTCTCATCATAATTACCACCACGCACAGAGTATTGTGAAGTAAGCTCGTTGTTACTCCCTACAAAAACCTTTATCAAACTTTCGATACCATTAACTGGAGAAGGATTTAGGTTCGATTTACTAGCATCGATACTTACAGAACCTGCATCGCGACGGGTACGTTCATCTTGCACGACAACATCTTGTAATTGTGCCACGGTTGGTTGCAGACCGATAACAACTTTTTCTTCTTTGCCAGCTGATATTATGTAACTTTTTTGTACAGTAGCCCGACCTACAGCAGAATAAATAAGCGCAAAAGGTTTATTGGGACTAACAGCCATGCGAAAAGTGCCATCCTCCTTGGTGGTCGTGCTGCGTTGCTTATTTAGCATCTGTACAGTTGCCCCATGTAAGGGTAAATTGCTCTCGTCCACTACCTTACCAGAAATGTAAGTATGCAATTGGGCGATGCCCAAAGTTGGAAAGAAACAAACCCAAACAAGCACTTTTATTAATTGCATCGAATATAAATTAAGCCCTAAAAATAAGTAATCTGCAAGTGTATTAAATCGGCTTAAATAAGTTTAGTGTTGGGAAGGGGCATTTTACCACAAAGAACACAAGGATTTACAGAAAGTACAGCAAGCATAATTGATATTATCTAGGCATTGCATTTCCTTTAAAGGACACAAGGCTATGCAGAAAAGCTGCTATTTTTTTTGGATAGTTCACATTCAGTATGCCTTGTGTTTTGTATTCCTTGTGTACCTTGTGGTTAAAATTCTTCACACAGAATTTAGGATAACCATTGAATCACTTGCGTGTTATCCACATTTAGCGCAAGTTGTTACCATATTAGACCAAAATTCAAAAGCAACTTTACTTCACTTTAAATAAAACTTTATTGTTATGAAAACTATTTTTACATCTACTTTTTTGTTCCTCCTCTTAGTAGTCAATGGACAAATATCTCATGTAGTTATTGCCGCTGTTTATGGTGGAGGCAGTAATTCGGGGGCAGTCTATCAGAATGATTTTATCGAATTATTTAATCCAACTACTACTTCCCAAACACTTACAAACTGCTCTGTACAGTACTCAAGTGCAGGAGCAAGTGGTTGGAAAGTACAAGCCATTAATGCAGTTATGCCAGCAGGAAGTTATTATTTGATTCAACTATCTGGCAACGGGACTGTGGGGGCAGCATTGCCAACAGCGGATTTGATTGGTACTATTAACCTGAATGCCACGACTGGCATTATTGCGTTGGTAAATACTATTTCATCTTTATCTGGCACAGGAATAGCCGACACGACAGTTATTGATCTTGTTGGGTACGGAGCAACTGCTTCTGGTTACGAGACTAGTCCAGCGCCAGGAATGACCAATAAAAAGTGTTTGGTAAGAGGGAGTGGTGGTTGCACCGATGTTGGCGACAACTCTACGGACTTTACTACCTCTACTAGTTTTGTTCCACAGAACGCTAGTAGTCCTGTTAATCTTTGCAATGGATTACCCATAACGTTGGTTTCCTTTGTGGCTACTATCGTAAATAACAATACGTTACTAAAATGGGAAACAGCTTCTGAGATAAATTTCAATAAGTTTATTCTTGAAAAAAGCAATACAGATAATAGTTTTATTCCGATTGCCATTATTGCTTCTAAAAAGTTAAGTACTAGCAATAATTATAGTTATATAGACGAAGCCCCTCTACAAAACGTTCAATATTATCGTTTGAAAATGATGGATAATGATGGCAGTTTTAAGTATAGTTCAGTGGTTAAACTAACGAATCCTGATTTACAACTTGGGGGTATTTCTATCTACCCTAATCCAGTAAAAACTAATTTGAAAATTACCCTTAGTAAGCCATTAACCAATAGTTATACGATTAGGATTACAACCATTACGGGTGTTCTGGTTTACAGTAAAAACAATGTTACTCTTAATGGCAATACACTAACTCTTGAGACTAATAATTTTACTAATGGAGTGTATGTGATAGAATTAACCGATGAGAAAAGTAATGTTTTGAAAGGGAAATTTGTGAAGGAATAGAACAAGTTTGTATCTAAATAAAAACGGCTTCCCATGATAATATAGGAGGCCGTTTTCGTTTGCTTATCTACTGAAATAATTTTATTTTTATAGGACCGTAAATTTATTCGATAACTAAACACCAGATTATTTTTTACTGTAAAGGGATGCGCACCTGTATTCTGCACCCATTACCCAAAGAAGAAAACACCTCAAATGTTCCTGATAAGATTTCTACACGCCTTTTGATATTTGCAAAACCAATTCCCTCATTCACATTTTTCTTTTCAAACCCTGTCCCGTCATCAGTCAGGCTCATTAAAAGTACATTATTATCGATGGATACTTCTAGGTCTATGGTTTGCGCTTTGGCATATTTAATAATGTTCTTCAGTTGCTCTTGCAGTATGCGATAGAGGCTTAGTTGAATATCTACATTGAGTGGAAATAGCTTTGCCTTGTCCTCAAAAACTAAGTTTATCTCGTAAGTATTGTCAGCATTAAAGGTACTGAACAGTCTTTTTGTGGCCTCAAAAAAGGTAGTATCATCGGCAAAATTGGGGGCGATTCTGTGTGAGAGATTTCTTACTTCCTTTACCGCTAAGTTCATGCTTTCTTTAGTTTTCTCAAACCAATCTATTCCATCAAAATTAATATGTTTTTTAAGCATACCTAAATTGATGAGAGCGGTAATTAATATTTGCCCCACATTGTCGTGTAGTTCTCTGCCAATCTCATAACGCTCATCTTCTTGCGTTTTGATGATTGCTTTCAACATTCTTTGTTCATGCAACATCTTTTCGGTGACGTTCACTGCCACTATGCACCTAAAGTTTTTGTTGTTTAAGACGATGGGTTCACTAAAAATTTCCATGTCCATCACCTCTCCATTCTTCTTTTTATACCTAGAAATTTGGCGGTTGATTATGATATTGTCATCATTAATATGCTTGAGATTTTCCCTAGCTCTCTACTTCCGAATCTTCTTTTAAATCTAGTATGGTTAACTCTAGAAATTCATCTTCGGTATAACCCAGATAATCAAGTGTGGCTTTGTTTGCCTGAACAATTTTAAAATTAGCTGGGTCATAAACAATAGTTGGCTGCTGACTGAAATAAAACAAATCGCTAAATACCTTCTCAGATTCTTTTAATTGAACATTAAGATTTCTACGCTCAATTGCATAAATGATGCTTTTGTAAAGAGTTGTTGCGTTAAGGTCGTCCTTTATGAGATAATCTGAGATTCCCTGCGAGATGAATTTAATACTCAATGCAATATCACCGTATCCAGTAAGGATAATTATGGGACAGTTTTTTACCAATCCAAGCATGGCTGTTATAAGATCTTGCCCACTTTTGTCGGGCAAAGACAAATCGAGCAGCACAATATCGAAAGCTGAATCATCAGAAGAAAGTATTTTGCAGGTACTTCTAAAATCTGGTGCGTTAGTAATGATAGGTGTGGTAATAACATCCTGCAACATATTTTCAACCAATACATAGTCGCCAACATTATCTTCAACCACTAGTATTTTGTACAAGATATTATCCTTTATCATTTACTTTATTTGAAATAATGAATAATTTGGTTAACATTTTCCGCCGCATTGTCGTTAATTATTTAACTAAGGTAAAGGATAAACTTTGAAAAAGAGGTAGTTGATTTAAATATAATCTTGCAAATAAACTGCACAACTAAGTTGAATATTAATCATAAAATTCACTGACTACAGCACTAAAGTTTCTCAGTTACTTTTGAAATTAAATTATAATAAATGAAACGCTTGCTTTTATCGTTTATCATTTTCTCTTTTTTTATGGATGTGTATAGTCAGCAAATAAAGGTTGCTAGTGGCGGAATAGTCAGCTTCAAGGATTTTAAATCTAACTATGTAGCTGCGCGAAATGTAGATGTTTGGTTGCCAGATGGCTATACAGATAAAAACTTTATGGTCAAGGTGTTTGAAGGTGATAGTCATACAGAAAAATCTTGGACAAATAGATTTCATATTCCAGTTTTGTTTTTGATAATGGAGTAGTTCAAATTAGTAAAAGAATATCATTTTAAAATAGGCACATGCTTTCATCACGCAGCTTACACCACATTGCCTTCATTTGTAGCGACTACAATAAGAGTAAATATTTTTATACTGAATTATTGGGCTTTGCAATAGAACAAGAAATATATAGAACGGAAAGAGATAGTTATAAACTAGATTTATCTCTCAATGGTGCATACCTTGTAGAGTTATTTTATTTTCTGTCTCCACCACCAAGACACTCTCGTCCAGAATCTACAGGATTAAGGCATATAGCTTTTGCAGTAGCTAATATTATACAATCAATTGAAGAATTAAAGAAAAATGGGGTAGAGTGTGAGCCAAGAAGATTTGATGAGTTTACTAATAAGCAGTTTACTTTCTTCGCTGATCCTGATGGCTTACTAATAGAATTATATGAATTGTGATTCTGTTTTAGCTAGGATTTATTACCAGATACCAGTTAATTACAACTGATATCTGGTCTTCCATCTACTTCTTTTTGGGTGTGCTGTTGGCGTACTGAAGTATTGCATTTACCGAACTATTACTAGGCGACTGTTTCTTCAGTTTGCTAAGTTGTTTGATGGTTCGTTGCAATGCTTTAACCTCTTTTTGTAAAGGCAAGTCATCGAGCATTGCTTTTTCAATAGCCAATTTCAACAGCGGAGAACATTCCCCATACAGGTACTGAATAAGTTGCTCCTGCGAAAATTTTTGCATAGTCTACAAAGGTAAAAAGTGAAACAATATTTGTTTCAACGGGTAGGATACAATAAAAACGCAGAAGTGTGGATAATATTGTGGATAACCTATTTTTTTATTTCTGTTGTGTCTTCAATTATATATAAATCTTCCCCATCTTTCTTCATCAGATATTTCTCTCGTGCAAACTTTTCCAGCGCGATAGAGTTGTTTTGAAGGTCGGTTAGTTCTTGTTGGGCAGTGGCTATTTCTTGTACGTAGTATTGTTTATTGGCTAATAAATCATTAAGGGTTTTCTTTTGTTCTATTGTATTGAAAATATCTCTCTGATCAAAAAAGCACATCCAAACTATAAAACCAAGTATGGATACAACGTATTTATTTGTGATAAACTTTAATGCTTTCTTCATGAGAAATACTTTTAATAAAAAAAGATTGGTAGTAAAATTATAGATTTTATAATTAACTACCAACCTTTTTGTTATCAACAGGTGTTATTTACCAAACTTAATCTTTCCAGCAGGGAAGATACCTGTGCTACCTAGTTCTTCTTCAATACGGATCAATTGGTTATACTTAGCAATACGATCTGTACGGCTAGCAGAACCAGTTTTAATTTGTCCGCAGTTTAATGCAACAGCCAAATCAGCAATAGTTACATCTTCTGTTTCACCACTTCTATGACTCATAATAGTGTTGTAACCATTGTGTTGAGCCAACGTAACAGCATTGATAGTTTCGGTAATAGTACCAATTTGGTTTACTTTAACCAACAAACCATTGGCAATACCCCTATCGATACCTTCTTGCAAACGCAATACATTGGTAACAAATAAATCATCACCTACTAGCTGACATTTCTTTCCGATTGTTTCAGTCAAGTTTTTCCAACCATCCCAATCGTCTTCTGCCATACCATCTTCTACAGAGATAATTGGATATTGATTAACCCAGCTTTCCCAGAATTTAACCAACTCATCGCTGCTCATCTCTTTACCAGAACTCTTATGGAAAACATATTTTTTCTTTTTGCCATCCCACAATTCGCTGTTGGCAGCATCCATTGCGATCGCAACTTCAGTTCCTGTTTTGTAACCAGCGGCAGCAATTGCTTCCAATACTGTTTCGATAGCTTCTTCGTTGCTTTGGATATTTGGTGCAAAACCACCTTCATCACCAACGTTTGTGCTATAACCTCTTTTCTTCAATACACTCTTTAATGTATGGAATATTTCTACACCCCAACGCAACCCTTCGCTAAAGCTGCTTGCACCGATAGGCATAATCATGAACTCTTGAAAGTCTATTTTATTATCAGCATGTGCACCACCATTCAAGATGTTCATCATTGGAATAGGCAATGTTCTTGCGTTTGTACCACCTATGTAACGGTATAAAGGAACACCAGCTTCTTCGGCAGCAGCTTTTGCTACAGCCATACTAACAGCAAGTATAGCGTTTGCACCAAGCTTAGCCTTGTTTGCAGTACCATCAAGGTCAATCATTGCTTGGTCGATAGCTGCTTGTTGTGTAACATCAAAACCAGTGATTGCTTCTGAAATAATTTCGTTTACGTTATTTACAGCTTGTAAAACACCTTTACCAACATAAACTTTTTTGTCGTTATCACGTAGTTCTACTGCTTCGTGAATACCAGTGCTTGCACCACTCGGAACGGCAGCACGACCCAACGCACCATCGTCTGTTGTAACATCTACTTCTACTGTAGGATTGCCACGACTATCTAATATCTGACGGGCATGCACTTCAATAATGTAACTCATAATTCTTGTTGTTTTTGTTATTAAATAATTTTATATACTATTGTTGCGTTTTAACGGGGTAAAAGTAAGGACTATTTCTTAGTTGTAACATGTCTAAAAACATCTTCCAAATTGATGTTGCTTTCATTATATAACGAAACGATGTTTAGGTTATGCTTCATCACTACTTCCATCAGTTGTTTACGCAATAAATCGGGGTTATTTGTTGTAAAAATCCATTTGGTAGCAGATGCTCTCATCGGACTAACCAACCCTTCAAAGAGTGTTTCCTCTATTGTTTCCTGCAATTCTATCACTACATTATTAGATGCTTTGCTGCCCGTAAGATTTTGCAACCTATCATCTGCTACAATATTTCCTTTATCAATTATTATTATTCTATCGCATATTGCCTCTACTTCTTGCAGTATGTGCGACGAAAACAACACCGTTTTATCCTTCCCTTGTTGCTTTATTACGTTTCTTATTTCTATTATCTGGTTGGGGTCTAAACCGCTCGTTGGTTCATCCAATATTAACACTTCGGGGCTGTGTATTAATGCCGCTGCCAACCCCACACGTTGCTTATATCCCTTAGATAATTGTCCTGCTTTCTTGCGGCTTTCTAGTGTCAATCCGGTTAGTACAATTACTTTTTCTACCGCTTCCTTTATGTTTGCCACACCATGTACCCCCGCTACAAAGGCAAGGTATTCACGCACATACATATCGTAATAAAGGGGATTAGCTTCGGGTAGGTAACCAATTTTTTTCTTGGTGGCAATAGGGTTCTTCGCTACGTCTATTCCACAAACAGAAACCTTACCCGCATCAGCAGCAAGGTATCCAGTAATAATCTTCATAGTCGTACTTTTACCCGCTCCATTAGGCCCCAGAAAGCCAACAATTTCGCCTTTATTTATACTAAACGAAATATTATTCACTGCCTTTTGCGTACCGTATAGTTTAGTTAACCCTTCAATTATAATAGACATGCTGTTGTAGATAGAATGCGACAAATGTAATTCTTTTAAAACTGTGTAATCTTTTAAAATTATTGGTCTTTTACTGCATAGGTTATATACCTTGTTATATACCTTAATAACAATCAACAATAACCCTTATTTAATTTCCCTTCATCAGATATGCAGTATCTCACCCAACTTTTATCACGTTACCAACCCTTATAATACTTCAAATATTATAAGGTAAATCATTACCCATAACCCTCGCTAATTTTATTACCTCAAAGAATATTTTACCCAAAAAAAACTTTTATTATCAGATAAAAAAAATAGTTACCCGCATTTACAGTTACATTACACCCTGAATAAAAATACATACGATGCTACCTATTTTTTCACCTAATAAAGCATATTTTCAAGCATCGTATCCTAACAATAGGCTTATCAAACAAGCCGAAGTTACCCCCCACCTAATTTCTCTTTCCTTCGGCACGGTTTATCCTGCCCAGTCTTCTTTTCACCCTCCTGTGTAGCAATTTTACTGTTACAGATGCCTAGGTAACTGTAACTGATAACAAAAAAACTGCTATCTGCAACGAATAAACAGTTACCTGTCTCGATAAAACAGTTACTTGTGGCAAAAAAAGCAAGACTTGTGGCAAAAGAAACGTGACCTGTAGTAAAAAAAGCAAGACCTGTGGTAAAAGAAGCGTTACCTGTGGCAAAAGAAGCAAGACTTGTGGTAAAAGAAACGTTACCTGTGGCAAAAGAAGCAAGACTTGAGGTAATTATAACGTTTTTATAGTGTGTGTTACTGTATATTTTGCTCTGGTAAGCTATAGGCTCTAAAAAAAAAATTGAATTTTATGATTAAAAAAAGTTATTATGATAAAAGTAAGCGTTGCAAAGATTAAAAAAACACCTATTGGCAAACTGGCTGCTATGGGTGATGAACTAAAAGTGTCTATGACGGGGCCACTTTTTACAGATACGCAACCCTTAACACCCGATGAGTTGCAAGCATTGATAACCGATTTCACCAAAACACAAGCAATAGCAACATCGGGAGGAGACCTAGCAAAGCCACCTTATATAACCGCAACGGCTTCGTTGCGAGCTGGGCTTGTATTGTACGCGCCTTACGTAGATAAGGTTGCGAAGGGCGATATAACCATTTTGGCGTTAACACCATTGCCTACAACGGCCGAAAAAGATTATGCAGCCTTGATATTAGCTGGTGCATTGGCAACTGGTTTGAAGTCTAAAAAAGGAAGAATAGGTCAGTTTATTGTCGATTGTAAATCTTTTGGCCCTAAGGTTGGTTATTTTGCCGTCATCTGCGAGGGAGGTTTGATGCCCGAAGGAGTTACGCTAGATAGAAACGGGCAGTTGAAAATGCCTTTGGGATGTATGATAAATATTTTTACTAGTTCTACTACTGGCAAAATGAAAATATTTAGCAACCTAACTCCTGGGGTATTTTATTACGTGTATTATGTATTGACTTATGGTGCTGATACCGTAGGGTACTTTGGCGAACCCTTAGAGGTTATTTGTAGTAACTAGGGGGATAGTTAATAGTGGTAAATAAGAAATAGAAACACACTAGGATGATTAAGAAAGTAGAGGGTTTGTATAAATTTTATTAAAAGAAAAAAGGTCTTTTGTTTTTGAATGTAAAATATTACAACCAAAACAAAAGACCTTTTTATACTATCCATCAACCAGGGGAATATGGGTTTATCCTTTTGTTTTTATATTGATTAAGTAATCGAACAGAGTTACTTCCGATGCCAAAGCAAGCTTTTTGCGTAAGCGATACCTGCTTATTTCTACTCCTCTTACCGATATACTCATCAATTGCGCTATCTCTTTGGTAGATAAATTCATGCGCAGATAGGCAGAAAGTTTTAACTCATTGGCCGAAACAGAGGGGTGCAGTTCTTTTAGTTCGCTCAAGAAATCGCTGTGTACCTTATCGAAATGGTTAGAGAAATTTTCCCATTCTTCGTCCATGTGTTCATCCTCGCTAAGGGTCTTTACCATCTTTTTAAGCTCTGTTATGGCATGTGTGTTATCTATTTCTTTTATTAATTGTGATAATGCGCCTTTTATCTTGGTTAATAATTCACCCTTCTTTAACAGGTGCATGGCAGACGATGCTAATTCAGAATTTTTAAAGTCTATTTCACTCTCTAACTTTTCGTTGCGTAAGGAAACCAATTTGCTCTCCGAATTAGATATTTCTAGTTCATGTATGTATAACAAACGCTTTTGCTCGGCTTCATACCTGCCTCTTTGTGCCCTAAACTTATTCTTTAGCCATAAATAGGCGACATAATTACCGACAACAAAAACAATAAAATAAAATAGATACGCCCAAAAAGTAAGATACCAAGGCGGACGCATAACAAAAGAGTAGGCGGCAATAGATGATTCCTTGCCCAAATTGTTCCTAACCTTTACCTCAAGCGTATAGTTTCCAGTGTGTAGGTTGGTGTATTCCTTTTCGGTACGTTTTGTCCATTCGCCCCAGTTATCATCAAAACCCTTCAATCTGTAGCTATATTCTAGGTTAGATTGATAGCCAAATAAAGAAGCAGAAAACTCAAAACGAATTGTTTTCCAGTGATTATCTATGTGTGGTTTGCTGCTAGCATCCTGTGTTTGTAGTTCGTTTGCATCTTTAAAATAGCCACCAAACAATAGGCTGTCGGTTTTATCTATTATAGTAACTTCCCTAACTTGAACGTTTAAATCGGGTATATTCTTTTTATATTTTTCATAATTGATATGGAAGAATCCTTTCTCTCCACCAATAAATACATTACTCTGATTAATAGGATAAACAAACTCAAAGCCGCTTAATAGTTTGTTGTGCAGTTCGGGGAGATACAAAATAGTGGGTTCTTTACTAGAATAATCTATAACACCCAAAGACTTTTCGTGTATAAACCAGATATTACCAGACGCATCTTCTTTTAAGTACCTAATACTTTGATTGCCCAATAACTTGTTGTAATAAGTTGATACTTCAAAAGTATCTTGCTGCTGATTATATACATAAACGCCATTTTCGGTGGCAAAAAGCACTTCGTTCTTTATCTTAAAAACTTGGTTATTTAATAAAGAAGGCAAGCCATTCTTATCAGAATAACTAGTAACGCTATAGGTGCCATCGTTCTTCTTTTTCATCCTGAATACACCATGATAAGGATGCGAAACCCAGATATTATCGTATTTATCTATGGCAACAAACCTAGAGGACTCGTTGAAACCAGAGATAATTTCGGAAGCTTTTTCAAATTGTTGGTTTTTATAATTAAAGATTGATAAACCATTGTAATTACCAGCAATTATCTGCGCCGTAGGAAAAGTACCCGTTAGTGGTGTAAAATTCCAATAGCCAGGATAGGTGGTAATAGGCACTGCTGTATTGTCTTTTATCTCGAAAGCACCCTCATGATTGCCCAATAATAACTGGTTGTTGATGGTAGTAAGCCCCCATGTTTGCCCTTTTGCATTATTTACTGGCTGAAAAGTGCCTTTACTAAAGCTTAAATCTGTATTTGGTTGTACCGCTACGCTATAAACCCCATTTGAAGTTCCTACATACAACCTATTATTAAACATAGTAGCAGTATAACCCGAAGCGTCTTGCAAAAAAGGATTTATCTGCTTAATAGCACTGTTGTAAGTAATAAGGTCTATCCCATTGTCTAACCCTAACCATAAATTACTCTGGTTATCTAAAAAGATGCTGAGTACATTATTATTCTGCAAGCCATCAGTTTTAGAAAAACTCTGGATGATATTTCCTTTGAGGTCGATAACATACACACCGTCATTACTAGTGGCAAGTGCTATCCATTCATCGTTTATTTTGGTAGCAGCATAAACACGCGAGTCTTGGAACAATTGATTATTGACTGATTGTAGTTTATTAATTCCCGTCTTGGAAATAATAAACAGCCCATGTTTTAGAGTTGTAACCAATGCACTGTCTTTGTGAATAGGTAAAATAGAAGTTACAGGGTCGTTTACAAGAGGATCATTTGTTGGAAATATAGGCGACCACGAGTCGTTTTCAAAACGCTTCAACCCAGTTCTTAAATCGTGTGCAAATAGATTTCCATTACAAATAGTAAGTAGCGTCCATTCTGAAGTAGCATTATAAGTGGCCACAGATTCATTTACAAACTTGAATATTTTGTTTTGTGAACGAAAGAAGATGTCTTTGTTGTATGAGATAATGTCCCATACATCCCCAAAAGATTTGTCTTTTGGAAGCAGAAACTGTGTAAGTGAATGATATTGCAAACGCCCGTTGTTTGCAGGAGAGAAATAGCCGAGTTCATCCTGTCCACCTACATATATTTTGTTGTCTTGCCCAATCTCTATTGAGCGAACAATGGTTTTATTGGGCAGGGGGTAAAGATTCCAGTTGTTACCATCAAAAGAAATTAATCCCTCGTTATTAGCAAAGTAAACAATACCGTTTTTATCTTGCTTAATGTCCCAGTTTTGAAGCCCACCACCGTATGCTTGTTTTGAATAACTGATAATGTCGGGGAAACCAATAGTGTTCTGTGCGAATGAGAAAATTGGTAAACAAATAAGAAGTAGTATTCTTTTCATATTTAGTTAGGCAACGTTGAGTTGTAAATATATCTAGTTTCAAGTTGATGTAGTATATAATTACTAATGATGTAGTACTATAGTAGTAGTAAAAACCTTTTTTGGTTAATTTTTCTTGTAAGACGTAGTAATGAAGTGAGTGTAATTGAATAACGAGACAAATAAAAGATAGCTTTACATTTCTGATTTTTATTCGCTATTTTATTGAATATAGCACTTCATTTTTAATGTTATTCTAATGAAATCATTTACAATCATTCTTGCCCTACATACTTAATAAACACAAAACAAGATTGATAACACAACACTTATTGCTAAAAACAAAGGCAATATTTTTTAATTATTTTAAATGCTTTCATTATGAAAAAGTTTCCTTTTGTACTCAATCTTCTAAACGGAAAATTGAAACTGACTTTCTTAGTAGTTTCCTTACTTCTCTCGGGATGTATTGCTACCCTAGATGCACAGACGCTCGTTTGGCAAGATAATTTTGATTCCGCAACACTAAACAACAACAACTGGACTTATGACTTTGGTAATGGATCGGACAGGTCTGCTGGTTGGGGTTGGGGTAACTCAGAATTAGAATACTATACAAGCCGACCTCAAAATGTGAGGATTGAGAATGGCAACCTAGTTATTGAAGCACGCCAAGAAAGTTTTGGTGGAAACTCATACACTTCTGGAAGAATAAAAACAGAAGGGCGTATTCACTTTATGTATGGAACGGTAGAGGCTAGGATAAAGATGCCCAATGTGGCTAATGGTTTATGGCCTGCCCTCTGGACACTAGGTACCGTTGGAGAGGTCTGGCCACAAGTTGGTGAAATAGACATATTAGAAATGGGTGCAGCAGCTGCGTTGGCTGTTAATAAGGGAAATAAACATATTACAGGTGCAATGCACTGGAATAATGGTGGTCCGCAAGGTGATACAGTTTCTAGCTATGATAGTCCGAATGACTTATCTGCTGATTATCATGTCTATAAAATGGTGTGGACTAATACTAATATATCCATGTATATAGATAGTGCACTGTATTTTTCATTTGATATCAGTAATCCTACTGCTGATAACAGGACTGCTTTTCATACCCCACACTACTTATTATTAAACCTAGCAGTTGGTGGTAATTATCCTTCCATTTTTGCTCAAAGTGGAATTACTGCTCCTATGCCTGCTGACATGTTGGTTGATTATGTTAAACTATATCAGAACCCTGGTGATTCATTGTATGTAGGAACGCAACATGCTAGCACAGGAAACTTTGGAGTATATACAGAAACAACTCCTTGTACAGATTCAATCACCATAGGTAATGATGCCAATTTAAACTATTGGAATAACCTTACAAATATTGCAAACCCCGTTCCTTACGAAGGTAAAAATGTACTAGCGGTAGAAGCTAAAGCTAATGATTGGTTTGGCATGGGTGTTACTAATAGATACGTTAACCTTAGTAATTTCGATACGGGTTCTTTAAAGTTTCAGTTTAGAAGTAGTTATAAAGGTCAATTTAAGTTTGGCATCACTACTGCTTTCTGGCAGAGTTGGGTAAACTTTGCGGCAGGTGTTGAGCAATATGGATTGATCAGAGATGGCAACTGGCATCAGGTATCTATACCTTTATCTGCATTTAACAATCCAGATTCAGGTAGAAACTTTGATTTTATGTCTGTGCACGATGCGTTTATGTTTGCGGGAGATCCAACTACAAGTGTTGCTGATTTCTATATAGATAATATCTATTTTGCTGGTGGTAAAACGCCTATTCCATTAATGAGTGTGGCAATAACTTCACCCACAAATGATTCAATACTTGCTTCTACATCGTCGGTTACAATAAACACTACAACTAGCCCTAATGTAAAGAGTGTTGCTTTTTACAACGGTAGTACTTTGTTAGATTCTACCACAGTAGCACCTTTTAATTATGTTTGGAATAGTCCGATGATTGGTGCAGATACACTTACAGCTATTGCTAAAGATAGCCTGGGTAATACACTAACTTCTGCCCCTGTTATTATATTTATTACTGCATCTGGGAATAAAGCACCAACGGATTCTATTACTTCACCAGTAAATAATTCCACATTTATTACTCCTGCTTCTATTGTCATTAAGGCAAACGCAAACGATAGTGATGGCTCTATTTACAAAGTAGATTTTTATGCAAACGACCTACTATTGGGTTCTTCTACCAACAGCCCTTACGCTTACACTTGGACCAGTGTTGCACCGGGTAACTATACCATTACAGTAAAGGCAACAGATAATGGCGGGCTAGTAACAACTTCGGTTCCTGTTAGCATTACTGTAAAGAATCCTATTCTTCCAACAATAAATATTATTTCTCCAATTAGTAATAGTACTTTCAATCCATTAAGTACTATTACAATCAATGCAAATGCAGCTGATTCTAACAGTACTATTGCTAAAGTAGATTTCTATAGTGATACAACTTTATTGGGCACAAGCACTAGTTCTCCTTATAGTTTTACTTGGAACAATGTAGCTTTTGGGAAGTATTCTTTAACTGCAATGGCAACAGCTACCGATGGTTATACGACTGTTTCAATTCCAGTATTAGTAAATGTGTCTCCTGTTCCTTGTAAAGGTGTTGCCACAAGTGGCGACTACAGTTACGAAGTATTTACTTATGCAGGTACAGTTTATTATAAGTTCCATCCTTTGGCACCTATTGCAGGTTGCTCTTCGGCTATCATGTATCTAAGAACTGGCACTGGTTCTGGCTCTTATCCTGGATATACAATGACAGCTTCTGGATCTGATTTTATATACAATGCACTTATTTCTGACGGAACAATTACTAGCTTCTACTTTACCTATAATGTTCCATCTGGTGGGGAAAGAAATTCTAGTGCTAGTCCACATTCTTACCTAACAGGTTCTTCTTGTGTGGCTGGTGCACCTGCCGTTACTGTTACTGCACCATTAGATGCTGCTATATTCACAGCACCTGCAAGTATAGTCATTAGTGCAACTGCTTCTAGTGTAAATGATACCATTATTAAAGTTGAATTTTATAATAACACGACTTTAATTGGTACGGATACTGTTAGTCCATACAATTTTACTTGGTCTGGTGTAGCTGCTGGTAATTATTCCATCACTGCTAAAGCGACTAATGGCAGTGGAGTATCTGCGACTTCAATTCCAGTAAATGTTACAGTTAATGCACCGAATATAGATGGCTATTGTGGAACAGCTTTGAGCAAAGATTATGAGTATAAAGCTGAGACTAATAATGGTGTTGTTACTATCACTATGCATCCACTAAAACCTATTGCTGGTTCTCAATATGCGCTTATTTATTTAAGACAAGGTCTTTCTGGTGGTTATCCTGGCACTTCGATGACGGCTGTTGGTTCTGATTTTATTTACACACTGCCTATTACCAATGGCACACCTATCAGTTTCTATTTTACTTATCAAGTGCCTGCTGGTGGAGAGCGTAACTCTAGTGCTAGCCCGCATAGTTATGTAGTAGGTACTAATTGTACAGGTATTACTACCGCACCCCCAGTAATAAGTATTGTTTCTCCAGCTAATAAAGCAAGTTTTGTAGAACCCGCCAACATCTTTATCAATGTAAGTGCTGTTGATACTAACGTAACAGGTAAGATTACTGAAGTTGACATTTATAATGGTGCTTTATTATTGGGTACATTAACAGATAGTCCTTTCGTTTACAATTGGTCAAACGTTCCTGCTGGCAACTATACTCTTTCCGCAAAAGCGGTTGACAATAGCGGTCTTTCTTCTATTTCTTCCATCATAAAGGTTGTTGTTGATATTGACAATAGTGCTGGTTTCTGTGGCACGCTAAACAATGGAGATTTCAGCTATAGGGTACAAGCAAGTAATGGAAAACTTACTTTCATCTTCCATCCTTTAGCTCCTATTTCGGGTTGTTCTTACGTGTTTATTTATGTTCGGCAAGGTCTTTCTGGTGGTTATCCTGGTTATGCTATGACTTCTGTTGGACAAGATTTTACCTTCACGCAAGCTATTGCAGACAGCACCCCTGTTAGCATTTATTTTACCTATCAGGTTCCTGCTGGTGGCGAGAACAACACAAGTGCCAATCCGGTTAGCTATACCGCTGGTTTGGTTTGTAGTGCATTGCCAGTTACCCTCTTTGCTTATAATGCAAGCCTTTTGTCAGACGGTAATGTTTCAATTGATTGGACAACTGCTACCGAACTTAACAACAGCCATTTCATCGTTGAAAAGAGTACAGATGGCAGTACATTTAATACTATTGCCACTGTAAAAGCTTCTAACCTTCCAAACGGTCATCATTATAAGGTAACAGCTACACACGTTGCAGAAGGTGTAAACTATTATCGTTTGGTGCAGGTTGATAATGACGGAAAGAAACAATTTTTTGCAGTCAAAACAGTAACTATTGCACCAAGAAATGCAGGCATATCTGTTTATCCAAACCCATTGAATGGCTCTAAGTTCGTTATTAATTTTGGCAAGTCAGTATCAGGACAAAGCGATGTTCAGCTAGTAACTGTTACGGGTAATGTATTGTTTACCGGAAGTTATTTATTGCAAGGCAATCTGCTTTCTCTAAACCTTCCTGCTAAGCCAGCTACAGGAGTTTATTTATTGAAGATAAAAGGATACAGTCCTATTAAGCTTGTTGTAAACTAGATGTAGGATTATGTTGAGCATTAAAAAAGCCCTTGGAGAATTTACTTCAAGGGCTTCTTGTTTGAAATATGAAATATAAATATTCGATATAGAAAATAAGGCAAAAAGAAAAGAGGTTATTCCGAAGTCTCATCTTCCAAACAGCCCCTCACTCATAACTCATAACTACATACTTACGCTATCACTGTGCTAAAGAACGCCCACCAAGGACCATAGCTACCTTTTTTAGTTACCCAATGGGCAAAGAAATAAACTGTCAACCCTTTTTGCGATAGCAAATATGTGATTGTCTCTCCAGAATTGTGGATGTTAATTTTCAGGTTAGCATCTCCCAAACCCATTGGTGCGGGGTCGCCTATCTTATACCACATTTCCATAAAACCAACGCCTTTGGGTTTCCCTTTTCTGCCATTTGCGGCATTGCGCATATTCACAATATGTTGCAAGTGCCTCGCAGTAAGTAATAGTTATCCTTGGCGCTTGGGTAGGGTCTGGCACGGGCGTGGTGGTCTTAACCCTTTGGTGAATGCCCATTGCTTCCTTATGCGCCGTCGAAATGCCATCATTATTCAATAAAAAGCTATCAAATACCACCACAAGTGCTGGTTGGTAAAGCAATTGATTCTCGTTTCTAATAGCCGTAGTCGTTTTGTTCTTCGTCATCTTTTCCGTGGGAGCCGTCCACAGAGGCGACCAAGTAGTTCTTCGTGCTAGTATGTTATCCACCTCCAAAGAGGTCATTCCCCAATCCGATTCACCCTTATCATCAATTAAATTACAAACACTTGCAACAAGCTTCTTATTGTTAGCAACAAACGACGTAACACGCAAGATAAATCCTAGAGAAACGTGCTTTTGGAAGCTTTTAAACAAATTAGATTTAATAAAAAGGTATAAATTGGCAGAATTAGACCAAGATTTGGTGATAAATAGCCTTTTTAGGGTTCAAAACACCTTAAATGCTGCATGTGGGGATGGATTTTATCGTCGTTGTTATGTGTTTTACCAATAAGGAATCATCAACTTGAGTCTATCAGTAGATACTTGAATACTATTCAAAATATCGCCAAAACTAATAGCAGTATCGTCTTCACAGTACCTCGCCCAATCAATGTTCTATCTTTCATATTGGCAGCAGTACTCATAGCTAGTGTAGTTGCTAAAGATAAACAGACTCAAAGGTTAGGCAACACTGAGCCTACCCTATGGGAAAAATAATTTTCAGACAAGTGACTACATAGGAGATGTATTGCATTAAAAAAGGTTGACAATTTCAGCTAATGATAGTAACCAAATACTGAAAATAATTAAAATGTCAACCTTAGCTACCTAACCTAGTGAGCCCCTATTCTCTTTAATGGAATATTCTGAGCTGGAGCCAATACCAACGGTATTTTCTCTATATCGGTATCACTCCAGTCTAGTCCAAATGCTTTCTTATCAGATTGGGCAATCTTGCCGATGGCAAAATAGGAATTAAGAATAAACCCTTCTTTCAATGAGAACTCATTTTCTACGGATAAGAAGCGTTGTATAATTACATAGCGAATATCACCAGAGATGTTAAGTTTGTTCAATGCCTTTTCATTCTCATTAGCAGCTACATTCAATTCGTGATGTTCTACCATGTCCTCCATCACTTTCTTAAATAACAAATGGATACGCGGTTGAATACGGAAACCAAGTCTAAATTCTATTCTTATTATCTTATCATGCTCTATTTCTTCTACTTGATATTCCATCGTATATGGTTCATCGGTTCTATCAATATGAACAAACCAATACACATCGGCTCGCTTAGGTCTCTTGGTTAATATGGACTCTAACACCCTCTTTTCAATAGCCCTTTTGTTGTTAGACTTGGTAAGGTAAACCAAGTGCGTTGCATATTTTGCCTCATCATGATTATCACTTAGGGTTTTCAAAGCAGGAATAAAGTTTGAAAGATTCTCGAACATCAAGAACCTATTTGTAATCTTCTTAGCCTTAAACCAGATATACATTACAAATATTAAAGTAAACTCGAAAACAAGGAACGGCCACCTGTTCTTAATTTTAGAAACGTTGGCAAGGAAGAATGAGAATTCTACGGTTAAGAACACCATTAAGATGATGAAAATAAGCACCTGAGCCCACTTCTTCACAAACTTCATGTAATAGAACATCAGTAAAGTGGTCATTAACATTGCCACAGTAATAGAGAACCCATAAGCAGCTTGCATCTTTTCAGAATCTTGGAAGTAGAGCATCATGCCCACACAACCAGCCCAAAGCAACCAGTTGATACTCGGAATATAGATTTGTCCCCGGATGTTTGTAGGAAATTTAATGGTAATCTTAGGCCAAAAACCCATACTAACAGCCTCACTTATTAAAGTAAACGAACCACTTATTAAAGCTTGGCTAGCAATAATGGTTGCCAAGGTTGATATAATAATACCGGATAGTAAAAACCAATGTGGCATCATCTCGAAGAAAGGATTTAATGCAGTTACACCTTTCATAACCAAAAACTTACCATGTTGTGCATCCACAAACAAGTCGCGGTTGTCGCTACGTAACATCCAAGCACCCTGTCCAAAGTAGTTGGCAAGCAATGATAGCTTCACAAATATCCAACTTACCTGAATGTTCTTTTTTCCGCAATGCCCCAAATCAGAATACAATGCTTCCGCCCCAGTAGTACATAAGAAAACAGAACCTAGTATTAAAAAGCCACCAACTTTATGGTCGGATAACAATTCGATTGCATAATAAGGATTAATTGCCGCTAAAATTTGAGGATAATGGGCAATGTTAATACCACCCAAAAACATAATCATAGCAAACCAAATAAACATTATAGGTCCAAAAGAACTACCTACTACCTTGGTTCCAAACTGTTGGAAGAAGAATAACAAGGAAATAATTGCGATTACGATACTGATAGTGAGGAAATTACCAGGAACTATTGTTGACTCTAACCCGGGAACGCCATTTAAACCTTCAATGGCAGAGGCAACAGAAATAGGCGGAGTAATGATACCATCAGCAAGTAATGTTCCCGCACCAACTATGGCAGGGAAATAAAGCCAATGACGGTAGCGCCATACAAGTGCGTATAATGAAAAGATACCACCCTCGCCTTTATTATCAGCTTGAAGCGTTAATAAAATGTACTTAAAAGTAGTTTGCAGCGTAAGCGTCCAGAAAACACAAGAAACCCCACCATAAACTAATGCAGGTTCAATCTTATTTGAACCAATAATTGCACTAAATACATAAAGGGGAGATGTACCAATATCGCCGAAAATAATACCAATAGTAACTAAGAGACCTGCAGCTGTAACTTTTTTTAAATTAGGGTTCATAAATGTTTAAAATTAAAAATAAAAAACTCGTTTAAAAACAAACCTTTTTATCCATACAGCTGCATCGGGAGTGCAAACTTATGTGTTTGATTAATATGTGTTAAGAAAAAGTTGCAATTCCAATATTTTTTTTCAATTCCTAATCAATTTTAGACAAATATATATTTTTTGAATTTATTTTTTTGATAGTTTTCTAACAAAACGGTGAAATAGTACCTGTGTCATTTAAAAAAGCTTAAAATTTCCATTATTTTAAAGAGAAAAAGATATGTTTTATTGAATGATGCTTTTGGACTGACTTTAATGTTATTCTTTCTTTTTAGGGATAGTAACAGTTTTTAATAGAATTGATACTTGAGTGGAGGTATAGATGATTTCAGAATGTAATCATTAATTAATATGGCAAAAAAGGCAGGTTCCTTTGTATTAGAAGCATGTGTTTGTGTAAAAAAGAAGGGATCTATACAAGTGAGGGAGCAATTTGTGTTAAGCGCTATTAGGATTTTACAAATAAGGCTTTGTAATTACTTCTTTAGCTCAATAAATAGAAATAGAAGGTGCTTCCAACGCCAAATTCGCTATCCACATGTATGCTGCCGCCTTGGGCTTCTACAAATTCTTTGCTGATGGCAAGACCAAGACCTGTACCCGTTTTTATAGTGCCAGGCACTTGAAAATATCTATCAAAAATCTTACTTATGTATTTTGATTCAATGCCCTTTCCGTAGTCAATTACCATAAAACAAACTTTTCCATTTTCCTTTTGGATATCTATTGTTACCTCCCCCATTTCGTTGGTATATCTAATGGCGTTAGTGAGGAAATTAATTAATACCCATGCTGTCTTTTCTTTATCCGCCTTCACTTTTGGCAAGTTGGTAGCGGCATTTACGGTAAGAGTAATGTGCTTTTGGTCTGCCTGAACCCTTACCGCTTCTATGGCGTACTGTAAAATATCGTACGGGGGGCAAGGCTGTATATTTAGTTGTATGTTACCTGTTTCTACTTGAGACATGTTCAAAAGTTCTCCCGTTATTTTCAAAAGCCTATTACTATCGTCCTTTATACTATCTACCAATTGGGCTTGATCTTCGTTTAAATTGCCTGTTATTTTATTTTCAAGCAATTTCAAACTCATCTTTATAGATGATATTGGGGTCTTTAGTTCATGGGAAACAGTGGCTATGAAATTGGTTTTTGCCTCATTTAACTCGTGGAAAGGCGTAATATTTTTCAGAACAATTACTTTTCCTATCAGTTGGTCTTCATTACTCACGCTTATTACTTCCTTATTAAAATAACTTTCCTTTTTATCCGCAAATATCTTTAGTTCGTTCTGCTTTTCGTCTTGTAACAACCTCCGCATCAAATCATTTTGGATAGCAACATCTGGAGCATATTGACCAATAATTTCTTTTTCTTTCAGTCCCAACATTTTTTCCGAAACTGCATTTAAAAACAGTATATGGTTGTTTTCGTCCATCCCTATAATGCCATCTTTCATTTGATTGATGATAGTTTCAATTCTACTTTTCTCAAATTTTATCTTAGCAAGATTACTATTCTCATATTCATCCAGCTTCCCAGCCATTGTATTTATAGCATCTGCCAGTTCCTTAAATTCATCATTTTGCTCCAACACAATCCTATTTCCGTAATTCTTGTTGGCAATCTCTTTAATACCCTCGGCTAATGCTTTTACAGGTTTAGAAATAACAGCTGGAAAATTTAGCGTAAGCGTAAAAGAAAGAATAGTTAGGATTGAAAAGATGATTGTGAGCCAAAAAATTGCACTGTTGGCGGTATGTTGCGCAGTAGCATTTTTGCGTAAAATAGCATTCTGGTTAATGGTATTTATAAGCTGTATGGCCTGACTAATTTCTCTGTAGTTGCTACTATCGTTAGGGTTTCGCTTTAACTCTTCAAAATTTGTCCTTAAGAGTCTGGTTGCGTCCCCCTCTCCAAATTCGGTTATGTTGTTTTCTTGTTTCTTTAGGTTTGATTCAAAATAATTAAATGCTTTCTGGTTTCCTGGCAACTCATCCAAAGCCTTTAGCATATTGTTATCATAAACCAAAGTCTCATAGTTATTCTTTAAAATCTTGTCTGCGTCTATGCTTAATCTGCTAATTGAGACAATCCCTAATATTCCAAATACCAATATCACCAAAAAGAGAAAGCCGATGCCTAATGTTAACTTAGCCTTTAGTTTCATTACGAAAGAATTATAATATCAATTTCTGAGGCAGAAAGTGCTTTTAGTACTTTATTAAACACTGCTGAACCCAAGATTACATTCATCAAATTTAGGTGAGGTTTGCCAATACAGATGGTTGTAATTTGTTTTTGTTCTGCTGCTTCCAAAATTCCTTTTGCAATACTTTTATTTTTAACCCTAATTACTTCTGCGCCCAATTCTGTAGCCATCTTAAAATTATTGATGAGCTTTCTTTGCGCAGCCAACCCAATATTGTCCCCATCTTCCTTTGGAGTTTGTACGTATAATAAGAACCATTTGCGGTTGTAATAGGAAGCCATCTTAGCAGTTTTCCGTATTACTTTCCTCGCAATTTCGTGGTTACTACTAATACACGCCAAAAAGCGTTCTGGCTTTAGTTGGGCATTTCTAGGTATTTCTATTTCAATTTTACGCTCAACCTGACTAGCTACTTCCTTCAGGGCAAGTTCTCTGAGTTGTAAGATTTTTTCGCTTTTAAAGAAATTATTTAATGAAATCTGAATCTTATCAGGCGTATAAATCTTTCCTTCCTTTAGTCTTACAATCAATTCATCGGCAGTAAGGTCAATATTTACCACCTCATCTGCCTGTTGCAAAACACTATCGGGAATCCTTTCAGAAACACTAATACCCGTAATATTTTTTACTTCATTGTTAAGGCTTTCTATGTGCTGGATGTTTACGGCACTGATTACATTAATGCCTGCATCTAAAATATCCATCACATCTTTCCAACGCTTATCATTCTTGCTACCCTCAATGTTTGAATGCGCCAATTCATCAATAATAACCACTTCTGGATGCAGGTTTAGTACAGCCTGCATATCAAATTCTTCCAGTTCTTTGCCTTTATAAAATAATTTCCTTCGGGGAACAAGAGGCAGACCATCTAGTAAATCGTGCGTTTCTTTTCGGTTATGTGTTTCTATATAACCAATCTTTATGTCAACACCATTACGCAACAGTGTATGCGCTTCTTGAAGCATCCGGTAGGTTTTACCCACGCCAGCACTCATTCCTATATAAATTTTAAACTTCCCACGCCTGCTTTTGCGTATAAGGTCTAAAAAGTGTTCGGCATTATTTCTTACTTCTTCTGGCATATCGTAAAGTTATTATTAAGCTGGGTTAAATAAAATAAATGGATTAAAAATATTCATTTACAGACGATATTACTCAATTCGGTGGTCACCTTTATGAGTTGGGGCATACCCTTTATCAGTTGGGGCACCCCTTTATGACTTACGACTTATGACTTACTACTTAAAACTTATGCCTATTTCTTCATCTCATCCAAAGCAATGTTCAGTTTCAAAACATTTACTTTTTCTGTACCGAATAAGCCAAATAAGGGCATTTCTTTATGAGAATTTACCAAAGCAAGTACTAGGTCAGGAGCAAGTTTGCGCTCTTTGGCTACCCTATTTACCTGAACCAAAGCCCCCATAACGCTAATATTAGGATCTAAACCACTACCAGAAGAAGTAACCAAATCGGCAGGAACATCTAGTTTAGTAATGGTAGGATTATGTATCAAAAAGGTATCAATCCTATCGTGAACTTGTTTTAGATAAGCAGGGTTCGATGGCCCCAAATTGCTACCCGAAGAGGCAGAGGCATTGTAACCATTACCAGCAGCAGAAGGGCGACCATTAAAATATTTATCCTGCGTAAAGTTTTGCCCTTCTAAGGCGTAGCCCCTTACTTTTCCATTTACAGAGATTGTTTCACCCTCGCCTTTGTTAGGCGCCACTTGTGCAAAACCAAGAATAACCAATGTATACAATCCGCAAAACACCACTATACTGACACCAGTAAGCCTCAATGCGGGAAGAATGTGTTGTTTCATTTTATTTGTTTTAGATTTGACGAAAATAAATTTATGAGTAACAATATAGATAATGAGGATGAAGAGAGTAGAACAAATTCTTCCAATAAATACTATGAATCAGAAGAAGTCTATTCAAGAATAAAAGACGCCCAACAAGAATTTAAACAGGGAAAAGGAATCACTTTTACGATGAAAGAATTTGAAGAATACATATATAAACTTGTTGGAAATAATCTTTATAGGGTTTAAAACCCTATAAAGATTATTAATTTAAAACCAAATACTAACTACCATATCCAATAACTTAATCCCAATAAAAGGAACGATTACACCGCCCAAACCGTAGATTAATAAGTTTCTTCTCAACAAGGCACTTGCACCAATTGGTTTATAAGCAACACCCTTTAGTGCCAAAGGAATCAACGCAGGAATAATGATAGCATTAAAAATTACTGCGGAAAGTATAGCACTCTCCGGGCTATGTAGCTTCATCACATTTAAACTTTGCAAACTTGGAATAGATGCAATAAACAACGCTGGAACGATGGCGAAATACTTAGCCACATCATTAGCAATTGAGAACGTAGTCAAAGTACCCCTTGTCATCAACAATTGCTTTCCTATTTCTACTATTTCAATGAGCTTGGTAGGGTCATTGTCCAAATCAACCATATTACCTGCTTCTTTTGCTGCTGCTGTACCACTATTCATAGCAACTCCTACATCCGCTTGCGCCAAAGCAGGAGCATCATTAGTACCATCACCCATCATAGCCACCAGTTTACCACCTTGTTGCTCTTGCTTGATGTAGTTCATTTTATCCTCAGGTTTCGCTTCGGCAATAAAGTCATCGACACCTGCTTTTTCTGCAATAAACTTAGCGGTCAAAGGATTATCACCTGTTACCATTACAGTCTTTACGCCCATTTTCCGTAGGCGTTCAAACCTTTCTTGGATACCAGGTTTAATAATATCCTGCAATTCAATTACTCCTAATATCTGTTCGTTTTGGGAAACCACTAGTGGCGTTCCACCATTGGAAGAAATCTTTTTTACTTGCTCATTAGTTTCTGGTGGATAAGAGTTGCCTGCTTTTTCAGCAATCATTCTTATTGAATCAGAAGCACCTTTTCGAATGCGCAAGCCCGTTGCCAAATCAATACCGCTGCACCTTGTCTCGGCAGTGAACTCAATAAACCTTGCGCCCTCAATATTAAAAGTATCCTTGCTAAGGTTTGCCAATTCTATAATTGACTTACCCTCTGGTGTTTCATCTGCTAGGGAAGACAACACACAAGCATCAATAAAAGCCTTTGGATCAACACCACTTGCTGGCCAGAAGTTGGTTGCCTTTCTATTACCAATGGTAATAGTTCCTGTTTTATCGAGTAATAAAGTATCTAAGTCGCCAGCGGTTTCTACAGCCTTACCACTCTTGGTGATAACGTTTGCCCGCAATGCCCTGTCCATACCCGCAATACCAATAGCACTTAACAAGCCACCGATAGTAGTAGGAATTAAACAAACGAACAAAGAGATAAACGCAGCAATTGTGATTGGCGTATTTGCATAATCAGCAAAAGGTTTCAAGGTAACACACACAATAATGAATACCAATGTAAAACCAGCCAATAAGATAGTCAATGCTATTTCATTTGGTGTTTTTTGGCGACTAGCGCCTTCTACAAGGGCAATCATTTTATCCAAAAAGCTTTCACCGGGCTCAGTGGTAACTTTTACCTTAATTCTGTCGGATAATACTTTCGTGCCACCAGTTACAGAGCTTTTATCGCCACCAGACTCCCTGATTACTGGAGCAGATTCACCAGTAATAGCGCTTTCATCGATGGTAGCGATACCTTCAATTATCTCCCCATCCATCGGAATGGTATCTCCAGTTTCGCAAAGGAAAATATCACCTTTCTTAAGTTGAGATGACGGAACTATTTTTACGTCCTTTCCTGCTTCAATCCATTTGGCGGGTGTTTCTTCCCTTGTTTTTCTAAGACTATCCGCTTGTGCTTTACCCCTTGCTTCGGCAATTGCTTCTGCGAAGTTTGCAAACAACAAGGTTAAAAATAATACCCCGAAAACTATCAGGTTGTAAGCAAGACTTCCCTGCGTTTTATCCCCACAAACAATCCAGATACATACGCCGAGCATTACGGCCGTGCCTATTTCTACCGTAAACATTACGGGATTACGAAACATAATTTTCGGGTTCAGTTTAATAAAAGAATGCTTTAGAGCTTCTTTTACCAAGGCTGGCTCGAAGAGTTTGTTTGACTTTGTTGACATTTGTGTAATTTTAAATTTAAAAATAAATAATTATGCTAGTAAACGAACAATCTTTAGTGCTTCATGAAACCATTTTCCAATTGGGCTTTAATTCAGTTGAAGATTTTGCAATAGAGAAAGCTAAAGAAACTTTACTGAAAGAAGTAGCCAATTGTACACAGCGGATGTCCTTCTTTTCAAATAAATATGGAATTGACTATGCTGAATTCTGTAAGAATTTTCACTCCCTACCTCAGCCTCTTTTTGAAAAGGAAGAAGATAGTGCAGACTGGAACGCAGAATTAAAACATTTAGACATTTTAATGAATCGACTTTCCAAACTAAGCTAATGCTATCCACTGTCTCGCGTTTTAATGATACCATCAAATCTTTTGAAGATTCGCTACAAGAAAATAGACTTGACTAAAACTAAAATCAAATTGGTATTGCGTGATGAATCTGTTATCTTCCCACGTGAAATCATTATTAAAGATGTTTTATGTGATTGTTCCTATCATTGGTTAAATCCTGATGCTAGTTAAATTATCCGTTGGGATAATTCCCCACACTTTCCTGAAGTTTCTGAAACATTTCCCCGTCATAAACATGTTGGACTTGAAACTAATGTCTTACCGTCATTTGAACAGAACTTGTTGGATGTTCTCCGTTTTATTAAAGGAGCAATAAATCACTAATGATTTGAATCATATTTCTCCACAAGTCCCTTTAGGGATTTAGGGTTTCATTCCAAAGTACTCTGCTATAGGTCCCAATGCTAAAGCAGGGAAGAAAGACAATGCAGCAATGATAAAGATTACAGCGAAGATCATGATACCGAATGTGCCTGTATCTGTTTGTAAAGTACCTGCACTTTCTGGTACATACTTTTTATTAGCCAAAATACCTGCAATTGCTACTGGACCAATGATTGGTAAGAACCTACCCAATAGCATTACTATACCACAGGAAATATTCCAGAAAGGGGTATTGTCGCCAACAGAAGAACCGTTGCCATAACCCAATCCTTCAAAACCACTACCATTGTTTGCAGAGGAAGAGGTAAACTCATACAACATTTCGCTAAAACCATGATTGCCAGGATTACTCAACCAAGCTGCATATTCGGTTGGGTTATGGGCAAATAAGTAAGATGAAATAGAACTGCCTACCAATATTAAGAATGGATGAAGCAAGGCAATAATTGCTGCAATCTTCATTTCTTTGGCTTCTATCTTTTTACCTAAAAACTCTGGTGTTCTGCCCACCATCAATCCACTGATGAATACAGCAATGATTATAAATATGTAGAAGTTTAGGAATCCTACACCTACACCGCCATAAAAGGCGTTTACCATCATACCCAATAAACAAAACATTCCAGAAAGAGGGGTTAGACTATCGTGCATCGCGTTTACTGAACCATTGGATGTCACGGTGGTAGTTATTGCCCAAAAGGCTGAGGCAGCAGAGCCAAATCGCACTTCTTTCCCCTCCATGCTTCCTAAGTTTTGGGTTATGCCCATTTTGCTTATGGCAGGATTGCCGTGCATCTCCAGATAAATAGTTGGTAATAGGAAAATAAGAAACCCGAGAGTCATTATTCCAAAAACCATCCTTCCAAAACGTTTCTTTTTAATAATGAATCCTAAAGAAAAAATCATTGCTACAGGAATCAAAATAATGGAAACATTTTCAACGATATTAGTAAAGTAGTTAGGGTTTTCTAATGGGTGCGCAGAATTAGCCCCAAAAAAGCCGCCACCATTCGTGCCAAGTTGTTTTATGGCAACCATGGCAGCGGCTGGCCCTCTACTAACCGAGATTGTATCTCCTTGTGCAGAGATAATTTGGTCTTTGCCTTTAAATGTCATCGGTGTGCCGTTGAATAATAGAATCACAGCAACCACAATAGATAAAGGCAATAATATTCTTGTTAATGATTTAACGAAAAGGCTGTAAAAGTTTCCGCTGATAACCAAGCCATCCGTTCCTTTTTGAAATTTAAAGTTTGGTCTCATCAATAAAAATACAGCAGCACAAACTGCCATTCCTGCTGCGGCACTTACAAATTGGAAAAGCATCAATACCAATTGACCCAGATACGACATGTTACTTTCTCCACTATAATGCTGTAAATTGGTGTTGGAAACGAAACTAATAGTGGTGTTAAATGCCTGATCTGCACTCATGGACGGGTTACCATCTGGGTTTAATGGCAATGAACCTTGCGTCATCAATACCAACATAGAGAATAAAAACCAAACTAAGTTGATAGTTAACAGTGCTACCAAATGTTGTTTCCAATTCATTTCTTTGGCTGGACTCACGCCACCAACCTTGTAAAATAATTTGTCTAACAGATTAAAAATACCGTCTGCCCAAGTTGAATCTCCCAAATAAACTTTGCCAATGTACCGACCTAAAGGGATTGCTAAGCCAACTGTAACCAAGAACATAAGGATGACTCCGAGAATTTCTGTGTTCATAATTTAGAATTTTTCAGGTTTTACTAATACATAACAGATGTAGATAAACACCAGTATGGAAATGATAAATAATGCTGCCATAATTGTGTAGTTTTAAATTTTGTCGAAAACATCAATTGATTTGTAAAAAAGAGCAAAACCTATCAGCCCTGCAATAATTAAAATAAGTGTTAGCATGAGCGGTGTTTTTTCTTGTTTAATAAAAATTTTCGTTTTGAAATAATTTCATACTAAACTAGTCAAAGGAAGTGCCGAAGTTTTTATTACAGACAGTATAACACACCAGAACACAATGCTACATTAAGTTATAGCATATTTGCGCGAGTGTTCCGTTGTGTAAATAGATAATGACAATACCCCCCCAAAACGGTAGGGGCATTTCCAAAATGGGAAAATATTAGTTAGAATATCGTATTAAAAATTTATCTTACAGATATAGCTCAAATGGATTGTAGCATTTATCCAAACCAATTAACTGGCTACTTCTGGCTATTTGAACTACCCGATTTTATACTCTTCTAGCTTTCTGTAGAGTGTAGTTAGCCCAATATTGAGCAATTTGGCGGTTTCGGTTTTGTTTCCCTTACAATAATTCAGGATTCTGAGAATATGTAATTTTTCGGCACTAGCCAAATCGAAAGCAGATAGTTGGTTACTATTGCCTTGCGTAGATTGTAATTGCATTTCTAGCGGAAGATTCTGGTTAGTAAGCTCATCTTCGTCGGATAATATCACTGCCCTTTCCATTACATTTTTTAGTTCCCTTATATTGCCTTTCCATTCGTGCTTCATCAGGTTTTCCTGAAATTCCGCATTCATCTTGCAAATCTTTCGGTTTATTTTATTAGAAAATAACTCTAAAAAATGATTCGCCAACATGGGTATATCCTTCTTTCTATCCCTAAGGCTTGGTAATAATATGGTAAAAACATTCAATCGGTAATACAAGTCTTCCCGGAATTTACCTTCTTTTACTTCCTGTTGCAAATCCCTGTTGGTAGCGGCAATAATGCGCACACTTACCTTGGTTGGCTTGGTATCGCCTACTTTTATAAACTCGCTCGTCTCTAAAACCCTCAGTAGTTTGCTCTGTAATTCAACGTGCATTTCGCCAATTTCATCCAAAAACAGCGTACCCGTACTCGCTTCCTCTATCAACCCTTTCTTATCTTTTATTGCCCCAGTAAATGCTCCTGCTTTATAACCAAAAATTTCACTTTCTAGTATTTCCTTACCAAAAGCACTGCAATTTAATGCCATAAAAGGCTTGCCAACCCTGCTGCTGCTGTTATGAATTGCCTGCGCAAAAACTTCCTTCCCTGTTCCTGTTTCGCCTAGCAATAAAACAGTGGCTTCGGTAGGTGCAACTCTTTTTGCAAGGTTAATACACTCTTGAATAGCAACTGAACTTCCTAAAATACTATCAAAATTGTATCGCTTACCCACCTGCTCTTCTAGTTGTTCAACCCTTTTTTTAAGAGCAACTTTCTCAAAAGTTTTATTTATTAGAGGAATAATTTTATCGTTGTCATCACCTTTGGTTATATAATCAAAAGCACCATTTTTCATTGCCTGAACCCCATCGGCAACATTTCCATAAGCCGTTAAAAGGATGGTTTCTATTGAAGGATAAAAAATTTTAGTGCTTGATACAAAATCAACGCCATTGCCATCAGGCAATTTTACATCGCACAGCAATACATCTATTTGTTTTGTAGCCAATTGCTTGCTGCCTTCCTTTAAGTTTGCAGCCTCAAATACCTCAAAACCCTCAGCTCTGATTATTCTAACCAAAAGCCCCCTTAGCTTATCCTCATCATCTATTACTAGTATCGTTTTCACTGAAATAATTTTTTAAGTAACGTGTAAAATAACAAAATAAGAAAGCAGTAAACTTATTTTTATACCTAAAAAGTAAAGATAGTTTACTGTTATGGGCTTTTTAGGGTAGATTAAAATGATTTTCATCCTCATTAAATTCATTTTAATCTAGAGAAAAAAGGACTTTTTTTGGGATTGATTATGCTATCTGAGGAATTTCGGGACTAAAAAAAGCCGCACATGTTATTAAGTGCGACTCTTTTGAAATATTTGAATCTAATTTTTTACTTAGCAGGCTCATCCAAAGATTCTTCCTCTTCAGTTTTTTTTTGTGGAAGTGTTATTTCTATATTCTGCTGCTTTATAACCGCAAACCAACGCACCATCTTTTTCATATCACTAGTGTAAACCCGATCAAAATCTAGGTCGGGATATACCTTGGTAAAATAATTCTTTAGTGCCACGGTATCTTTTTCAGATGGCAATGGTTCCTCATTGGCTTTCATCACCAAAAATACTTCTGCCAACATAACATTCTCTCTGATCGTAAATATCTCTATTCCCTCTAGTTGAGTAAAAGTTTTACTGCGGGAAGAAATAAATTTCACCGAATTATCTTCCAAGTGTTTTACCAAAATCCCATCCCCTTTTTTACCTACAAGCTCAAACAAACCAGGGAAGCCAGTGATCGCTACTAATTTACTATAATCCATCTAATTGATTTTTTAGTTGGCACAAAATAAAGGGAATTACAGAGAATGAAAATTATTTTAGTGATTTAGACGTTCCTTCAACCCTGGTTATAACCTATTTTATGCTTTATAAATATTTTTCCATTTTGAAATGCGGTATATTAACTTCAAAGAATTCATCCCCAACAACACTACATCCCAGCTTTTGATAAAAAGCTTCTGCATATTTTCTGGCGTGTAACTCTATTTTATTATATCCCGCTTCTTTAGCTACTTGTTCTGTAAAAGAAATTAGTTTACTTCCAATGCCTTTTCCTTGTAATTTATTATCAACAGCCAATTGTCGCAACTTCATTATGTGTTCTTCCGCAATAGTAAGGATGCAACAGGCTAATAATTCAGCATTTTCGGTATTAAAACATCCAATAAGAATATCCTCTTTATCCATAGCAAGTTGTTGTTTTGTGTAAACCAATCCCAACGGCTTTCTGAGTACTTCTGTCCGCAGATTTATCATTTGTTCGTATTCTTTACTCTGATACTTAATAATTTTAAAATTCATATTTTGTAAATTAAAGAAAAGAAATTGCTAAAAGAGTCAAATAACAGCTAAAAAGCAAGATAATTGGGTAAACTTTTCAACAATTACGGTGCATTCGAAAACAAAATTTTTTTTAAGCATTGCATTTTAATCAAAAACTATATTTTTGCACCCGTAACTAAAAAAATTACTACAATGTCAGACATCGCAGCTAAAGTAAAGAAAATCATCGTAGACAAATTAGGCGTAGATGAAGCAGAAGTAACAAACGAAGCTTCTTTCACTAACGATCTAGGTGCTGATTCTCTAGATACCGTTGAATTAATCATGGAATTTGAAAAAGAGTTCAACATCTCTATTCCTGATGAGCAAGCAGAAACCATCACAACAGTTGGTCAAGCAGTTGCCTACTTAGAAGAAAACGCTAAGTAAGTGATTAATCTCACAAGCAATATTACAATCCGCCAGTTTTGAGGCTAAAGCCATCATCACGGCGGATTTTCACTTAAATGGGTTTTAAGCTGTATGGAATTGAAACGAGTAGTAGTAACAGGTATTGGGGCGTTGACGCCTTTGGGTAACAATATAGATGAGTATTGGAATGGGTTGATTAATGGGGTATCAGGTGCAGACATGATAATAAACTTCGATGCAACGAAATTTAAAACCCGCTTTGCCTGTGAAATAAAAGGTTTCGATCCCACCAACTTCATGAACAGTAAAGAAGCACGTAAACTGGATCGTTTCGCTCAGATTGCTTTAGTGGCAAGCGATATGGCGGTACTAGATGCAAATCTTACCAAAGAAAATATTGATGTTGATAGGGTGGGTGTCATTTTTGCAAGTGGCATCGGTGGGTTGATAACTTTTCAAGAGGAAGTTACCAACTTTGCAAAAGGCGATGGTACACCACGCTTCAATCCTTTCTTCATTCCTAAAATGATATTAGATATAGCAGCAGGGCAAATTTCCATGAAACATGGTTTCCGTGGACCTAATTATGCTGTTGTAAGTGCTTGTGCTAGTAGTACAAACGCAATCATCTCTGCTTTTGATACTATTCGTTTAGGAAAAGCAGAAGTTGTATTAACTGGAGGATCAGAAGCTGTTATCAGTGAAGCTGGTGTTGGGGGTTTCAATGCAATGAAAGCTATGAGTGAACGCAATGATGATCCTAAAACTGCAAGCCGCCCTTATGATAAGAACAGGGATGGATTTGTAATGGGAGAAGCTGCGGGTGTATTGGTTTTAGAAGAATATGAACACGCTATCAAACGCGGTGCTAAAATATATTGTGAAATAGCTGGTGGTGGTGCTACTGCAGATGCATATCATTTAACTGCTCCTCATCCAGAAGGACTTGGTGCTAAGAATGTAATGATTGCTGCTTTGGCAGATGCAGGAATGAAGCCGGAAGAAATTGATTATATCAATACACACGGAACTTCGACTCCTATTGGTGATGTTGCAGAAGCGAAAGCAATAACCCAAGTATTTGGCGAACATGCTTATACGTTGAATATTAGTAGTACCAAATCTATGACTGGTCATTGTTTGGGTGCAGCAGGTGTGATTGAGGCAATTGCTTGTATCAAGAGTGTAATACACAATATTGTTCCGCCAACAATCAATCATTTTACTGATGATCCTGATTTAGATCCTAAACTTAATTTCACTTTTAATAAAGCACAAGAAAGAGTAGTAAACGCTGCCCTAAGTAACACCTTTGGTTTTGGTGGACATAATGCTTGTGTGATAGTTAAAAAATATATATCCTAAAAAAAATTGTGCAAGTAAAAGACTTTTTTTTCGGCAATAAAAATGCAGTTGCCAAATCCTTTAGAAAAAGTATTACAAATATTCTTGGGATTAAACCTGATAATATTGTCTTGTACAGAACTGCATTAAGCCACAGAAGTCTTAAAGAATCTCCAGACGAAAACAATGAGCGATTAGAATATCTTGGTGATGCCATATTAAGTGCTGTTGTTGCTGATTATCTTTTTAAACGCTACCCATATAAAGGTGAAGGTTTTTTAACTGAAATGCGTAGTAAGATGGTTAACCGTCAGCAATTAAATGATATTGCAGTTAAAATGGGCTTCAAAAAGATTGCCCTTTTTAATAAGCTAGATAATGCCCTTAAAAATAGCCACATCTTTGGAAACACCCTAGAAGCTATTGTTGGCGCAGTTTATCTGGATAAAGGATATAAAAAGACCCAAACTTGGATTCTAAAACAAATCATCATACCACACATGTTTGTAGATGATTTGGAATTGATAGACATCAATCTGAAAAATAAATTGATTGGCTGGGCAAGTAAAAACAACAAAGTTCTCACTTTCGATTTGCACGAAGAGAAGCTAGAAGGTAGCCGACGTGTATTTATTATAAACACGGTTTTAGATGGGGAAGTCCTTTCTGAAGGTAAAGGGTTTAATAAAAAAGATGCCAGCCAAGCCGCAGCCATTGCCGCAGTAGAAAAACTAGGACTCGCCTAGGAAATTCTTCCAAGAAATATTTTCTTACCCTTTATAAAGTAGTGTAGCATTTGCTTGTGCTGTACAAGTAACCACAAGGTCATTTATACAAACATGCGCTGGCAAAGATGCACAATAAAAAGCAATATCGGCAATATCTTCTGCGTGTAAGGGGGTATATCCCTCGTATACTGCCGCTGATTTAGTTCCGTCTCCCTTAAATCTTATGTTAGAGAAATCTGTGTCTGCAGCACCAGGATGTATGGCGGTAACTTTTATTTTATTAGGCAATAAATCCACACGCATTGCTTTACTTAAAGCATCTACAGCATGCTTGGTGGCACAATAAACATTTCCTTCCTTATAAACTTCTTTTCCTGCTGTGGAACCCAGATTAATTATATGTCCACTTTTATGGGCAATCATTAATGGTACAACTGCTTTTGAGATATACAAAAGTCCTTTTACATTTGTATCTATCATCGTTTCCCAATCTGAAAGGCTGGCATCTTCAAAACTATCCTTACCCAATGCTAGTCCGGCATTATTTATTAATATGTCTATTGCTTTCCATTCTTCTGGCAATGATTCTATTGCTTCAAAAACTGCTTTTTTATCCTGTACATCAAAAACTAATTGCAATACTTCTGTTCCATATTGTTGTTTTATTTCATCTGCAATTTCCAAAAGCTTCGCTTCTCTTCTTCCAGTAATAATACAATTATATCCGCCTGAGGCAAACTTTTGTGCCATCGCTTTTCCAAAGCCTGAAGTAGCACCAGTAATTAAAACAATCTTACTCATCAAATTAATTTATCTTATTAACACAACTGTACCTTTGCCAAACAAGGTTTTACCCAAATAGTTTTGCCCCTGTACGGTGTAAACATAAGTTCCTGGCTGTTGCGGCACCCCATTATAGGTACCATCCCATCCTTTCCCTATCTGAGAAGTAGTATACAATAATTGTCCAAAACGATTATAAACATTAAAATAATCTAATAACAAGATACCTGCTAGTATAGGTTTAAAGATATTATAAGTACCTGCATTTGGTGTAAAAACATTCGGAACAAATATCTCTGGCGGTGTCTGATATACAAGCACTTTCACAGAATCTATCGCATAACATTCTTTTGGATTCTTTAGGGTAGCTTTTACAAAATAAGCAATAGAATCTGTACCAAGCGGAATAATCGCTACAGGGTTATAGATTGCGTTATTATTCATAAAAGTAGGGCTGCCATCTTTTGTTGTCCATAGATAACTGGCGGTAACACTATCCGAATTTCCTTTGGCTTCCAAATGCAAAGGCTCGTTCACTACAACCGTTGTATCATCCCCCGCATTGAGTAATACTTTTGGGATAACACCAATGGTTATTGTATCGCTTTTGGGTTTGGAACAAGTATTTTGTTTTGTATAATAGGCAGTAAGCGCATACTTTGTAGTAGAATCTGGAGTAACATAAGGTATAAGATTTAAACTATCTATTGGGCTTTTATCCAAAGAAGACCATTTAAATATATCCCCTACAACAGTTCCGTGTAGTGTAATACCATTGCCAAAACAAACAGAATCGTTACCACCAGCGTCAACTTTTGGGTAAGGATATACATTTACTAAAATAGTATCCTTGGCAAAACATTTATCTCGAAGACTAGCCACTACATAATAGTTTGTGGGGTTTACTAGCGGTGTAACCCAAGGTGTTTTTACAGAATCTATCTTTTCTCCAAACGTACTACTGGTCCACGCAATGGTAGTCCCTTGTGTAAGGGCATACAACTTTATTGAGTCAGTTTGGCAAATACTAGAATCTTTAGGCCCAGCTTTTACCTTTATAGTAGGCACTGTATTTATAACAATAGAATCTTTTGCAAAACAGCCACTATCGCTTAAAGTCACATAATAAATAGCTGTATTTTTTGGATGCACAAAAGGATTGGGTGTATTTGGGTTGGTGATAGATAAAGAATCTAGCGATGTCCATTTGTAAGTTGCATTACTTATGGAATTCAATTCGCTAACAGATAATTGTATAGTATCAGTATTACAAATTAGGGTACTATCAAAAGGCAACACTATTTTCGGATTATCCAATACCATAATTATTTTTGTAACACTATCTATGCAACCATTAGCATTAGCTACCTTTAGTGTAACAGTCTTTTGCCCAGCAGATTTATACGTATAAGAAGGGTCTTGTGTGGTATCATTAGCTGCGGCGGGTTCCCCCAAATTCCAGCTCCAGTTATTAACCTTACCATATTTACTATAACTAGAGTCTATAAATTGATAAGGGTTTTTAATACAACTACTATTTACTACAAATTTTGCTTGAAAACCGGGGTAAACACGTACTAAAGATTTAGCAGAATCTACACAACCCCCAGATGCAGTAACCATCAATTCAATTTTATAAATACCAGTATCAGCATATATGTGTGTAGGTGTGGGTGCAGAAGAAGTATCAAATTTTATTGAGCTAATGGTATCGCCAAAATTCCAATAATATTTAACTATATCGCTTGAAGCTGCCTCATTAAAGAAATTAAAGGTTAAATCATTACAATTTATGTATGCAGGTTTTAACTCGGCAGCCTTTAAAGAACAATCACCCACGGTTATATGAATCTCTTTCTTTGTAGAAGCTATCAGAATACCATCTCTAAATTGCAGCGCACAAACTGCCACCGCATAATCGCCGATAGTACTAGGAGCTGTTCCCGAAATAATACCCGTTTGTGGGTCTATTGTTACACCTGAACCCATTGGCGAACTGCCATTGTATGGTGCATTGTATGGAATAAGCGAATAAGGAGGTGAAGTAGGTAATGCAGGTCCAGGATTGTCGTGAGATGCACCATCAAAGCCATCACAGAATGTATAGGCAACTGAATCCGCAGGAGCAAATGCAGTAGCGGTATCTGTAGCACTAAAGTTAAAAGTAAATGGCGCATTATAGCAAACTAGTACTGTGTCTTTTTGTACAAAACTTGGGCTATTACAGTTACGATAGCTCCCGCCAGGTATTTTATTATAGTAAGTAATTCCAACAAACCCTGAATTAAACACGTTGACTATTGTGTTTATACGACAACACCGTTGTACAGCCAAAATATAACCAGCGTCATTATTAGGTAAATCAACTGTTGTTACATATTTTTTTATGATGTAACAAACTGTAGGTTTTGGATTGATGCAAGGATTGTAACTTTCTTTATTTAAGTAAGTTGCGCCATTCACAACAGAGTCTATTAGAATATTCTCAATTAATGAATTATTACTAGCATCAAAAATGCCAAAAATAATCTGAGGATCTTGTGGAGAAACATTATTACCGCCACAGGTTGCATATTGTCTAACAGTAATTCGATATTTTGAGGTATTTGCAGTAGCACCAGACCCTAAATATTCATACTGTATCCAACCGCCTTTTAAATGCTTCGCTTCGACTGTATTTAGCAATCCCAAACCAAATAATAAAAATAATATCAGTCGTTTCATTTTCAAAAAATCCAGTTTATAATAACTTGTAGGATTATTTTATCAAAATATAAAAAAGTAATAACGCAAATTTATGTGTTAGATAGCCTAAACACCTTCATTGTTGTATAGAATCGGTAATAGTTATCTTTTTCTTTTTAAATAACCTCAATTTAAATAAAACTTACACAAATTCTTTAATGGCTTATCATTGCATGGCAAATAAAATAGAGGCTGAATAAAGCTAAATTTATAATAATTTTACTTTTTCTAAAAAATATTACAACATTTTTAAGGGTTTTTG
>JANYEX010000152.1 GCA_025359725.1 Chitinophagaceae bacterium | reverse complement strand
TTTGAAGTTTTCTTGAATGAGTTGTCCAAACAACAACCTGATGAATACAAAATACTATTCCTCGATAATGGCGCATTTCATAAAGCTACAAGATTGGTTATACCTGATAATACAGCACTATGCTTTCTGCCACCTTATAGCCCTGAACTTAATCCAGCAGAAAAAGTATGGGCTTTCTTGAAAAGGAAAATTACAAACCAAGCATTAACAAACTAGAGGATTTACAGAAATTCATGGACAACATCATTCAAACCTATTTAGACTCGGAGAGGATAAAATCTATAACTCATACCGCTAATTATGGAATGGCTATTAATAAGACTTTTATTAAGGGAATTGGTATAATAGATAATGTTGATATTATTGATACACAAATAGAATTGATGAAACTTAGGAGAAAGATAAATTTGAGAATAGAACCACATCCATTTAAAGAAGTTGATTTTAATAGAAGTAATCCAGTTGCAAACGAAATATTGAATTATGGCATTTCTATAAAAGCAAATATTTTTGTTTAACTCTCGGCTCCAGTGAATCGCATCTTATACTTACAACTAAACATATATAGATTTTACAACTTTTAGAAAGTTATCAAATCTATGCAAGCCCTTTTTTCACCTACTTCACCTTTACACTATAGGTTTTCCCCTTCTCTGTAGCAAAATCTGTCAATACATATTTCTTGTCGCTTATCACTTCTTTTTGATTGCTATCTACCTTTTCATAACAAGGATTGGGGTTGGCTTTATCAGCATTTACTACACTATACTTAGTTCCCTCCACTTCGATAGGAAGGGTGGTGCGAAGACGACAATTACCACCTAAACAAGAAACAATCTTGGCTTCAGTCAGCTGTCCATCTTTCCACTTTATAGATACTTCAAACCCACCCGATGCCTTCAACCCACTTATGGCACCTTCTCTCCATTCGGTTGGCAAGGCGGGAAGCAAATGAATATCTGTTAGATGACTTTGCAATAACATCTCCGTAATACCAGAGAGAGCACCGAAGTTTCCATCAATCTGAAATGGGGGATGTGCACAAAACAGGTTGGCATAAGTGCCGCCACCCGCATCGTATTTTGTGTCGGCCTGTTTGGTAAAATGTAACAGTTCCTGCAATAGTTTATGTGCCCTATCACCATCGTACAGTCTTGCCCAAAAGTTTATCTTCCAAGCCTTGCTCCATCCTGTTCCTTCATCGCCACGAGTATTGAGTGTTACGGCAGCGGCCTTTGCAAAATCGGGTGTATAGAGCGGCGACAACTCGCGTCCGGGATGTAAGCCTATTAGATTTGAGGTGTGGCGATGATGAGGATCTACATCTTCCCAATCCTTGAACCATTCCTGCACATTGCCCTTCTTCCCGATTTGAATTGGAAACAATTTACTTCTTTTTATTAGTAAGCTGTCTTTCAAATTGGTATCGATACCTAATATATCCAATGCCTGAATGGTATTGGTAAATAGGTCGTAAATGAGCGACATATCCATTGTGGTAGCAATAGATACCTGTGCCTTTTTGTGGTCTTCGGTATAAAAGTCATTCTCGGCAGAAGTAGCTGGTGCAGTAACGAGATAACCAGTATTTGGGTCGGTCACCAACCAACTATTACAAAACTCAACTGCCCCTTTCATCAATGGATAGGCGGTATTTTGTAGATATTGTTTATCACCCGTAAAGCGATAATGATTCCATAGATGCTGACATAACCAAGCCCCAGACAACGGGAAGTTCGCCCACTTAGGATCTCCCAAACCATAACTACCAACAGGGTTTGAGCTAGCCCAAATATCGATATTATGGTGAGAACACCATCCGTTGGCACCATAGTAATTGGCGGCAGTTTTCTTTCCGGTAACGGCAACATTTTTGATTAAGTCAATCAACGGTAAGTGCATTTCTGAAAGATTTGCTGCTTCGGCAGCCCAATAATTCATTTCCACATTGATGTTTGCTGTAAAATTACTGCTCCATGGTGGGCGTACAATTGGATTCCAAATGCCTTGTAAGTTAGCGGGGGGATTGCCAGGACGAGAACAAGATATAAGCAGATAACGTCCAAACTGATAGTACAAACCTTCTAGAGCAGCATCTTGTTCGCCATTAGCATACAGTTTCAAACGTTCGTCGGTTGGCAACTTATCTTTCAAGTCATTTCCTAAAGAGAGTTTAACGCGATTAAAATAATGTTGAAAGTCTTTAATATGAGCATCTTTCAGGTTTTGGTAGGATTGTTCGTACGCCTTTTGCAAATACCCGTTGCACAAAGCTTTTTCGTCCTTACCTTCCGTATCTGGGCATTTGTCAAAACCATTAAAACTTGTGGCAGCAGAAATAAATAACACTGCCTCTGTTGCATTTTTAACCTTGACTCCCTCTTTTGTAACAGTAATTATTCCATCAATACTCTTAGCCCTTATGCGACAATCAAAACGCATACCCCTACAGTTATTTACGTCTTTGTAAACGATGGTATCCAATTTGGGATCCGTCAAAGTAGGGTCATCTAAATTCGTTTCAGCGTGTGCAGGTGCTTTTCCGTGTAACTCTAAGGTGTTGAGTGTAAGGGCTTTTAGTCCTTCATTCTTCAACAAGCTTTGCAAGGAAGCTTTAAAATTCAGCTTTCCTGGTTTATCAGCTTTAAGCTTAATAACAATAAGATGCGCTGGTGCTGAGGCAAAGACTTCTTCGGTATAACCAACACCATTTGTAATAAATTTGGTAGCAGCAATTGCAGTATTCATATCTAACTGTCTGTAATACTCGGTAGGTTTTTCCTTGAACCCATAATCAATTAGTAAGTCACCCAAAGGCGCATAAGATTCAGTATAAGGTCCCTGCATTTGGTGCATCAATCGTGTAGCTTCAGCAAAATCGTTGGCAAACAATGCTTTCCTTACAAGCGGTAATATCTCTTTTGCATTAGGATTAGGATTATCTTTTACTGGTCCGCCAGCCCATAAGGTCATTTCATTGAGATGGATAATCTCCTTATCTGTCTTTCCAAAAACCATAGCCCCCAATCGCCCATTGCCAAGAGGCAATGCCTCCGTCCAAACATCTGCGGGTTGCTTATACCAAAGTTTGTTTTGCTGTGCAAAAGGGCTTGTTAACAACGTCATTGCAATCATCGCAACCAATAGAACTTTCTTTTTCATACTTAACCTTTTTTGTTGAGCTGTTGATACCTATTCAATGCTTCGAGGAAATAATAATCGGCATAGCAAAGAGGAACATCAATATCATATCCACCAGGGAAATTACCTACACTATGATTTAACAAGAAGCCATTCTTTCCCTCATTATTACGATACTTTGGGGAAGAAAGGGATTGTAAAATAGCAACGGCATCTTTGTAATAATGCTCTTGCTTTGTAAATCCATACAACTCAAAAAGTGCTGAACAGACTACCGCAGCCGAAGAAGCATCTCGCTTGAACAAACTAACTTTAGAAGTATCATAATGAATAGGTGGGGTATATCCTAACAGACTAATATTAAAATCCCAGTAGGGTATCTTATCCTTTGGCAGGTTTTTATTGTTCAGGAAATAATTTGCCATATTACAGGCCGCATCCAGATAACGCTGCTGTTTTGTTTCGCGATACATCATCGTAAAACCATAAATACCCCAAGCTTCCCCTCTTGCCCAAGTAGAATTGTTGGCATATCCCTGATGGGTAACTTTAAAGAGTGGTTTACCTGTTAGGCTATCATAATTTACGACATGAAAAGAACTATAATCACTCCTTATATTATTCTCCAGAGTCTTATCTGCATGACTGATTGCAATTTCTTTATACTTGGGATTATGGGTAACCTTTGAGGCAAAACAAAGTAGCTCCAAATTCATCATATTATCCATGATAACTGGGTATTGGTAATAAACCTTTTTGCCAATGGTATAGGCATTATCCCATGATTTGATGCAACCAACTTTGGGATTGAACCGTGTACATAATGAATTGGCAGCTTGTATAAGGATATTTTTATAGGCTTCATTCTTAGTAATCCGATAGGCATTCCCATAACTACAATACATCATAAAACCTATGTCGTGATTTGATGTAAGATCTTTTATAGGTTCTAATTTCTTAGTCCATTCTTTTGCTTCTCGAAGTAAGAATGTATCCTTTTTATTTAATTCATAAGTCAACCACAAACTACCAGGAAAGAAACCGCTCGTCCATCCGTAAATATCTACCAACTTCAATTTGCCTTCAGGGTAAATGGAATGTGGGAAACTATCTTTGCTACCATCAAGCTGTTGCAGCATAAACCTCATTTGCTTATCTGCAAATTTTGCATTGTCTTGTACCAAATCAATCTTTTGAGTCGGCATCCAAGACATTAACAACAGCGAAATGAGTATCCATTTATTCATAAAAGCTTTAATAGTGGTTAGTTATAGTAGTTTAATACCTACTACCTAATGCTTAGATTAGTTACGCATTCTTGACATCAATCAAAATCTTTATAAACTCTGATGGCTTTTCACTCCAATCCTTTAATGCCTGTCCTGTTTCTTCCATCGGATAAATCTTAGTAATCAACAGATTGCTGTCTATTGCCTTCTCTTCCAACATTTGAACTACAGGTCTGAACTCGAATTGGGCATTTCTGCTTCCGCAGATAGTTAACTCTTTCTTTACAAAAAGACTTGTATTGAACAAAATATCACTCTTTGCATAGCCAATATAAACAACACGACCTGCAAAAGCAGCAGCTTCAATGGCCGTAATGTAGGTTGCAGGGGCACCAACAGCTTCAATACACACATTTGCACCCTCACCATTTGTTAGTTCACGAACACGTTTTACAACATCTGTATCTTTTGCGTTAATGGTATATTTTACTCCAAATGACTTAACTAATTCTAGTTTTTTATCATCAAGGTCAACTGCAATAACACTTGCACCTTTACGAATACTAGCCAATATTGCCCCGATACCAATCATTCCACAACCAAAAATCAAAACAGTATCTGTCTCAGAAACATTTCCCCTATTTGCCGCATGATAACCCACACTCAATGGTTCTACTAAAGCAAACTCCTTTTCTGTTAGGATTGTACTCTTGATTAATTTGCTATGGTGAATGGTAAAATACTTTTTTAATGCCCCATTTCGCTGTACGCCCAAGGTTTGATTAAATTCGCAAGTATTCGTTCTCCCCACTTTACAGGCAGAACATACCCCACAAGCTGAATATGGATTTACGGTAACCCTATCACCAATAGAATAAGTAGCAGGTACATTCTCCCCCTTGCTTTTTATCACCGCACTTACTTCATGCCCGGGCACTACAGGATACACTACCATTGGCGACATTGCTTTATAAGAACTCAAATCGCTGCCACACAATCCGATATAGTAAATTTCAAGTAGTACCTCATCACCAGCCGGAATGGGTTCATCAACTTCCATAACACTTACCTTGTAAGCCTCATTTATTAAAACCGCTTTCATGTATGTATTTTATTATTGAAAAAAAACTCATCAATATCATTCGTTATCGCA
>JANYEX010000143.1 GCA_025359725.1 Chitinophagaceae bacterium | reverse complement strand
AATGCGCCAATCTGACACATGTTTGCCTTGGTTTGGTATCTATCAGCTGAAAACGTTAACTGATTTCCAGCAAACATGAACATGTTCGCAGCAAACATGTTCATGTTTGCTGGAAATTATTGATGTGATTGACGGAAATAGACTGATACTAGGCAAATTGATGCACATTATTGCTTTTAAAACTCCCTATCTCAATAGCGCCAGCCCTAGTTGTTACGCTCAATTTGCTGTAGATATTAGAACAATGCACGTCTATTGTCCGTTTACTCAGTGCTAAGGTTGCAGCAATCTCTTTTGCTGTCTTGCCAGTTTGCAAAAGTTTTAAAACTATTTCTTCTTGCTGGGTAATGCTAAATATGCCCGTTTCTGGTAGGCTTGGCTTTTGCTTACATGCCGATTCAATAAAATGTTTAGGAATAGAAGATGGATAATGATGTCCCTCTAGGTGAACATTGGTAATAGCTTCTTCTATTAAAATGGTGAATTGTTCTTTTTTACACAAAAAACCAACAACGCCCATACCGATTAACAACTTCAATATATCGTAATTATCAATAACACTATGAACCAATACTTTGTAATGAGGATACTGCTTAATGATTGTTCTGATGAGCGTTAGCGTATTGGTAAATGGCAGATGAATATCTATTACAATTATGTCTGCATCTGTGCCCTTATCCAGTAAAGCCAATAACCCTACACTATCATGCGCAACAGCTACCACATTAATGGTTTTGCATCTGTGTAACAACTCTTCGTTTAGCTTGATGCCATTAGCAGAGGCATCACAAAGGATAATATTTATCATAAGGATTTAATTGACTGGTAAGGAATGGAACTTTAATTTAAATTTATGTTGTGTGTTTACATTATTTGGACAAAATGATGCACAAATTAAACTATTTTAAAACAAGCACAACTGTTAAATCTTAAATCTAAGTATATATACTTAGTTATTTTATTTTTATTTAATGTAATTACCTCTGCATTTCTAAGTACATATGCGTATTGTTCAGTAGAGCTAAGTCTTATAGTTTCGCCTTGTTTTTAAACTTATTAAAATTAACAAAATGAAACAAGAAAAAGGCAATAATCAGCACGAAACAAGCCCGCCAAATTTTTACTTTTTAATTGAAACTACACCGTATCTTCATTTTTTAAAGGAAATAAATTATAAAATAATGTACAATACCTTATTATTGGTTACACTAGTGATGACAGGCTGTACTAGTTGCAAAAAACAAGTTGACACTAATGGTTTGCCTCCAGCTACACAATCTGGTTCTAATACGATGGGCTTTTTATTGAATGGGCAAGCTTGGACACCGTCAGGTTATAATGGCACAGCTAATTTGAGTATTGATGTTGACTTTGGGTTTAAAAATGGTGGATTTTCAATTGCAGCTTACAGAATTATTACCACCAATAACAGACAAGATATTAGCTTTGGTATTGCAGATAGTCTGAAACAGATGACCGTACCAATTAAATTACCACTTACCCAAAAATCGCTCTTTGGTATTTATTTTTCTAATAATACTTGTGATTTTTATTCGACTGATAGTAGTGTTAATGAAAATGGTAGTTTGACTATAACAAAACTTGATACTGCAAATAGAATAATAGCAGGAATCTTTAACGCAACGCTTTACCAAAAAGGCTGTGATACCATCAAAATAACTCAAGGCAGGTTTGATATGAAATTCTAACACTTGCTACAATGTCATTTTTCAAAAGATTGATTAGTTGCGTATTCCCGCAAACTGTTTCGACAATGTGGATAGAAGGGCAGCTATGCAGTAACTGTGCAAGTATTAAAAAATGGAGTAGCTTCTAATTTTTATTCACATGTATATTCTTTTGATCACTACCAAATTATACAAAGTAGTTTGATAAATTTCGACGAATTTGATGTAAAAGTACCGAGTACTGGTGCATTTAAAATTGTTTGTCAATAAAGTTATTCTAATTGTACTTCTTATTTTACGCATCAAACTTGTTTAAAGCAAGCAAGCAATCAGTATTCAAATTATGCAAAACATCAGTATCTTCAAACGCAACAGATATTGAATGCTGCACCAGGCTTAGTCGCATTTTTATTTAATCCATCAAATTGGCTTAAGCAGGATTGTTGTTTTTAAATAATTTTTAATAATATTGTAATAAGAAAAATCATGAAAAGAAAAAATTTTAAGTTTTGTTTAAGTTTAGTATTGTTTGTGTCTTTGTTGTCATCATGTAATAAAGACAGCACTAATTCAACTAGTCAAGTTATTGGTAATGTTGCATTAATTTCTGATAATATGCAAAATAGTGCAGGTGATTTTTCAAGCATTTTTCATGTAGAAGGGAAATTTCCTGATGCTATGGGTGTTAAAACCTTAGCTGTTAATGGTGTATCAATAATGCGTGAAAGTTCTGGATTATATTATAAATCTAGCAGTATAGATAGTAGTTTAAACAAGTCATACACAAGTTTCTTTGGTAATACTTGTACTGTTAGTATAAACGGCAGTGTATTAAAAGCAAAACTAAATAGCCCAACACCATTGGTTGTTGATGTGAAACCGTTAAGTAGTTGGACTATTAATAAAAATACTGGACTAACCTTGAACTGGACAGGTGGTTTTTCTAATAGTTCTGTTAGTGCAACTAATCCGAGTAAGATACATCTTTTGGGTGGGGCACCTTCTACAGATTCGTATGTTGGAGCTACTGTTTTTGCAATAATTCCATCTGACTTGCAAAAAACAAGTGGCACTTCACAGTATGCTATCCTTGACTCTAGTAGTGCATCAATGACAATTACCCCTGCCATGCTAAG
>JANYEX010000141.1 GCA_025359725.1 Chitinophagaceae bacterium | reverse complement strand
TGTTTTACCTACGCATATTGTACCTGTACCCACAATTGGTTGTATCGTAGGAATTGCGTTAACTGTAAACGGCAGCGTAGCAGAATCTCTACAGCTATTACCATCTACAACTAAATATGAAATATTAGTAGAGCCTGGGTTAGTACCCAATACCAAGCCGGTATTAGTAACAATAGCTACAGAGGAGTTAGCACTTATCCAACTAGAAGTTACACCCAAAGTTGGGGTAGCATTCTTTAAGGTATCTATTCTACCATAGCAAACTGCCGCATTACCAGTAATTGGTAAAACTTTTGGTAAAGTGTCAATGGTTATATTTTGAGAAGTAGAATTGATACAGCCAGTTGTAGGATCTACTACTTTATAGCCGATAGTCGCATTACCTGCACCCACACCAGTAATAAACCCAGTAGCAGGATTAATATTTACTTGTTGAGGACTTGCACTACTCCAAACACCTTTTATTGCTGAGGCATCGGTGTAGGTAGTCGTATCCTTGGCACACAATGTTGTTTTACCAACAATTGATGGAACAACTGGAAGGGCATTAACAGTTAGACTAGTGTCTTGAATATATATGGGCTTAGGTGTACATTTATTAGACAACAACAAATAGATACCTGTTGTACCACCACCTACACCAGCAGTAATTCCATTCTGAACATCTACCACTTGCGCAATAGTAGTTTGCGATGCGCCCCAAACTATACCCGTAGCACCTCTTACAGAATTTGTAAGTTTAATAGTATCACCAACGCAAATTGGATTTTTGAATGAATAATTTCCCTCTATCGGATTACCAACTATTACACTTAACGTCGTATCTTTTGTTCCACAAGTATTAGTTATTGAATACTTTATAGTATCTAATCCCTGACTTATATTACCAGCCGTGACTAAACCACTGTTAGGGTCGATTGAAGCTTTAAAAGAATTACTGATACTCCAAGTACCACCCGTAATCGCGTCAGCCATTTGGAGAGTAGTTCCATTACACACAATTGAATCTGAATTAGCAGATGTTATGGGTGGTAATACAAAAGCTTTTTCAGTGGTTAAAAAGACTGCTGTAGAAATTGAACCACAACTATTACTAACAGTATAGCGTATGCTATCTGCTCCTACCGAGTGACCTGTTGCTACACCGCTCAAAGAATCAATAGTTGCAACAGATTTGTTATCGCTACTCCAAATGCCATTCGGAACTGAACTGTTTGTAAAAGGATTATTTATGGTGCTAGAGTTAACACACAATATAGAAGTTCCGTTAATAGAACCAGCGGTTGATGGCGGTCCAACACTTATATTAATAAAGTTACTTCCTGTTCCACAATTATTTGTAACACTGTAAGTAATAGTTGTTGAACCACCTGAAATAGCAGTAACGATTCCAGTAACTGGGTCAACAGAAGCAACAGAAGGATTAGAACTACTCCAACTAGTTGTCCAACCAGTAGCTAAAGCAGTGGTGTCAAATAGGTGTATTGTATCAGTTATGGTACATATTGTGTTTTTACCAATAACAGGTAGAACAATCGGTGGCCCTACTAGTAATGTATCATAGCGTGTTGTAGTACCACAAGTAGGATCTACTATGCTGTCTTTTATTATAACTAATCCAGCCGCATTAGCAGTAACTAATCCAATAGGAACATTGTTTGCATCTACCCCTGCAATAACAGTAGCAATTGCAGGATTATTGGATATCCAATTGCCTTGCGTATTAATATTATAGATAGTATCAGTCATACCAGGACAAATGTTACTGTGCAACAAAGAATCTTGAGCAACATCAGATTGGTTTACGTTGATAGATATGTTAGCCGAATCTCTACAACCTGATGTTAGGTCAACAACAGTGTAGTAAACTAAATTGCTTCCTACGCTTACCCCATGTACATTACCTGCTACATCTACAGTATCAACAAAAGCATTATTTGTAGACCAATAACCACCAGTGACAGTTTCTGTCAATGATTTATAGGAACCCACACAAACTGCGTTACTACCGTCCTGCATAGATATAGAACCCGGCAGGGGCGTAGGATTTACTGTTATGTATATGGTATTGCTGGTATCGTTAGGGTTAGCCAAACAATTTAAACTGCTGTGCATCACTACAAATATTGAATCTAACCCAACTGGCAATCCTGATAGATTTATTGGAGATTGGATTCTATTTTGAGTGATTGCATTGTTGACATAAACATCGAATGTATTGCCGTTTTTATTGCTAGATTTCGAATCTAAAGTGGGTAAAAGTGATAGAGTTTCGTTTTGACATACATGCTTTGTTGTGTTTACAAACGTAGTATCAAAAAATATAGACGCCGTATCAGGGTTAGGAATATTTATACGTACACCATTAGTGTCAATTCTAGGCGTAGCACAAGCAACATTACTTGTAACAAAGAGAGAAATTGTATCCTGATTTACAACATGATTGTATAAATAGGCAGAACTGTCCGAAACAAATTGCCCATTAAGATACCATTGATAAGTAGGCCTGGTTCCAAGATCATTAGTGGTGTCAGGAAAAAAGACAACATTACTTGGTAAATTATTACCGCAAATAGATGGTTTATGCAAAACAGAACTGGGCTTTGGAGGATAAGGATCAAAAGTTTTTAGCGGCAGAATAACCAATACTGACGTATCAGAGTTAATAAAACATTTTGCCGTAGTATTAATTACCTGTACCGAAATGGTATCTATATCGTATCTTAACAATCCATAGTTTGAATAAATGGAAGTATCTACACCAGAAATAATGGTATCACTACCCGTTCTTGCACTATCCGTTCCTGCATAAATAGTACCTACCCCACTTTGTTGCAATGCGCCATTTAGATACCACAAATATTTAGGACTTGTACCAGTTGTTGCAGTATCGGATGTTGTCATGAACTGTATGCTATCTATGAATGGGGCTTTACAAAGACCACTTTGAGTTGGCGTTATTGCATTAACCACTGGATTAATTGCCTGAATAACATTCAGATGAAAATAACTACTAGTATCGCTCAAAGCTAACGTTGCAGGTGATAGAGTGGTATCGTACAAGCAACTCTGTGTTTTTTTGGCAAAAAGATATACCTGAACAGAGTCCGCCCCAACACTAAGATTAGTACCTACAAACGAAATGATAGTATCCCCATCCTTGTAAATGGTAGGATCAGCTGGTTGTGGAACATTATTAACCATCCAAACAATATTATACCGAGAAGTTGTATCCCTTTTTGCAGAAGAGTAATTAAACGAAGCAAAGAAACTATCAGTTGCATTAGAACAAACTGAGGTATCTGCTTTTATGGTTATGGTGGGGATAGGAATAGAATCTAAAACGTGTACTATCATCATAGTAGTATCACTCGGTTTATCTACACAATTCAGGCTACTGTTTAATATACAAAAAACGGTATCAATACTTCGTCCAGAAGAGCCGATGCTACTATCAGTATACAGACTATCTTTTGCTACTATAACACCATTTTTTACCCAAGTGTATAAATCTGAGGTTCCTGAATGATTAGGCAATGGATAATAGGTTGCAACACTGCCTTTACATATATACTTATATGAAATTGTACTATCTATCTTTCCTAGAGCATCTGTCCCAAATGAATCAACCTTAGCCTTCTGCGTTGTATCACCATTAATTGCCACGCCTATCGCTACTTTCAATGTATCACCATCAGGGTATACGTTAAATGCTTTGTATGGCGCAGAATAAACAGTATCTGCCCCTGAAATACATTTTAAAGTAGTACTAACTCTAAAAACAACTTTATTATTCTGGTGAATAATTTTAATTAAACTATCAGAGTTATTCGGAATTGTATCGTTATTGGTAGTAATTGTAGTGTCTAGCACGCCATTAACCAGCCAAGCGAAATTTGCTGAATTTTGTGGCAGAGAAGTACTACCTACGAATTTGAAGGTTGATGAACAATAAAAGATGGTATCAGTAATCCCCTGAAAAGTAATAAACGTTGGTGGCGCAACCTTCAATCCTACCTTTATTGGATAAACAGCAGGAGTGGCTGTATTATTTCTCCATTGGTTTAGCGCATCAGAAGTAAAAAAACCAGGCGTTTCATTCAAGCTTTTATTACCACTTACTTCGATACCCCAGTTTGAAGCACTATTTTGGGTTGGCAATGGACTTACAGCAACTGGATTTTTAATGTATGCATTAGAATCCTCCCCCAAGGTAAAAAAAGGTGGCTGAGGAGTAGGAATTATAGAATCTGGCAAAGCAGTAGTAAGGGTGTCGTTGTTATACCTTAAAAGAGAATCTACAGGTATTACATAAGTGCCATTTGAACCAGTAAGATTATCCTTTAGGGTCATACGATTATTCTTTTCCCTATTATTATATATAATTATCAGAGATCCATAAGGAACACTATCCCATGTTGGGGTATTGGGAAAACGGTAGTGACCAGAAGTTATACCAGGAAAGGTATCGGTATTTATATAGTAAACAGAATCACCATTTTTATCATAAATAACATAGTTACCTAAATGGGCTATGCTATCCCCTCCCAAAGCCTCGCTACAGGTTTTACTGCCTAGAACCAATAGCTCGATATATTCCTTACCAGGATTATTTCCTTTAGAAAAATCAGTTGTGAGTACTTTAAATTTTGGTGTTTGCGCAGCAGTAGACAAACAAATTGACACAAATAGGAGCACTAAAATATTCTTTACCATAATCAACAATCATTGAAATATGTACGAAAGTAAACGATAAGTTAATTTGAAGCTTAATTTTTTTTTAATATTCGGTAATTTCAAGTAGTAAAATGTTAATAAAGGGCTTTAGTACGACGCACAAACAATTTCTGGATCAAAGTATTAAGGGCAGAACGCCTTTTTTTACAAAAAAATTGAATTAATTATGAGTTACTTAATTTAAACGAGTTTAACCATATAATTCTTTGGTCAAACGTATAAAAGATAACAGAAAAGGTAATAGCATCACAAGGCCGCAGATTAAATATAAAGTTATTACTGTTTAATTTAGGCAAACTCATCCCCTATTTCCGTCAATCACATCAATAATTTCCAGCAAACATGAACATGTTTGCTGCGAACATGTTCATGTTTGCTGGAAATCAGTTAACGTTTTCAGCTGATAGATACCAAACCAAGGCAAACATGTGTCAGATTGGCGCATT
>JANYEX010000123.1 GCA_025359725.1 Chitinophagaceae bacterium | reverse complement strand
ATCATTTTATCTGAATAAGAGAATTAAGAATATTAGTTAAGGTACAATCCTTTCAAATCCATTAATCCTACAAATCATGGTTCAGACAATTTTTACACTTCAATACCCCACAAGCATACTCTAGCAGCTAAAGTTACTTGTACGACTTGCGCATTAATCCCTTTTTATCCTTACCGTTAATCGTGCTCAAATAATAAGCAACTTGTATCTATTCAAACTTTAGTAACTAGCAATCCTTTAGTTGGATAGTAATTATAATAAATAATCAAATTACCCTGCAAAGTATATATTCGTTGTTATTGTGAAATTAATAAATATGCCAACACTTTATATAATTGCTGGATGTAATGGGGCGGGCAAAACAACGGCTGCTTATCATCTTTTGCCTGATGTATTTAAAGCCGTTGAATTTGTAAATGCAGATGAGATAGCGCGTGGTTTATCCCCTCTAAATCCAGAAGGTGTTGCTTTTCAGGCAGGAAGAATTATGCTCAATCGATTAGATTATCTCCTTAACCAAAAGAAGGATATTGCATTTGAAACTACCTTAGCCGGACTTTCATACATTAACTTTATACGGAAGGTGAAGGAGAGCGGTTATGACCTTGTTTTCTTTTTTGTGTGGCTTAATAGTGTAGAACTTGCAAAAGTGAGGGTTGCTACAAGGGTTGCAAAAGGTGGGCACAACATTCCAAATGATGTTATCGAAAGGCGATATACAAAAGGGATAGCTAATTTCTCTAAATATGCAAGTGAGGTAGATGATTGGTATATTTACAATAATTCGGGTGACAGTTATGTTTTGATTGCAAAAAGTATTGCAGAAAAAGAACAAATCTATAACTTTGAAATATTCAATTTAATTAATAAATAAATGACAAAGGAAAAAAAAAGAGAAGACTTAAGCGACAAGATACAAGTTGCCTTAGATAAAGCCATCCAACAGGTGAAAGCTGAAACAAAAGCCAAAAATAGCTTTTTTGTTATTGCAGATGAAAAAGGTAATATCAAAAAAATTCCAGCAAAAGATTTATAAAGTGTAGCTTAATTAAACCATACAGAAAGGTTCAATCCTTTCAAATCCATCAATCCTCTAAATCATGGTTCAGACAATTTACGCCCAAAGAGAGACAAATAGAAAGTCGCTAATCGCCACACACCAATCCATTATTATTTTCTTATTGTCACCCTTTAGGGGACAGGGGTTGCATACTTACTGGATAAAAGAAAATAGTTTATAAAAAATAAAGCAATAAAATCACTCTAAGCATTCAAATAATTTAATCATAAATAATAAATTGTTTTGCAACTAACTATTCTTGTACTTTTACACTATCCGAAAGGTTAGTTACACTTTGGGTCAGTTAGCTAGCCAATCTTTACAATCTTCCGTTTTGCTCGTTGCAGCTTCTCTAAAAGTACCCACAACAGGATTTTACTACAGCATACAGTTTGAACAAAAGGAACCTGTGATTGCAGCTCCGCCCCAAATTTTCAAACTAAATTCCCGCAATCAGTTTACCCCTACTCTCACACACTTTTACTTTTTCGTGTAAGCGTCAATAAAGGATATGTAAGCGTCAATAAAGAACATGTAAAACGCAAGAAAGGAGATGTAAAATGCAAATCCGAGCATGTAAAATGCAAGAAAGAGCATGTAAAATGCAAGAAAGGAGATGTAAAATGTAAATCTAGACATGTAAAATGCAAATCTAGACATGTAAAATGCAAATCTGAACATGTAAAATGCAAGAAAGAACATGTTACATGCAATATCAGACGAGGAAGCAAGATTTTAGTAAAAAATAGAAATAGCAATATGGCTATCAACACAAAAAATAATTGAATTTAATTAAAAAAAAAGAAAAAAATGAATCATAGAGAAGAAGCAAAAATTACAAGAGATAATGGATTATGTACCTTTTTAGGCGATAATGCCGCCGCTTATGCAGGCGATGTTGCCTTCGGAACAATAGCAACAAAAACCATTGCCGATTATGCGCTTACCAAAATAGCCGCTGCCGCCGATGCCGCAGACAACAAGGGCTATAGTCTAGATAAATTAGTTCTGAAAGAAAAAGCTGGTGTCTTAGCCTGCCAATTGTGTGCTAGCAGTCAGGTAAAGTTAGATTCTATTGGCAACTATATCGTTTCTAAATCACTAAATGCTACCGTTACTTTTTATACCAAAGCATCAGATGCCAAAGCGGCTAGTCGCCTACAGAATGTGCACGATGTAATGAGCAATAACCTAACAGATATCACCGCAGATTACCTAACAGCAGCAGAACTAGTAGAACTGCAAACAGAAATAAATTCATACACAAGTGCAAGTGGCACTACTACATCGGTAAATACGACCTCGCCAGTAGTAACAAAAGCACTAAAAAATGCCATCACAACAGGATCTACAGATGTAGTAAGTATTAAAAAGTTAGCTAAGAAGTACATGAAAACTAACCCTACTTTTTACAATAATTTACTAAAGACATGCAAGATTCCGCCAATAACCGTGCGCCACACACCAGTTGTTATTACCGTAACCAACGCCACTACTGGTACACCACTCGAAAATGTAAAGGGTACATTATCTAAAACAAAAGAATTGGGCACAAGCAATCCTGCGGGCATTATCAATTATACAAACGTATCTGCGGGAGCAGCCATTTCTACTTACAAATTAGAGGGATTTATCACGGGAGTACAAAACTTAAAAATAGCGAGAGGCAAAACAAATACCTTCAACTTTGCATTAGTACTAGGAATAATGACCGCCGAAATGGACGCTGAAGTACTAGCAAAAGTAGAGGCATTCATACTTGCCGAAGAAACAAAAAAAGCCGCAAGAGTAGCCAAAGAAAAAGTCCGCAAAGCCGCAAAAGCCGCAAAAGCGAGTGCGTAATTATTAGATAGTAGATATGAGATATTAAATATGAGTTGCAAAATAGTAGAAGTTAGTTGCAAAATTAAAATTGATATTTACAACACTTATAATTCATATCTACTATCTCATATTTCATAGTTCATAACTAACATCTAGTCTATATACTTATACCCCACCCCCCTCGCCGAATGGAAGTGCTTGGGTGTACGGGCATCTACTTCAAAGTTCTTTCTAAAACTCAATATAAAGTTATCGATGGTGCGGGTAGTAGGGAAAATATTATAGCCCCATACCACCTGCAATATCTTTTCGCGGGTTACTACTTCGCCTTTGTTTTCTATCAAAAGCTTTAGTAGCATCGTTTCTTTTTTACTTAGTTCTACTGTTTTGCCATCGTGTGTAGTAGCTGTTTGTGCTTTAAAGTTGATGGTGTTACCGCCAAAACTATATGTATCACCAATGCTTTCTTTTACTTGTATCTTCTGGTTTTTAGTTATCAATTTCTCTACTCGTAGTAGCAATTCTTCTAGGTTAAAAGGTTTGGTAAGGTAATCATCTGCCCCTTTCTTCAATCCCAGAACCTTGTCTGCACTTGTGTTACGCGCACTAAGCATTAATATTGGGGTATCTAAATTATTGATGCGTATTGTTTCGGCAACGGTTATGCCATCCACTTCGGGCATCATTACATCAAGCACTATCAAATCGAAATATCCATTGCTAATAGCCTTCAAAGCTTGTGTACCGTTAAAGGCACTCGTTACTTCGTAGCCCTCCATCTCTAGGTTTAGCCTTAGTGTTTCGTGAAGGTTTTCTTCGTCGTCCACCAATAGTATATTGCCTTTATTTAGTGTCATTGTTTAAATTTAATGTAACCGTAAAAATACTACCCTTCGGCATATTATCGGTAATAGATATGCGCCCTTTATGTTCTTCTACTATCTTTTTGCACAGATAAAGTCCAAGTCCAGTACCCTTTGTGTTTCTCGTATTTTCATCGCCACTACGGTAAAACTTCTCAAACACTTGCTTCTTATCTGCATCAGATATACCCGCACCTTCGTCTTTTACTTCCAGTATTGCTTTGTTGTTATGCTCACTTAAAGCTATCGTAAGCGGCGAAGTGGCAGGGGAGTATTTTAATGCATTCTCTATTAGGTTGTTTACAATCATCTCTAGCAGCAAATCTTCTCCCAAAACATATAATTCGTCAGTAATTTCTGTAGTTATTTTTCTTTCTGGGTAACGAATGGTGAAGTTTTTGGTACAACCAGCTACTGTTTCACTCCAGTTTATTTCATTCTGATTTGCTTTGTAAGCGCCGGCATCCAGTTGGGCAGCTAGCAGAATATTATTGCATAATATATTCAGCCTGTTAGCTTCTTGCAGTGTATTACTAATTAAACGTTGCTGTTTTGATTCATCAAGCTTGCGTTTTTGCAGTGTTTCTAGGTTTAATTGCGCCACGGCAATAGGAGTTTTAAGCTCATGGGTTACTGCCATCATAAAGTTATGTTGCTGATGCGATACCCTAATCTGTCTTCTGGTAGCCCTGAAAACAAACACCGCACCTAATAGTATTAATGCTAAAAAGGTAGAACCCTCACCAATGTATTGAGCTACTTTTCTGTCGTGTGCGGTCTTTATTTCTGTAACCTTTAGGGAATAGTGTGGGTCAGATTGTTTTAATTCTTGCAAGCGCATCTGCGACATCAGCGTATTTTGATTTTGCAATGCTACAAACCACCACACCAATGCGGCAACCATATATACTAGCAAAACCCAGTACACAACAGTCACCATTAATAGTTTGTGTTTTACACTTTTGGTCATTGTACTGCTTTTTCTACACGAATGCCCGCGTTCAATACAGATTCTAGTGGGTTCTCGCGCATTACCTGTTGTAGTGTAAACTGATAATCACCCTTTTTAAGTTTGATAGGTGCTTGCGTAATCCGAACCCTATGTGTAAATACATCATCAATGCCGCTAGCAAGCCATCCCTTGCCATTATTTGCCAAAATCAATTCTAATTGTTGATTGACAGGGGCAGCATCAGGTGCTTTTGTGGTTACATTAAGCCAAAGATTATTGTAATGATACGCATCCTCGTGGCGCACTACTATATATATGTTATACAAAGAATTTGTATCTGCTATAGTAAAGTTGAAAGAGGGTTTGTTGGCATTATCCCATTTGAAAGCGGGGAAAGCTGCGGTCTTTTCATAGACATCTATGGTATTGCAGGCAGCAGAAAGAAGACAACTAAAAACAATGAATACACGAAATACTTTCACTAATAAATTTTTTTCAAAGATAAGCAACTTGGATATAGTAGGAGAGGAGGATAATTTTCAGTGAGGGTAAGTATATTCAATTCGCATCGCTAATCAATTGTCCATTATCCATTATCAATTATTTTCTTATCAACGGCTTCAGCAGACCCTCCAATCCGTTTAGTTTAATCTCATAGATAGTTTCTAGTATAACACCCATCTTTCCTTTTGGGAAACCATTACGTTTATGCCATTCTAAGTAAAACATAGGTAGCTTGTAAATAAGCGTGCCTTTATACTTACCAAAAGGCATTTCCATTGTAGCTACCAGAATCAATATTTCACTATTAGGTTGCGGGGTGTTTTGTTGCATAAGATGGCAAAGTAATGAGTGTTTTTCAATAACTGATTATCAATGTTAGCTAACTATGAAAAGTAATAGTAGGATAGGTGTTTCAGTTAGTACTATACAATATTATTCTGATTTGTAAATACTTACATGCACCTAACAATTTACTTACCACTATGTATTGTATGTTTGCACAAATTAGCCTGTAATACTTTGGTTGATTTTGATAGGATTTTACAGCTGCATATTTTATTTTTTAACTTACTCAACTTAATTGTATATCGTGCGAAATAATTCAATTGTTTACAAAAACAAACTATTATCCTTTGGTTTACTTGTTTTTGTTTCCTTTTTTTCATTGGTGGGGCATGGTCAAATAACTCATCTTCCTTATTCGTACCAGTTCTATCAAAAACTAAACAAAGAGGCATACTCAGCACCATCGAATTTTCATAGTTCCCTAAAGCCTTATGTTATTGCAGATTCCAGTGATATTGGGCAGAAGTATAATAAACTAATTACACCAAAACCTATCGATACAACAAAGGGTATTATCTATCAACTGTTGTTTAATAGGCATTTGTTAGAGCAAAAGACAGCGGATTACTCAATATATCTTGACTTCTTACCTGATTTCCAGTTAGGTCATCAAACGTCAAGTAAGGCGAGTTTGTGGTTGAACACACGTGGAATACAGGTTGGTGGTACAGTGGGTAAAGACTTTTTCTTTTACACTAGTCTTTATGAAAACCAAGGAGTGTTGCCAGATTATGAAAATAGTTACATTAAAGCTACAAGTGAAAATAGTGATCGTAATACTCCAGGTATGGTTCCGGGACAAGCTTATGATAGAAGCTTACCTAAAAGTGATTGGGCTTATGTAACCGCTCTTATTGGGTATAATATTAATAAGAACGTGAGCGTTCAAATGGGTGAGGATAAAACATTTATTGGGGATGGATATAGGTCGGTATTATTATCAGATTTTGCTGCTCCATATCCATTACTACGCTTGAATGTAAGTCTATGTAAAAATGTTCAATACACGGCAATGTGGGCTTATTTGGAAGATCAGCGAGCAAAACAGTTTAATGTTTATGGAAATAATAGACGCAAATGGGGGGTTTTTCATTATGTAGATTGGAATATAAACAGTAAGGCCTCATTAGGATTTTTCAATGCACTTATTGCCGAAGAAGCAACAGATGGTGGAGTAGGACATGGATTTGATTTAAATTATATTAATCCGCTCTATTTTTCTTCATCATTGCATGCTTCAAGTTCTACTGTTCCAGCAGATCATACGCTTTTAGGATTGAATGCTAAATTTAATCTGCTAAAGAAGACAACTTTGTACGGACAAATACTGATTGATCAAACAACTCAACTAGGTTTTGGTCAACGTAGTGCATTTCAATTAGGAATACGTGGTTCCGATTTGTTTACAGCTAAACGATTAAATTATCTGTTAGAATATAATACCGCTAAACCTTTTACATATTCTAGTCAATACCCTATTGTTAATTACACCCAACTTAGCGAGCCTCTTGCGCATCCTTTTGGGGCAAATTTTAAAGAGTGGGTGGCATTATTGAATTACTCAATTGGTCGTTTTGATTTTCAAGGTCAAATAGATGAAGCTAAGTATGGGTTGAATAATAGTCTCAATTACGGTAAAAATATTTTAATTTCTAATACTATAAATTTACCTTCTAGCAATATCAATATAACCGGGCAAGGATTGGCTACTACTCTTCATTATGCTGAGGGAACGATTGCTTTTGTATTCAATCCTAAATATAATCTTAGGCTTGAAGCTGGTTTATTAATACGAGAAGAAAAGAATATCCAAACTACAACCAAAACAACTCAGTTTACATTTGGGATAAGGAGTAGTTTTAGGAATTTATACCACGATTTTTAATTGATAATATTACCATTAATGAACAATTTCAGAATATTTATAAAGTATAACAAAGTAGTGGTTGCTCTTTTTGTGGCAAATCTATTCCTGCTGAATTTTGCTAAGGCTCAGTTTATTTATCAACCCTACAATTTCCAGTTTAATCAAAATAACAATCAGGCGCTCTATTCTGTAAAGAATAAGGCACATACGGCCTTCAAGCCCTTGTTAATAGACGACTCGGTTATTATAAACACGTATGATTCTGGTATAACAAAACAAAATACTTGGGGAAGGGAGAAGTTTTTCAGTGAACATCTTTTAAATACTAAAAGCACTAAATCTACTTTTTACGCTGACCTCCTACCAAATCTAGAGGGGGAGATAAATTTATCTGGCAGTAAAAATTCAGGACTTACCGCTTTGGGGTTACAGTTTGGTGGAACGGTATCTAATAAGCTTTCTTACTATGGTTCTGTTTCTGAGAACAGCGAGACGTTTCCTAGTTATTTAAGTACACACATACAGCAAACAGGCGTTATTCCTGGCCAAGCAGTTGCTAATAGTAATGGTAACAATTCTTACTACTGGACTTATGTTACTGCTGGAGTTTCTTACACACCAAATAAATACCTTAACATTACCGCTGGAAGGGATAAACATTTTATTGGGGACGGCTATCGCTCCTTATTGCTTTCTGATTTTGCTTCTCCCTACTTGTTTTTTAGGGTAACTGCAACGCTTGGTAGTCTTAGATACACTGCTATGTGGACACACATGAACGACCCAGCTTCTGTTTCTCAATATGGTATTAATAGAACAAAATTTGGGGTGTTTCATTATTTTGATTGGACGGTTTCTAACAGGGTTTCTATTGGTTTATTCGAAAATATAATAGGACTTTATACGGATGATAATGGTGCGAAACGTCCTTTTGATTTTTATTATCTGAATCCATTAATTATTCTGAAACCAATAAACAATTCTAGTGCAGACCCTGATAAATCTTTATTAGGTATCTTGGCAAAATGCAAGCTTAGTAGCAATGCTACCATATATGGACAGTTTGCGTTGAACGAATTTCAATCTAAAGATTTGTTTCCCAATGATGGAAGCTATGTCAATAAATACGCTTATCAGGTTGGTATAAGAGGTAATAATCTTTTTAACGTAAAGGGCTTAAATTATTTGGTTGAAACAAATAATGTACGGCCATTTACTTATTCTGCTCGTGCCTCAATAGAAAATTATTCTAACAATGGTGATCCTTTGGCACATCCTTGGGGTTCTAACTTTAGAGAGGTTGTAGGTTTATTAAATTACCAGCATAACAGATGGACTTTCAGCTTTGAAGCTGATTATGGCAAATATGGACTAGATAGCAATAAGCTTAACTATGGTAGCAATATTTTCAATATTTACACTACTTATGCAAAGCTGTATGGTAATAATATTGGTCAGGGATTAGGAACTACCATGATCTACCTTGAAGGGCGAGTTGCCTATATTCTAAATCCTAAGTATAACCTAAGATTAGAGATGGGTACAGTTTACCGAAGTGATAAGAATACTGTTTTTGATGATAAAACCAGCCTACTAACTTTTGGTTTAAAAAGTTCTTTCAATAACTTTTACAAGGATATAACTAGCTTCAAGGTTCATTAATAATTAGATTCTTAACAAAGAAATCAGTCGTTATGCAGCAATGTGTCTAAATACATAGATATTAATTTTATATTTTTTTTATCATTGCAAATAATTGTTTGATTTATGGCAAAGAAGCTGGTTAGTGTTTATGGTGACATCTCTATAAAATCTCCCTTTAATAGTGATCAACTGATTATTGAGATAGGCAATTATCATGTTGCTTGTATCGTTAAGTTGTCTGTAAAAGGCGAACTAGCTGCAGTGGAAGTGTATAGCTTCAATAGTTTTGAGGAAGAATGGTACGACATATTTCAGGATATTAGGTCTAAATCAAAGATACTTAACAGAGGGTTTATTGATACTGAAGTTTATTTCAATTTACCTGAAACAGTTGTTATACCAACCAGTCTTTTCAGCGAATCATCCGCCACAGAATATCTTCAATTAGTGCATGGTGATACCATCAATCAGGTAATAAAATCTGAATCTGTTGATGTTGAACCAAGTATTACAGTAGCTGCCAAAATAAAAAGATCGTTGATGGATGCCGTAAACAGCAACTTGATGATGATAACACTGCACAATAGTTATAAAGTTTTTATTGAAAACCTGATGTCTCCCAAAAGAGCGTATAATCATTCTTTATTGAAAGTGCAGCTATATTCTGGTGAAATGTTGGTTGGGTTAATGTATAATAGCCAACTACAGATAGTACAATTATATACCCAGAATACCTCCGAAGATATTTTGTATCACCTGTTGAACGTACTTCAGCAATATAACCTTCGTGCTGAGGAAACAACCTTAGAGCTTTCTGGTTACATAGAAGTAAAGACTCCTCTTTATGAAAATCTTAGAAAGGTCTTTCCTAGAATAACATTCGATTTACCTGAGGAGGGATTAACTAAGCTTCACGACTTTACTAAATATTCAAAGCACTACCTTACACCATATCTTAACTTGACCTAGTACGTAACTATATGTATTAGGTAATAAGTTTTAAGTAAATGGCAAATTATACTTTACAGACTATACTCATAACTTACCACTTATTACTTACTACTTATAACTGTTTTACATGAGAATTATTTCTGGCAAACATGGTGGTCGTCGCATTAGCCCGCCTGCTTTTATGCCGCACACTAGGCCTACTACGGATATTGCCAAGGAAGGACTTTTTAATATATTGCAACACCGCATTGACTTTGAAGATGCCAAAACCCTCGATTTGTTTGGTGGTACTGGTTGCATCAGTTATGAATTGGCTTCGCGTGGGGCAGGTTCGCTCACCATCGTAGAAAAGGACAGTATCATGCAGGCATTTATCAAGAAGAATATGGAGATGTTGAAGGTAGAAAATACCAAAGTTATACAGATGGATGTGTTCAGTTATATGAATACCTGTACCGAAAGTTTCGATTTTATTTTTGCTGGGCCGCCTTATGCATTAGATACTATTGATCAGATACCAAAGATTATTATTGCTAAAAAGTTGATTGCCCCCGAAGGCTTCTTTGTATTGGAACATACCCCTCGCAATAATTATGAAGCCTATCCTGGCTTTAGCTTTCAGCGTAATTATGGCACTACCATATTTTCTTTCTTCGAACCAGTGAATTAATATTCTTTGCTTTCACTCATAACTCATATTTCATAATTCATAACTAAAAAATGGCTTCCATTTTTGTAACTGGCATAGGAACTGGAATTGGCAAAACGGTGGTGAGTGCCATCGTAACAGAGGCATTGGAAGCTGATTATTGGAAACCCATCCAAGCAGGCTTTGAGGATGGAACCGATACTTTGCAGGTGAGTTCATTAATCAGCAATACAAAAACAATCATTCATCCAGAAGTATATAAATTGCAAATGCCTGCCTCGCCCCACATTGCAGCAAGGGAGGAAGGGATAAATATCAGCTTGGAAGAAATTGTAAATCACTCATCACTCATCACTCATCACTCATCACTCATTATAGAAGGTGCCGGCGGCATCCTTGTTCCTTTAAATGAGAATGAGTTTGTGATAGATTTGATTGAACAATTAGGCGCAAAGGTAATATTGGTGAGCAGGAACTATTTGGGAAGCATCAATCATTCATTATTGACGGCGGCTATTTGTAAGCAACGGAACATTGATGTGATTGGTTGGATATTTAATGATCAATACTTGGATTATGAAGAAGAAATAGTGAGTTGGACGGGTTATCCTAAGATAGCTTCTATTCCATTGGCAGAAAAAATAGATAAGGCCTTTGTTTTGCAACAGGCGGATTTGGTGAGGGAGGGTCTTTTAAAGCATTTGTAAGTAGTATTTAAAAAAAAAACGAATATTCAAACAAGTAAAAAGAATATCCTTCTTGATAAAAAGAATATCCTTCTTGGTAAAAAGGATATCCTTCTTGGTAAAAAGAATATCCTTCTTGGTAAAAAGAATATCCTTCTTGGTGAAAAGAATATCCTTCTTGGTAAAAAAGATATCCTTCTTGGTGAAAAGAATATCCTTCTTGGTGAAAAGAATATCCTTTTTGGGAGAAAGAATATCCTTCTTGGGAGAAAGAATATCCTTCTTGATGAAAAGAATATCCTTCTTGGGAGAAAGGAAATAGGGATTGGGAACAATAACACTCAAATTTGATAGTGATATAAGCTATGACTAAGAAAGAACTTAGACAGATTTATAAGCAAAAGCGGCTCGACATCTCTTCAAAAGAGAAGTTGAAGCTGGATGATTTACTATTGTTGCAATTGCAGACTTTCAACTTTGAAGGGGTAAGGGCTGTGTTGACTTATTGGCCGATGGTAAATATGGCAGAGCCAAATACGCAGTTGTTTTCGGGTTATCTACGGCATTTTGTACCTGAATTGCAGCTTGCTTATCCGGTCAGCAACTTTGCAGACAATACCATGAAGGCTATCTTGATAGATGAAGACACGGTTTACACCACCAATAGCTTCGGCGTAACTGAACCAAAAGAAGGAAACCCGATTGAGCCAATTGAACTGGATTTGGTATTTGTGCCGAATCTTATCTGCGATAAAAATGGTTTTAGGGTGGGATATGGCAAGGGATTTTACGATAAATATCTTTCGCAATGCAGCGAACACGTCACTTTGATAGGATTCAATTACTTTGCGCCTGTTGAAATAATTACGGACAAGGATGATTTTGACATACCTTTAAATTATTGTATCACACCCGATGACGTGTTTGAGTTTTAGTTTGCGCACCTTTTAAATAGTTAGATACAAGAATATCAGATGAATCTTAATAATGTTTTCCTCAAGTCTTTTCGAATCGTGCTGCTGCCCTTTGCTTTGTTGTATGGGCTGGCGGTAGTTATTAGGAATTGGTTGTATGACAGGGGGTATCTTAAATCAACTCCTTTCAATTTTCCGTTAATATGTGTGGGCAATATAGCTGTGGGTGGCACGGGAAAATCGCCGATGGTAGAATATCTGATTGATTTATT
>JANYEX010000041.1 GCA_025359725.1 Chitinophagaceae bacterium | reverse complement strand
CCTTTAACTTCATTTACAGCTGCTGCGACATCATTTGTTACAGTACCTGTTTTTGGGTTTGGCATCAAGTTGCGAGGACCTAATATTTTACCTAGTTTACCAATCTTAGGCATTACAGATGGAGTAGCGATAATAACATCTACATCTGTCCAGCCGCCTTCTATCTTAGTAATGAACTCATCTAAACCAACAAAATCAGCACCTGCTTCTGTAGCAGCGGCTTCTTTATCAGGAGTGCAAAGTACCAGAACTTTCTTTGTTTTACCTGTACCATGAGGAAGGGAAACAGTACCACGTACTTGTTGATCCGCTTTCTTAGGGTCAACACCTAAACGAAGGTGTATATCAACTGAACTGTCAAATTTTGTACAGTTAATTTCTTTTACCAATGATGTTGCTTCCTTGAGGGTGTAAAGCTTTGCTTTATCCACCTTTGTATTTGCAACCTTTCTTTTTTTAGTCAATGACATAATTTGAATGATTTAAAGGTGAATAATTAATTTTTTTTCCAAGGGGCTGATCCATCAACAGTGATACCCATACTGCGAGCAGTTCCAGCAACCATTTTCATAGCGCTTTCAATAGTAAAGCAGTTTAAATCAGGCATCTTGTCTTTGGCAATTTCTTCTACTTGAGCCCAAGTTACTGTACCAACTTTTACACGGTTTGGTTCTTTGCTACCTTCTTTAATTTTTGCTGCATCTAATAATTGAAGAGAGGCGGGGGCAGTTTTGATAACAAAATCAAAAGATTTGTCAGTATAAACTGTAATCAAAACAGGAACTATTTTTCCCATTTTATCTTGGGTTCTTGCATTGAATTGTTTGCAGAACTCCATAATGTTAACGCCTTTAGAACCTAGGGCAGGTCCAATTGGCGGGGCAGGATTAGCCTGACCTCCTTTAGCTTGCAACTTAACGTAAGTTGAAATTTCTTTAGCCATATTTTACGATTTAATTGGTGATAGCGTCTGAAATTTTCGTTCAGACTCCCAAGATCAATCATTCTCACTTATCGAAAGAACTTTTTGGGAGCGCAAATGTAGGGGTATAATTTTGATTAAAGCCAATTTCTAAAATATTTTTGAGATTAATTCCTTCAACATAACTTAATCGAGTTAATCCATCTTTATCAACCGAGGTTTTCAAATAGAACAAAAGAAAAATCAATGTTATGTTATGATTTCAATCAGCATATCTGCATTCAGCTTCCACTTATCTTTGTCAACTATTAATAATAGGACATTATGCTTGCGATAAATTCGTTAAAAGACATTCAGAAATTACATTTTACAGGTGTTGCTGGTACAGGAATGAGTGCCATAGCCCAATACCTTTCAGCATCTGGCAAAACAATCACTGGTAGCGACCGTTGTTTTCATCCATCAGAAAAAAATGAAACACAAGAAAAACTAGTGGTAGAAGGCATACAATGCTTTTTGCAGGACGGCAGCGGAATAAACGATCAGACTCAGGTAGTAGTAATTTCTACTGCGATAGAAGAAACAAATGTAGAGATTCAGAAGGCATTGAGTTTGTCAATCCCCGTTATGAAAAGGGCTGAATTACTTAGCCTGATTGTTCAGGAGAAAAGAACTATTGCTATTGGTGGTACAAGCGGCAAAAGCACTACTTCTGCTATGCTCTTTGATATTTTGGATTATGCAGGATTAGAGCCAAGCATCATCAGCGGGGCGGGGTTAGTAAGATTGCAAGAGAAAGGCAAGATTGGCAATGCACAATTAGGCAAAGGCGATTTGTTGGTAATAGAGGCTGATGAAAGCGATGGTTCTATTGTAAACTACTATCCTGAAATTGGGGTATTGCTAAACATTGATAAAGATCATAAAGAGATTAGCGAACTACAAAGCATATTTCTAGCATTCAGACATCACTGCACCCGCTTTATTGTAAATGCTTCACAAGGATTAACTTCTGCATACTCTCAGAATAGAAACTACGACTTTAGCTCTGATGATGCAGAAGCTAGGTATAAAGCCACCAGTTTTGTACAAACAGGATTGCAAATAAGCTTCTTCATAAATCATACACCTTTTACCCTTCATGCTATTGGCAAACACAATATGGAAAATGTATTGGCGGCAGTAACAGTTGCCAATCAATTGGGTGTTAGTTTGGAAACTTGTAGCAAGTCAATAGAAAAATACCAAGGAATCTATAGAAGGAATCAAGTATTGGGACAAAAGAATAATGTATGGGTAATTGACGATTATGCCCACAATCCAGCAAAGGTAGCCGCAGCTATTTTGGGTGTGCAGCCACTGGCTAAAAAGGTTATTGCTTGGTTTCAACCACACGGCTATGGCCCCACCCGTTTTCTGAAGAATGATTTTATTGAAGCAATAAGCCATGCCCTTCGTCCGCAGGATGAAATATGGATGAGCGAGATATTTTATGCTGGTGGCACCGCCGTAAAAGATATAAGCGCGAATGATTTAATAGAAGTCATAAAAATTACACACGAGAATGCCTTTTTTGTCGAAGACAGAAATAACCTCTTGGCATCTGTAAGGCCGCACCTTACCGACGATTGCGTATTGCTATTGATGGGTGCTCGCGATCCTAGCTTGGATACTTTCGCAAAGTCAATATTTGAGAACCTTTAATTCATAATATACCTACCCAGTTTTATTACATAAATAATACTGCATTTTTGCGCTTAGTCAGTTTTGTTGATTGACTTCTATTGATTTTTATCATGAATAAAGAAAATAACAAGATACACATAGCCATTTTTGCTTCGGGGGCTGGTAGTAACGCCCAAAAGATTATCGATTATTTTAAAAACCATTCCCATGTTTCCATTGCCCTTATCGTTTGTAATAAGCCAGAAGCTGGCGTACTAACCATTGCTGCAAAAGAAGTTATCCCAACTTTGCTTATTGAAAAAGAAAGATTTTTTAGGGGTGATGCTTACATAGACATCCTAAAAGAATACCAAATAAGCTTTATTGTACTAGCGGGCTTTCTCTGGAAAATTCCTCAGGCATTGGTTGTTGCCTATCCTGATAAAATAGTAAATATCCATCCTGCCTTATTACCAAAATATGGCGGAAAGGGCATGTACGGACATTTTGTGCATGAGGCAGTAATTGCTAATGCCGAAAAAGAAAGCGGCATCACCATCCATTTTGTAAATGAAAATTTTGATGAGGGTACTCACATCTTTCAAGCTACCTGCCCAGTATTGCCCGATGATACCCCAGATTCTTTGGCAGAAAGAATTCATAAACTAGAACATACACACTTTCCGAAAGTGATAGAATCGGTATTGTAAATCATTTACCGATTTTATTACCCGTTAACCTTTGCTAGATCAATAAACAATTCCGCCTTAATAGGTTTGCTCGTTAATACATAAATCATGAGAAAAACATTCCTTGCCTTTTTTGCCCTTTTATCTCTGCTACAATTATCTGCACAAATAAAAGAGGGAACTATCAGTTACGAAAAAAAGATAAATATTTGGAAGAGGATTACCGATGAACAGAGAAGAGCCACAGTGCCTCAGTTCAGGATTACTCACTACACTTTGCTTTTTAATGATACCGTTTCTGTTTATCAAACTATAAAAGAAAATGACGGAAGTAATTCTTTTGGTGGTGGCGAAGGTCGTGGTAATGGTGGCTTTGGCGGAGGAGGAAATGGTGGTAGTGGTGGCGGCGGCTTTGGCGGCGGCGGTCGTATGAGTAGGATGCTGGGTAGTAATGATGGCGATTTATTCAAAAACTTCTCTACTGGCATCTCTATTCAGGAGACAGAACAAAGCGGCAAAACATTTTTAATTACAGATACCATCCATATTCAACCATGGAAAATAACCGATGAAACAAAAGAAATTCTTGGATACACCTGCCATAAGGCTACCCTAAAACAAAAAATGGGCTTCGGTGGTGGTGGAAACGGGGGCGGCTGGGGCGGCGGCAGAAGAAACAGGGATGGACAGGGGGATAATGCAAACCCAGATACTACCCGCAGAGTTCCCCGCGAGGTGGATGTAGTTGCTTGGTATGCCGATAAAATATTGACTCCTGCTGGCCCCGATAAATTTTCTCAGTTGCCTGGTGCTGTTCTAGAAGTGGATATTGATAATGGTTCTATAATTTACACTGCCACCGAGGTAAAGGCTAAAGTTTCGCAAAAAGACCTTAAAGAGCCTAAGAAAGGAAAGAAAGTTACCCGCGAAGAATATCAAAAAATACTAAAAGACCTAAGAGACCATTTTGGTAGTGCCATGCCAGAAACAAATCAGTAAACAAATATGAAATTAGAAATATGAGATAATCCAAATTTCTCTCTACCCTATACTGGAAACTTAAACGTTTTAATTTTTGCCAGTACTACTGTTATGCCGTAGTTGTTTTGATATTCTGTTTTTAGTTCGAAGAGGGCGGTACTGAAAAATATTGTATTCGCTTTGCAATTCTCTTCAAACGTACCCATATTCTCTGGCGTTAGTTGATTTTGTAGAAGTACAGCCATTTGTTTTGATTCGTAAAATTGTAGCGTTAGACGTAGAATAGCATAAAAATAATAAAATGCGTTTAATTTGCCAGTAATTCCTTATTCCACTTATCCATTATCCGCTTGCTAAAAAGCAGATATTGTTTGTTAGTAAAATATCCTAGTTAGTACAACATGCACGAAACAATGCCTCTCATAAATTACTAATTAAGTTTATAGGATTAAGTATTTATATTTGAAAAAATACACACAATGCAGACATTAAAGGACAAGTTTCTCATTAATCCCAACATACACTTTCTAAACTTTGGCTCTTACGGTGCTTGTGCCAAACCCATATTTGATAACTATCAGTACTGGCAAAGACTGTTGGAGTTTGAATCCGTTCAATTTATAAATGTAGAAGGTGCTGGTTATTTGGCTAACTCGAGGGCAGCTTTAGCAAATTATCTGGATGTGCCAGACAAGGACGATTTGGTGTATATAACCAATCCTACCCTGGGGGTAAACATTATTGCTAAGAATATGGAACTTAAAGAAGGCGATGAAGTGCTGACGACAGATATTGAGTACGGTGCCTGCGACCGTACTTGGGATTTGTATTGTGAGAAGAGCAAGGCGGTGTACAAAAGACAAAATATAGAGCTACCTATTACTTCCAAAGAGCAGTTTATAGAAAATTTCTTTGCGGGATTGACTGATAGGACTAAGATTGTTTTTATAAGCCATATCACCTCTTCCACAGGATTGATATTACCTGTTAAAGAGATAGTAGAAATTGCCAAATCGAAAGGGCTATTGACCATTGTGGATGGGGCGCATGTTCCTGGGCAGTTGCCATTATCAATAAAAGAGTTGGACGCAGACTTTTACACTGGCGCCGCCCACAAATGGATGATGGCTGCCAAAGGGTGTAGCTTTTTATATGCCCATAAAAGGGTGCAGCATTTATTAAAAGAACCATTGATTGTTAGCTGGGGATATAAAGCCATAAAACCTTCGGGGTCTAATTTTATAGATTACAACCAGATGATAGGCACGCGCGACTTCTCTGCTTTTCTCACAGTGCCCGCTTGCATAGAATTTATGCAAGAAAACAACTGGCCGGCAGTAGCGCAGCAATGCCATGAGATGGTTCTGAGTAATGCCCCTAGGTTCTTCGAGTTATTGGAATCATCACCAATAAGTCCGTTGAATAAGGAATGGATAGGGCAAATGTTGAGTATTCCCATCGAAACTGACAAACCCGAAGAGTTGCAGCGTAAGTTATTTACTGATTATAAGATTGAGATTCCAGTATTCAGACAAGGGAATGAAAAATATTTAAGGTATTCTATCAATGGATTCAATAGTCAGCAAGACCTTGATGCCTTGTATGATGCATTAGTGGATATCAAGAAGCAAGGGGAATTTTTGTAGGATTGAAACTTAGTAGAAGGAAAAACTAACAAAGCAAACGCCATCATGGAAAACAATAAACGCCTATTTGATTGTATAGAGTATCAGTTAACTCACTTTCCTAAGGAAGATATGTTGAATGCCAAAGAAGATGGTAGTTGGAAAGCATATAGTACACAGCAACTACAAAATTTGGTAGATACCCTGAGTGCAGGGTTGTTACAATTGGGAGTCGCTGGCAATGATATGACGGCAGAGGAAGCAGACAAGATTGCTATCATAAGTAATAACCGTCCCGAATGGATGATTGCAGATATGGCAGTACAGCAGATTGGGGCTATCCTAATACCCATTTATCCAACTACTAGCTTGGCAGAAGTAGAGTTTATACTTAATGATGCAGCTGTAAAATATGTGTTTGTTAGCAATAGCGAGATGTTGCACAAGGTACAAGATGCTACTGTAAACCTATCTTCACTAAAAGGTATCTACACTTTCGATACCGTTGAAAATGCCCATCACTGGAATGAGATACTTGCCCTCGCTACACCTGATGCAAAGGAAAAAGCATTGCAAATAAAGAGTAGAATCCCTACTTCGCATATCGTTACCATTATCTACACTTCGGGTACAACGGGTACACCCAAAGGGGTAATGCTGAGTCATGAAAATATTTATACCAACGTTCAATTTAGCAAGGAAAGCTTTCCTTTTGAAGATAGACCAGACTGGAAAGTGCTTAGCTTCCTTCCCCTCAACCATGTTTTCGAGCGGATGGTTATGTATATATATATGTATAGTGGCATCAGTATTTACTACGCCGAAAGTGTGGATACCATCGGCGATAACCTCAAGGAGATAAAACCCAATGGGTTTACGACCGTGCCTCGTTTGTTGGAGAAAGTGTTTGAAAAAATAATGCAGAAAGGCAATGAATTAACTGGACTAAAGAGGCGGCTTTTCTTCTGGTCGGTAAGTGTTGCGGGCAAATACGATAACCAAACAAATGCGGGATGGTGGTATAATCTGCAACTTGCCATCGCCAATAAATTAGTATTTAGTAAGTGGAGGGAAGCTTTGGGTGGTAATATATCTTTTATAGTTACGGGTGGGGCGGCTTGTCAAACAAAATTGCTTAGGATATTTAATGCTGCAAAGATTCCTGTCTATGAAGGTTATGGGCCAACCGAAAACAGTCCGGTGGTCTGTGTAAACCGAAAGGCTACTAGCGGACATAAGTTTGGCACTGTCGGACCGCCGCTTAACGGGGTAGAGCTAAAACTTGCTGACGATGGAGAGATTTTGGTGGCGGGTCCATGCGTGATGGGTGGGTATTATAAACGCCCCGATCTTACGGCAGAAACAATAATAAATGGGTGGTTGCATACGGGCGATATTGGTGTTTGGGACGAAGGAAATATCAAGATTACTGATAGAAAAAAAGAACTCTTTAAAACGAGTGGCGGAAAGTATGTAGCACCTCAACCTATAGAAAATAAATTTAAAGAAAGTCCTTTTATAGAACAGATAATGATAGTAGGGGCTGAATGTAAATTTGTTGGTGCTTTGATAGTACCTTCTTTTTCTACCTTAGAACAATGGTTGAAAGATAAAAATATACCTTTTACTAACAATGCCGATATTATAAAACATCCTACAGTGGTAGCTCATTACGAAAGTATCATTTTATCTTACAATACTTTTTTTAACCGTGTAGAGCAGGTAAAAAAGTTCACATTGCTTACTAAAGAATGGAGTATAGATGGCGGCGAGATGACACCCAAGCTAAGTATGAAAAGGAAGGTGATATTGGAAAAGTGTAAGGAAGAAGTAGAGAGGATTTATGAATAAGGGGTGCTAACACCTAACGAAAATGTATCGAGAATGTAGGCTGGCAGGTAAGTGGGGTGCGTTTTATTAAGGAGTAAATAATGAATTAATCGTATTTTAAAAGAGTAGCTTCTACCAACAGTAAAAGCTACTCTTTTTGCCTATACACCAAATTCATTTTGCATCCTTACCAATTGAATAAACTAAACCCCTACTTTTGCAGCCTTAAAAATGGGGCTTACCCGTTACGTTAAATAAATAAAACAAACAACAATAACTTACAGTTATGGCGGATTTAAAATTACAACGGAACTTTGGTATTGCAGCACACATTGATGCTGGTAAAACCACCACTACCGAGCGTATTCTACGCTACACAGGTATGATTCATAAGATTGGTGAGGTGCACGATGGTGCGGCTACTACCGACTGGATGGAGCAAGAAAAAGAAAGAGGTATCACTATTACTTCTGCGGCAGTTAGTTGCCAGTGGAAATTCCCTACAGACAAGGGCGTTGCCGATGCAAATACAAAAGATTACTATTTTAACATTATCGATACTCCGGGTCACGTGGATTTTACCATCGAGGTAGAGCGTTCTATGCGTGTATTGGATGGTTTGATTGCGTTGTTTAGTGCGGTTGATGGTGTTGAACCTCAGTCTGAAACTGTATGGCGCCAAGCTAACCGTTACAAGGTTCCGCGTATTGGTTTCGTAAACAAGATGGATCGTTCTGGTGCCGACTTCTTGATGGTTGTTGCGCAGGTGAAGGAAATGTTGGGTGCCAAAGCGGTGCCTTTGCAATTGCCTATCGGTGCAGAAGACGATTTTAAGGGTGTGGTGGATTTGATTACCATGAAGGGTGTTATATGGGATATGGAAACTGAAGGCATGACCTTTAAAGAAATCCCTGTTCCTGCTGATATGGTTGAAGAAGCAAACGAATGGAGGGCTAACCTAGTAGAAGCAGTTGCTGAATATGATGATAACTTGATGGAGAAATTCTTTGACGATCCTAATAGCATCACCGAAGATGAAATGCACGAAGCTATCCGTAAGGCTACCATCGATTTGAGCATTGTGCCAATGATGTGTGGTTCTTCCTTTAAGAATAAGGGTGTACAAACTGCTTTGGATGCGGTTTGCCGTTACCTGCCTTCCCCAGTTGATGTTGATGATATTTCTGGTATCAATCCTGATACGGGTGACATCGTTACAAGAGCCCCTAATGCAAAAGAACCTTTTGCAGCATTGGCTTTCAAAATCATGACCGATCCTTTCGTGGGTCGTTTGGCTTTCTTCCGTTGCTATTCTGGCCATCTGGATGCTGGTTCTTATGTGTTGAACGTGAGGAGTGGCAAAAAAGAGCGTATCAGCCGTATCATGAAGATGTTTGCCAACAAGCAAAACCCAATCGACTTCATCGAAGCTGGCGATATTGCCGCTGCGGTAGGATTCAAGGAAATCAAGACAGGTGATACTTTATGTGATGAAAAACATCCTATCACGTTGGAGAATATGTTTATCCCAGAACCCGTAATCGCCATTGCTGTTGAGCCTAAAACGCAGGCAGATGTGGAAAGGATGGGTATGGCTATCGCTAAATTGGTAGAAGAAGATCCTACATTGCGTGTAAACACCGATGAGGATACTGGACAAACCATTTTGCGTGGCATGGGTGAGTTGCACCTAGAGATTATCATTGACCGTTTGCGTCGTGAGTTCAAGGTAGAAGTTAACCAAGGTGCGCCACAGGTTGCTTACAAAGAGTGTTTTGGCATTACGGTTACACACCGTGAAATATTGAAAAAACAATCTGGTGGTCGTGGTAAGTTCGCCGATATTCAATTTGACCTTGGCCCTGCTGATGAAGAATGGATCAAGGAAAATGAAGGCAAGCACTTCCAGTTTGTGAATGATATACATGGTGGTTCTGTTCCTAAAGAGTTCCATGCGGCCATCCAAAAAGGATTTGAAACATCTATGCCACAAGGTATATTGGCTGGTTACCCGGTCAATAACATGAAGGTAAGGATATTTGATGGTAGCTACCACGATGTGGATAGCGATGCGATGAGCTTTGAACTGTGTGCCAAAGGTGCATTCAGGGAAGCAGGGCGCAAAGCAAAACCAACTTTGTTGGAACCTATCATGCGGGTAGAGGTTTTAACGCCCGACCAATACATGGGCGATGTAACAGGTGACCTTAACCGTCGTCGTGGTATGTTGGAAGGTATGGATAGCAGGGCTAACTTGCAAGTTATCAAAGCTAAAGTACCATTGAGCGAAATGTTTGGTTATGTAACCCAATTGCGTTCATTGTCCTCAGGTCGTGCATCTTCTACCATGGAGTTTTCGCATTACAACAATGCGCCAAACAATATTGCCGAAGAAGTAATAGCAAAGAACAAAGGAAAATCGAAGAGCGACGATTAATTTTTAATCTAAATAAATACAAAAAAGCCCCCGAGAGTATCGGGGGCTTTTTTATTTTTAGATATGAATTATGAAATATGAGTAGAAGACGGGGACAGAAATTATAACTCATTAGACATCTTCGGAAATTCATTCTAAGTAATAAACCACTTTCAAAAACAGTAAATCGTCCTTTCGAGGCACGAGAAGTATAAACTTCATAAGGAACCCATCGAAAATCAGCTTGTCAGACTGAGCCTGTCGAAGTCGGGATGATAACTCTAACCTGATTGCGCTTTGGCAAGCTACTAATGACAAGTGGTTTAATTGTTTAAAAATCAATAGACATATTTTGAAGATGTTTGCCCTTCGGCAGGCTCAGGGAGACAAGCTTGCTGATTTTCGAAGAGGATATTTTGTCATCTCAATAAACTTGAGAAATGCTAATTAATGCCTCAGCATGATAAGCTTGTTAATTTTCGTTGAGTATATCACTTCATTCCCATTTTTTCTGTGCGACAGATAAACCATTCGAAAGAACGGGAATATGGAGAGATTGAATTTCCAAAGAGGTCTATTAAATCACCGTCTTCACCATCGCTACATTCAACACCAACGGCACGCCGTCTTCTTTAGTAAAACTGATGGTTTTATCGTCGTAGCCACTCAATTTAGCCATCAGTTCCAGCACATCGTACAGGGAAGTGTTGATGGTGTAACTGCCATCCGCCCCGCTCTTCACCCGCTTGCCTACCCCCACCAAATACAACTGCACATTAGCCAACGGCGCATGTGTTGCGCTGTCCGTGCACATGCCCGAAAGCACGGATGGCACACCCTTGCCCCTATATACAATGCCCCACAACCTGCCCTGCACCCTTCTGCTCGATGGCGTGCTAAGGCTATAATAGGCCTCCACTTCGTTCCAAATATGTTTGATAAGGTCTTTTATTTCTGGGTTCTGTTTTTTCAGGTTGCTTACTGCCGTCGCAACGGCGGTTTTGGCATTGCTAATGGCCATGATAACAGGCTTAGCCGCAGTGATTACGGTAGTTACCTGCGCAATGGTGGGCGATGCGATGGCAACACCACCGGCTGCCCTGCGGGCGGTATCGCCACTAACCAACGATGCGGCGGCGGCTAGCAGCTTGGTATCTGTACTCATTTCGGGCATTTTTTTGTTGCTGATGTCCAACCCATAAAATGACCTTGCCGATGCGGGGATGGTACCCAAACTGATGCAAGTATTTACGCCGATATAAAAGTTGGTGATATATTTTTTTAGCAATTTGCGCTGCGGGCGGGCAAGTTCCACTGCGGCATGGTACACCTGTTTTGCCGCCACTATGGCTCCCTTGCCAGTGTTGTAAGCCGCCACATCGGTATCCAACCGAGTAGAAGTAGCATCCGAAAGTATATTGTCTTCGGGGACGGCTGCGCCATCTTTTTTGGCTTTTGCCGTATTCATGGCTTGTATGTAGCCAATGATAGATTGTGGGAAAACTCTTACGATACTCATGACAAACAGTTTTAACGTAATAAAACGTAGTGAAAAAACTATCTAACCAATCATCGTACTATCCCCTGTTGCGGCTACACTGTTGCTAGAGTGGAGTGGTAACCTAATAAAACCGACAATCGTTTTACTTGCAAGGGTAAAGTTATACAAAAAAAATCGATTCAATCCTATATTTTTTTTTATTTTTCTAAAATTTATTTTAAGCACCTATTATCCTGTATCTCGCAGCCACAAAATAAGCCACTCATTTATATACATAGGTCATTTTTTGCACGAAATAAACGACCTATTTATATGCACAGGCCACTTTTCGCGTGCAAAAAGCCACCTATTTACATGCACAGGTCACTTATATAACTTTTAAACGACCTATTTACATGCACAGGTCACTTTTTG
>JANYEX010000025.1 GCA_025359725.1 Chitinophagaceae bacterium | reverse complement strand
CAAAGAAATATTATTGATATTGCAGAAGGAATTTGAAAGAAACATTGAGCCTGTCAGACCAGAGAGAAGCAATCCAAGAAAGAAAAAAATTAAACGGTTGAATGGCAAATATCAAACTTTCACCAACTATAAAAGAGCCGTATAAGGCCTTAACTTAATGACATTGCCCTTTAGGGGATAGGGGCAAGCTTGCTATTCTTCAGTTAGACCTCTGCCGAGGTGACAGTGAATTGCAATAGGGATTTTGCCCCCTATCCCCTAAAGGGAGACATGGAGGATAGGGCTGATATTAGCCATACATCAATCCCACATTATCTTCTTATTGTCGCCCTTTAGGGGATAGGGGTAAAAATTTCCATCCATTTGATCCACTTTTCATTTGGGCTCAGCACTTTGAAATTTATTGGATACATTTTGAAATCTCGCTTCACACTTTTCATTTGGGCTCATCACTTTGAAATTTATTGGACACATTTGAAAATCTCGCTTCATACTTTTCATTTGGACTCATCACTTTGAAATTTATTGGACACATTTGAAAATCTCGCTTCACACTTTTCATTTGGACTCACACATTTGAAACTTTTGCCCTTCCATTTGAAATGGATACAATCCATTTTTATTTGAGCCCTCACATTTGAACCTTTTGAAAATTAATTGAACCTTTTGCCACATACCCGTCATTTGAGTTCAGCCATTTGAACCTTTTGGCAAAACAATTCAGCTTATGGTCGGTCTTTTTCATTTGACCCCACCTTTTTGAACCTTTGGGTAATAATATTTGGATTATTGGAAAAATTTTGACAAGTGAGGCAATTTATTCCAAAGGGTGGCAGCCCTTTTTGCAGACTGGATTCTGATGAACATCCCGAAAAATAAACTAGCAACGTTGCTAATAATTTATTGCCCATCTTTTGTGGGTGGGTGCAAAAAATAGGATTCAGGTGCAGAAAAAAATAGTTACTTTCTTCCCCCAAAACAAACAACCTTATACATATAGTAGTGTGCGACTAAATATTATACCCCTCAACCTAATTATACGGTAAAGGGAATTATAAAATGGATGGGGTTGAAAATTTGAACGTCCAACTATTTCACGTAAAAGCCTTACAATCCATTGCTTCTCGGGCAATGCCAATAGCGTAAGCGTTATGATTGAGGGTACAACTTTTACTTTCTCTAATCATTAATAGTTTTAACCACAAAGTCTCAAAGACACAAAGAAGCATAAGAAATTAAACTAAAAAAGTATTTGGCACAAAAAAGCCGTTGAAAATTCAGCGGCTTTTTATTTATTATAGTATTAGTTCAGCATCAATATTAATCCCAAATTTCACCCTTTCCGTTCAACCATTGCTTCACAGACTCGGTTGTAACACTCTTTGGTCTTTCTAGTGGGAAGCCTAAAGCCCTATCCCAACAAAGGCTTGCCAATACACCTAACGACCTACTAACTGCAAACAATACAGTGTAAAATTCATACTCAACCATACCATAGTGTACCAATAAAGCACCACTATGCGCATCTACGTTAGGCCAAGGATTCTTTATCTTACCTAGTGACTGTAAGATTGGTGGCACTACTTCATATATATTCCAAACAGTACGGCACAATTTATCTTCGGGCATGTACTTTTTACCAAACTCTAACTGGGCAGTATAACGAGGATCTGTTTTGCGAAGAACAGCATGACCATATCCAGGAACAACCTTACCAGCATTCAAGGTATCTTGAACATATTTAGCTATTTGCTCTCTTGCAGGTAAATCTGTACCTAAGTTCTCCTGCATTTCGAATATCCACTTGATAACTTCCTGATTAGCCAAGCCATGCAAGGGGCCAGCCAAGCCATTCATACCTGCAGCATAGCTAAGGTAAGGATCGCTCAACGCACTGCCCACCAAATGGGTTGTATGTGCAGAAACGTTTCCACCCTCATGATCAGCATGAATGGTCATGTATAGACGCATCAATTCTGTAAAGTCTTCGCCATCATAACCAAGCATGTGGGCAAGGTTGCCTGACCAATCGAGCAACCCATTTGGATTGATATGCTCGTTATTTCTATATTTCCTTCTATATATATAAGCTGCAATGCGAGGCAGACGAGCAATTAAGTCCATGGTGTCATCATAAGTAAGACTCCAATAATCTTTCTTGTTCATTCCTTTAGCATAAGCCTTCGAAAATTCTCCTTCTGTTTGCAATGCCATCACACCAATAACAAACATAGTCATAGGATGGGTGGAAAGAGGTAAAGCATCTATGGCAGCAAAAACATGATTAGGTACGTGGCTTCTCCGTTGCAAAAGATTGGTAACCATTTCTACATCGTCTTCTGTTGGTAATTCCCCTACAAGCATCAAGTAGAAAAGCCCCTCAGGCAAAGGTTGTCCACCTTCTTTTTTCTTAGGTAGCTTCTCTTGTAATTCAGGTATTGAAAAGCCTCTGAAACGAATTCCTTCTTGAGCGTCCAATAAACTGGTCTCTGTAACAAGCCCTGTAATGCCTCTCATTCCCTGATAGGCTTGGCCTAAAGTAACTTCGCCAATTTTTTTGGAACCATGTTCTTTAAGTAATTCTTTGATTTCGATGTTCGCTGCGTCTGCTTTTGCCTTGAACTTTTCTTTTAATAATTCCATGTCTCTGTTATGTTTATGTAATTGTAGTGTTTAATTATTAGTTTTTCAAGCGATTTACCCGAGCTAGAATCATGCAAAGAAATACAAATTAAAATATTGCGCTAAAGGTAAAAGAAGTTTGTATTGAATAATAAAAAGAGAGCCTTAAACCTTAAATTTATTGAAATTATTACGAATTTAAATCGTTATCGTGTAATTTTTACACATTTTATTCTAATTTATTTCCAAAAAGATATTTGTAATGAATATTTATTATAATTTTACGAACTAGAGAAAAACGATTGTAGTTTATGAAAGATAATTCAGCATATAAATTGGATATTTTGAGTTTAATTTTCTCTTCAAAAATTATTCAATACCCTATTCTCTTACGATTCAGAAAAACACTTTATTAAACAGTAAAATAATTATAGCCATGAAAAAAATTACTAACTCAACTTGACAGTTTAAAAGAAATTTCTAACAACGGATTAATTAAAAATTTACAAGTGTTGCTGCCACTTTATTAAACAGCCACGGAGTGCCTAAACCGGATAAAGAAGGTAAAAAACATTTGCGTATATGAAACATTTACTCTTTCGCTGCTTTACGATAGTAGCGCTCTTTATTTTGTGTTTTTCTAACACTTCACAAGCTCAAACTGGCCCAACCAACGACTCATTGTATATTGTTGGAAGTGCCACACCAGGTGCATGGAGTAACCCAATCTCCGCAGCTAACGTTGCGGCTCAAACTTTTACCAAAATTAGCGCAACAGAGTACAAGATTAATGTACTTTTAATTGGCGGAAATGAGTATAAGTTTATCTCACAAAATGGTTCTTGGGGAAACAACTGGGGAATCGCTAAGGTCGATGACCCCACAGAAATAAATGGTGGTCCTTTTACCTTTAACAGTCAGAACATAAAAGCCCCTGCTGTAACAGGTACTTACACTATTGATGTAAATTTTGTATCGAATTTCTTTACAGTTAAATTAGCTAGTACCCCGAAAGTTACTATCTCTTCTTTTTTGCCAACTTCTGGCGCAACTGGTGATACAATAACAATACAAGGATCTAACTTTACAGGTGCAACCTCTGTTAGCTTTGGCGGTACTGCTACTACATTTTATTCTGTTTTAAACGACAGTACTATTAAAGCAGTAGTTGGCACTGGTGCCAATGGGATTGTACAAGTGATTGCGCCTAATGGTACAGGTTTGTTATCTGGGTTTATTTACAATTCAAACACTTTATTTATTGTAGGTGCTGCTACTGTAGGCGGATGGACAAATCCTATACCTGCTGCCGATAGTGCTGCACAACAGTTTACAACAATTAGTAAAACAGCGTATAAGATTACTTTACCGCTTACTGGCGGAAAGGAATACAAATTCTTACCACAAGATGGCTCTTGGATTGTTAGTTATGGCATAGCTGTTCAGGATGATCCAACCGAAGTTAATGGTGGTGCATTTATTTCTGGCGGACAGAATATTATGGCTCCTGCTGCTACAGGCACTTATACTATTGATGTAAATTTTGCAACAAACACTTTTACCGTAACATTGGTAAGTACTCCTAAAGTAAACATCGCTTCTTTTGCACCAACCTCTGCTGCCAAAGACTCTACTGTTACCATTAAGGGTGTTGGATTTACGGGTGCTACTGCTGTTAGTTTTGGCGATTCTGCTGCTGCTTCTTTCACAGTTGTAAACGACAGCACAATTACTGCAGTTGTTGGCAAAGATGCTAGTGGTTCTGTAAAAGTAGTTGCTCCAAATGGCACTAGTAGTCTTGTAGGGTTTACATTTCTAAGTGGTATAAATCCTAAGGCTGCCTTGTTCCTAATTGGTAGTGCTACAGCAAACGGCTGGATTAACCCAGTGCCTGTCGCAGATAGCTTTGCACAAGTTAACGCTAATGAATTTAAAATAACAACCCATTTAACTAGTGGTGGTGAGTATAAGTTTCTACCTACTAATGGTTCTTGGAGTACTAGCTATGGTATAGCAGTATTGGATGATCCTAAAGAAGTTAATGGTGGTGCACTTGTATCTAACGGGCAAAACATATTAGCGCCATCACTTAGCGGTACTTACACAATTGACGTTAATCTATCTACCAATAATTTTACAGTTTCTCTTGTAAGCCCAGATACTTTGTTTATTATTGGTGCGGCTACAGTTGGTGGATGGAGTAATCCTATTGCAGCAGTTGATAGTGCAATTCAACAGTTTACACAAATTAGTCCTACAGAGTATAAACTAACAGCACATATTACGGGTGCTAGTGAGTATAAGTTTATCGCTCGCAATGGTTCATGGGTTTACAACTGGGGTATTGCCAAAGCTGATGATTCTACAGAAGTAAATGGTGGTAGTTTTATTTTCAATGGTCAAAACATCATGGCACCTACTGCCAATGGTACTTACACTTTTGATGTAAACTTTGCTACTGATTCTTTCTCTGTAAAAGTTGATAGTCTGGATAAAGTATCTATAGCTTCTTTCAATCCAATTGGAGGTCCTACAGACTCTGTCATTACAATAAAAGGATATGGATTTACAGGGGCTACTGCTGTTAGCTTTGGTGGAACGCCTGCTCTCGGCTTTTTAGTAATTGATGATAGCACTATAAAAGCAGCTATAGGTGTTGGGGCAAGCGGTTCTATTATGGTTGTTACTCCAAGTGGTTCTGCTAGCATTGCTGGATTCACTTATATTAACCTAACTACACAAACAGGCTATATTATTGGTGCTGCTGTAGCTGGTGGATGGACAAACCCTATTCCTAGTGCTGATAGCGTTGCGCAAAAATTTGTACAGGTGGGCCCTGCAGAATTAAGACTTACTACACACCTTATCGGTGGTGCTGAATATAAATTCATTCCTACTGATGGTTCTTGGGCTAATAGCTATGGTATTGCAGTTCAGGATGATCCAACTATGATTTATGGTGGCAAATTGGTATTGAATGGTCAGAACACTATGTCACCATCATTAAGTGGTACATACACTATTGATATAAACATAGCTGCACAAACATTTACTGTTTCTTTGGTTAGTCCAGACACCTTGTTTATTGTTGGTAATGCTACAGCAAATGGTTGGAATAATCCATTACAACCTGCCGATAGTGCAGCACAACAGTTTACACAAGTTAGCCCTACAGAATACACTATTACAGTTGCTTTGGCAGCAGATAGTGTTTACAAATTCCTTGCTCGCGACAATGGCGACTGGACATATAACTGGGGTGTGGCAAATGCTACTGACACTGCATCAATCTATGGCGGAGCTTTAGTAACTGGCGTTAATAGTCAAAATATATTAGCACCAGTTGTTAATGGTACTTATTTTATTGATGTAAATTTTGCTACTGGTTTATTTACGGTAAAATCTACCCTTCCTGTTAAGCTTGCTTCTTTCAGCGCAGTTGCTAGTGGCAAGGCAGTACAAACAACATGGGCTACAGCTACAGAATTAAATGTAAACCATTTCAATGTTCAACGCAGTACAAATGGCAACTCGTTTACAACTATTGCTACTGTAAATGCGGTGGGTAGTGGGGCAAATACCTATAAGTTTACAGATGCTACTCCTGTTGATGGCATCAATTACTACCGTCTGCAAAGTGTAGATAAGAACGGCAACTTTACCTACAGCAAGGTAGTTTCGATTCTGTACACCGCTGCTAGCAATAAGTTCGCTTTGTATCCTACTATCACGCACAATGGCATTGTAACCATCCGTACCAACGAAGCAGTTGCTGGTAAGGCTACTATTAAAGTGGTAGATTTTAGTGGAAGGAACTTACAAACAAGTGCAGTAGATATTGCTCAAGGTAGTAATACACTTTCTTACAAATTAAATGTTGCGGCTAAAGGCACCTACATTGTACATGTAGAAACTGCTTCTGGCAAGCAATCCTTCAAGGTGATTGTTGAGTAAGGGTTCAACCTTTATACTTTCATCAAATAAACTAAAAAGCCAACCTTCGGGTTGGCTTTTTTTATTGCATCAACTAATGTTCAATGATTAATGATTAGTGGTTAATGAGTAATGGTAACGGGTAACTACTAATTATTAAACATTAAACACTAATCATTAATCATTAAAGTAGTGTAATTGAATATTTACTTGCCAATGCCGCTTCGTTTACTATTGTCAAAAAGCGGAAGGCGGCGTAGTCCGTTACCCCAAAGCCCGATACATCAACGACCGTCTTTATGTTTGCAGGAACGGTAATAGCAGTGCTGTTGATGCCACCAATGGTGTTAGACAAATAAAGTTTACATGTCTGACTAACTTTTACACTCATCGTGTCGGTAGCTACAAAAGTGTTTGCTAGTGCCGCCTTAGTAATACTTGGTTTTAGGTTGCCCGTAAATACTGTTTGTGGGTTGATGCGCAGCGTTCCCAAATCGAACAATAGCGGACACAATGTTTCCCTCGTATCAAAAAAGTTATCCATAATGTTTCCTAGGTTGCGATACTGCATTTCCATTGCGGCTACCCGCAATGTATCTAGCGTGTCGCTGGTGCTGGCAGTAGTTGTCTTTGCGCTATTCTGTGTATTTCTTGTTGCTAATAGATTGGTGTAGGCAGTAATAATTTCCGCCTTAATCGTTGCCAATGCCGCATCCGTACCAATATTTTTTACAAGGGTATTGTACGCCGCAATTCTTGCGTCAATACCTTTAGTATTAAAAGAATATAGCCCTTTGGGGAATAAAGCCTTGTAGCGGGCAGAGTGCTTAGGATACAGCACCAATATGGCAGGAAGCCAGTTATCTACAAGCAATACTTTGGTAGATACCAACATTTCCTCAACCGATATTTTATCCCCCTGCTTCCCTCCGTCCACACTTTCTAGCGTACTATAACCA
>JANYEX010000024.1 GCA_025359725.1 Chitinophagaceae bacterium | reverse complement strand
TGGTTATAGTACGCTAGAAAGTGTGGACGGAGGGAAGCAGGGGGATAAAATATCGGTTGAGGAAATGTTGGTATCTACCAAAGTATTGCTTGTAGATAACTGGCTTCCTGCCATATTGGTGCTGTATCCTAAGCACTCTGCTCGCTACAAGGCTTTATTCCCCAAAGGACTATATTCTTTTAATACCAAAGGTATTGACGCAAGAATTGCAGCGTACAATCGCATCACCAAAAATATTCTTGATTCACAATTATTTTATGTAAACCCTCTATCAGTAACTAAATATTTACCTAAGTTTTCTAGTTTAATCACCTATACAACTGGTTTCTATTAACATTTATAGACCCATAAACTTATCTTTACCCAATATTTAAATAAAAAGGTTTAAATGGCTCTGGTTTTTATTTTCTGAGCGTGGTAACAATAGAATATGGGAAATACTTTCAGGGCTTTCAAAAATAAAAATTACTCTTTATATTTTACTGGTCAATCGGTTTCGCTCGTAGGCACATGGATGCAGCGCACAGGGGTTGTTTGGGTGATATATTCCATCACACATTCTACTTTTATGCTTGGGCTTTCTGTTTTTGCTTCACAGTTTCCTTCTTTTATCTTTTCATTGTATGGAGGTATCCTTTCTGACAGATATAATAGGTTTAAAATATTACTAATTACACAGATTGCCTCAATGGTTCAGGCTGTCTTGTTAGCAGTTTTGGTACTTACTAATCATTATCAGGTATGGCAAGTACTTTTACTAAGTACTATTTTAGGCATCATCAATGCCTTCGATGTACCAGCAAGGCAACCATTGATACACGAATTAGTTAGCAATAAAGAAGATATTCCCAATGCTTTGGCGCTTAACTTTTCTATGGTAAACGTTGCTCGTCTCGTTGGACCCGCACTTTCGGGTATTGTGTTAGGTAAGTTTGGGGCAGGTATATGTTTCCTTTTAAACGCCATTAGTTTTATGGCTGTAATCCTCTCTCTTCTATTGATGAAACTGCCAGCTTTCACTCCCAAAAAGACTAAAAAGAAACTGGCACTAGAACTAGCAGAGGGCTTTATCTATTTAAAAAGAACTCCTTCAATAAGTATTACCCTTATTTTCTTGATGCTTCTTAGTCTGCTTGTTTTACCTTATGATACACTACTTCCCGTCTTTGCCAAAGAGATATTTAAAGGTGATGCGGCTACTTTTGGATACATCAGTAGTTTTATTGGGTTGGGGGCTATTGGTGGTAGTTTCTTTTTGGCTTCTATCAAGTCGGGCAATAATCTAAAGACTCTATTACTAGGAAACTGTATTCTTTTGGGTGTAAGTCTTATCTTTTTTTCGCATACCAATTTCTTTTCCCTAGCTATGTTTTTTGCAATCCTCACTGGCTTTGGAGCTATGTCGCAGAATACAATCTGTCTTACCATCATTCAGGTGCATGCAGATGCTAGGATGCGGGGGCGCGTAATGAGTTATCTGGCAATGGCTTATTTTGGTATGCTACCTTTAGGAAGCCTTATCGTAGGTAGTGTTTCACAAAAGATTGGCGCACAGAATACGTTGCTTGGTCAAGGCGTCATTGCGTTGATTATCACTGCCTTTTTCATTAAATACTTGCGTAGCGACTATCTACAGAAAAAAGATATGGGTAGAGTGATAAAGTCAGAAGAAATGATTGGCGAATAATTCCTAAATGTATTACTAGGCATAACATTTAAGGTGATGGCACTCGGGTTATTGAACATGCTTTCTGGAAAAACCAAGAAGATGGCTTACTTTAAACCTATTCCCCACAAATAAATTAATGTATTACATTTGGTTGGTTAAAGCTAATTTTACAACTTATGTCATTATTGAATACATCGGAAACATTTAGAAGACTACGAAACCGCTACAGGTTGGTAGTAATGAATGACGATACTTACGAGGAACTGATTACTTTTAAGCTGGATAGGCTTTCCGTTTACATCGCAATGAGTTCTATATTTGTTATTTTGGTTAGCCTAACTGTAGCACTTATTGTGCTTACTCCAATGAAATATTATATCCCTGGGTATGGTAGTAAAAACAGCGAAACGCAATTTAAGCTTTTAAAGATACGGACAGATTCGTTAGAGCAAGCAGTTCGTTATAAAGATCAATACTTACAAGGGGTGAAGAAGGTGTTGAACGGAACTAGTCCGGGTAAACTAGATACGGTTGCACTAAAGATTCCCAATACAGAAGTATCTAACGACTAACTATTAAATTAGTATTTACTCAGAACATCTCTTGATGAAATCAAATAAAGAATTATTGTTTCAATACGCAGGTTTTGCTACTCAACTTTTAGTGGGTCTGGGCGTATTTGTTTATGTTGGTTTATGGATTGATAAATATTTTTTTAAATCCACCCCTATATTCGTTTGGTTGCTTCCGTTGTTTTTATTGATAAGTTTAATAATTAAAGTAATAAAAGATACCTCTAAGTAAAAAATCTATGTACAGTAAATACAGTAAACTATTCCTTCCTGCCGTCTTTGTGTTTGTATTTGTAACAATGGTATTCATGTTGCTTCCTCGGTTTTGGGATAGAAATGGCATCAATCATAAGGTAGTATTTTTAACTAATTTACTCTTATTTGGCCTGTCGATACTAACCCTTTGGATGCATACAAAAGCAATAAATAACCCAAACCCCAACGCGTTTTCCACAAGTGTATTGGGCGGTACAGTAATAAAACTATTTGTATTGGGTATTGCTACTGTTGTCTATCTAGTACTTGCAGGGAAGGATAAAAGTATATTGGCAATAGTTGCAGGAATGATTTTGTATGTTGTTTACACAGTATTAGATGTGAAATCTGCTTTATTATTGAATAAAAAACAGTAATGCCTACAACAGAACACCCAATGCAGGCACTGGCTGCTTATCTGCCCGACAACTCTTTTGAGCCGGTAGTACAATATATTCATCAATACAAGATACACCTTACGGTTACCAGAAAGCGTAAGAGTGTTTTGGGCGATTATCGCCATGCAGCAGGGTGGGGGAATCACAAAATTAGTATTAATGGGAATCTGAATAAGTATGAGTTTCTTATTACTTTCCTACATGAGTTAGCACATCTTTTTACATTCGAGCAGTATAAAAACAAAGTAGAACCACATGGTGTAGAATGGAAAAATCATTACAGCTTGCTGTTGCAAGATTTTGTAAAAAAGAAAATATTTCCTGAAGAAATCGAAAAAGCTTTACAGAAATCCATCAGAAATCCATCAGCAACTGCTAATGGTGAAACCGAGCTGCTTACAGTTCTTCGGAATTATAGCCATAACCTAAAACCTGGTTATACAATAATGGATAAAGTGCCAGATGGTGCAGCGTTTATGACTGAGAATGGACGGCTATTTAAAAAGATTGGTAAACGCAGAAAACGTTTTGAATGCGTTGAGCTACAAACTGGCAGACATTATGCCTTTAGTGGTCTCTCGGAGGTAAAGTTGATTTGATAGATTGCTGCTTCATTCAACACTCTACCAACATTTGCATCTAAACACGCCACAAGTGTCACTATTAGCCAAATGCATGTAGATCAACAGGGAGATTACTCCCTCAACTCATCAATTATAGCCCTTGTCTTCTTATTATTTAGTTGTTTTATATAGTATTGCGTTGAAAATTCCCTCTAAATGCCGCTCAAATGTCTTTACCACGTCTACTACATATTCTACACCTGTTTGCAATGCGTTTTTCATCCATTTTTCGTAAACTTCTATGAGGTTTAGATAACCAGTTTGTTCAAATAGCCTCTTGAAGTTTTCCCTTACCCTCCATGCTTGTGCAGTCAGCAGGTTAGCATCATTGATGGCATCGAATTGGCTGGACTGCTTAGTTGTCCTGTTCTCTTCGTTCTTCAACAGTGGCTCTGTCTTCACTTCCTTTTGCCTTGTCTTGTTGATGGCATTGCTGAGTTTCTTTACCAAATGAAATTTATCGTAGACCTGTACTGCACGCCACGTTTTTCAATTGCCTTATTGACGGCATCATCTATAATGCTTCTTAATTATACAATCGCTCGTTTGGCAAATTACCTCCACTTTGCTTTGTACCTGCACCAACTGAAGCATAGCTATCTCATGCGTAGAAAATAGGTTGGTATAAGCTTTCCTGCTATCTGACCATGGTACTGGAACAATCTTTACCTGACCTTCAGTATTTATATATCGGGGTGTCTTGCATTTGATGTAGCAACGGTACTGAAACCAAGGTAGGTGCTGCCATTCTCGTTCGGGAAGTTCATCATATATCTTGAATCGAACCCCTGAAAACATATAAGAATCTAGTTTGTAGGCTACTTTTATATCTATCCTTTTGAGGGTCTCTTCCAAAATAACTTCCGTAATTTCCCAATCAACTCCCAAGGGCAATAAATGTTGTAATACTGATGATATTTCCATATGCAAATCCCCCTATTCTCACACTAAATTTAGGATAACCCTTATTTTATTTGCAAAAGATTGCTTCGTGCCTTGCAAAGACGTTTACATGGTTTAAAACACTTGCTATCAAATTGCGGATAGTCATTAAAGAAACAATATACCGGAAACCTTACGGCAGCCCTAAAATAACTAGTAGTTTCTGTAACCAGACCAGTACTTTACAAGTATAATTAACCCTAAATACCATCACTGAATAGCCAGCAACTTTGTCCATAATTTGAAAATAATTCCCTGTTGATACCTTAATAACTGTTACACATTTAATCAATATAAGCCTTAAATGATTCTACATTTAAGAAAAAAAGTCTAAAATAGCTGCCTTATTGACAAAAAAGGCTATTTTATGTAATCATATTGTCGCTTTATGATTAGGTAAACTTGTATTTCATATTCGGTTTACTCCCTCTTTATGCAAAAAAGCCCAGATATTGCTACAATTAGTCGGTTTACTATTA
>JANYEX010000012.1 GCA_025359725.1 Chitinophagaceae bacterium | reverse complement strand
TCATAGCTGCAATGCTTGTTTTGATAGCTAATGGTGGATTTAGACGGCGCTCTCCCTAGATAATTCAGATTGCCTGTAGCACAACGAAAACTATTACTGATGTATCGTACAGACTGACTCTTGGCAAATTGACAGAATAGCATCGAAACCAAATGTCTACTAAAGCCTTTTTGGTGTTTGTCCGTCTGATGTTTGGCTAGCAGCTTTTTTAACTTAGCACTATCCAACTTGCCGAAAATCTGGGCAAACAATGTTATTTTAACATGAGAGTATGTTTTGTTTGTTGTGCAACCTCAAAGCTAATTGAGTTACAAATAAACTTTCTCTCTCTTTTTTTATCGTTTAGGACGCTATTGGTTGTTAATCTGTATTGGTTATACTTCAAAAGTATCTTTAAAGTGAATCATTATCAAAAAAAAGAAACTTTCTATTTCCCCTCCTTATTTTTTAGTCTTCCCCAATATTTACTCTCATTCACAAGTGGGCTAATATCTGTCTTACACTTTAGTTGTGCATCTACTACCGCTACCAATGCCATGTTTACAATACCTCTTACGGTGCTGCCTAGTTGAAGTACGTGCACTGGCTTCTTCATTCCTAACAGAATAGGCCCAATGGCATCTGCACCACCTATTTCTTTCATTAAGTTATAGGCAATATTACCAGCAGTAAGGTTAGGGAATATTAACACATTTACATCATGCCCTACCAATTCGCTGAAAGGATAGTTGTCTTTTAATATATCATTGCTAAACGCCAAACTAGCTTGCATCTCCCCGTCTATTATCAACGATGGATTCCTTTCTTTTACCAATCTTGTAGCTTTTGCTACTAAGTTAGCTTCGGGACTATTACTACTGCCAAAATTGCTGTAACTAAGCATCGCAATACGAGGCGTTACATTAAGGTTACGCACTTCTCTGGCAACCATCTCTGTAATATCTGCTAGTTCTTCTGCTGTAGGATTAAAGTTTACGGTAGTATCAGCCAAAAATAAAGGGCCTTTACTAGTAAGCAACAAATACATTCCTGCTATCTTTTTAACCCCTTCTTCTATACCAATTATGTTTAAAGCTGGTCTTATAGCATCGGCATAATTGCGGGTAAGTCCACTAATCATTGCATCTGCTTCTCCGTTTTCAAGCATCATACAACCATAATGATTCCTATCTTTCATTATTTTTATACTCTCATAATGATTCACGCCTTTACGGCTTCTTTTTGCAAAGAATAACTCACCAAACTCTGTTCTTTTCTCTTCTGTTGCTTCACTTCTTGGGTCTATTATTGGCAAATCTTCAATATCAATATCGTTCTCTTCTGCCAATCTTTTTATCTTAATTTCTTCGCCCAACAAGATAGGATAAGCAATACCTTCATCGTAAACAATACTTGCCGCCTTGAGTATTTTTATATTATCTGCTTCGGTAAATACCAAACGCTTAGGTTCTTTCCGTGCCTTATTACTAATAAACCTTAATAATTGATTGTCCAACCCTAAACGCTTATCTAATTCTACCTTATAAGCATCCCAATTGGTGATTGTTTTCTGTGCAACGCCACTATCAATAGCAGCTTTAGCCACAGCAGGAGCAACTGTACTAAGTAATCGAGGATCTAATGGTTTTGGAATAATATATTCAGTTCCAAAAACAATATTCTTTTGGTTATATGCCATGTTTACCAAATCTGGCACAGGCGTTTTGGCTAGTTCTGCTAGTGCTTTTACCGCAGCCAGCTTCATTTCTTCATTAATTTTTGTAGCTCTAACATCCAATGCACCCCTGAATATATACGGAAAGCCCAGCACATTATTTACTTGGTTAGGATAATCGCTTCTACCGGTAGCCATGATAATATCTGTACGTGCAGCCCAAGCTATTTCATACGTAACTTCGGGGTCGGGGTTAGCCATTGCGAACACAATTGGGTTAGGTGCCATGCTTTTAAGCATCTTTGTTGTTACCACATTGGGTACACTCAATCCGATAAATACATCAGCTCCTACAAACGCACTTTCAAACGTCCAATCGCTGCTTTGGGCGGCAAATGCGCGTTTCTTTTCCGACAATCCTTCTCTTCCTACATGGATAATTCCCTTGCTATCAAACATCAGGAAGTTCTCTGGTTTTGCGCCTAAAGCTACATATAGTTTGCAGCAAGACATAGACGCCGCGCCAGCACCATTTACAATAATCCTTATGTCCTCTATCTTTTTACCCTGAATTTCCAACGCATTCAATAGCGCAGCAGAACTGATGATTGCCGTACCATGCTGATCATCGTGCATAATAGGTATTTTCAGTTGTTCCTTAAGTTTTTCTTCAATATAAAAACACTCAGGACTCTTAATATCCTCCAAATTGATACCCCCAAAAGTTGGTTCAAGCGCTTTCACTATTTGTACAAATTTCTCAGGGTCTTTCTCGTTTATTTCTATATCAAAAACGTCTATATCAGCAAATATTTTGAACAATACTCCCTTTCCTTCCATTACGGGCTTACCCGCTTCTGGTCCTATATCTCCCAATCCTAATACGGCTGTACCATTACTTATTACTGCCACCAAGTTTCCCTTAGCGGTGTATTTATATACATCTTCGGGGTTATGAAAAATCTCCATACAAGGCGCCGCCACACCAGGACTGTAGGCAAGGCTAAGATCTCTCTGCGTTTTTGCTTCCTTGGTAGGTATTACTTCAATCTTCCCAGGTTTACCCATGGCGTGGTACTCTAAAGCCTGATTCCATTTGGCATCATTTCTTTCCATAAAAACATTTTTAGTTACACAATTCTCATATATCACGCCCCAATAAATATTATTTTTGTACAATTCTAATCGTTTAGATAAGCAATAACATTTAGATGAGGCACGCAAAGTACAGTTAATTAGAGAATGGGAAGTGACTATTCTCAGTGTAGGTTGTATAAAATTGTTAAGGTGTGGGAAAGAGATGAACTACCTTGTATTAAAGCTATGTTGATAATGATGCTGTGTATGGTTTAAGCTTAATGATGCCAAATATGAACGAGGTCAAGATTAAGTGATACTGCATCTTTGCTTATTAAAATAAGTTTCTCAACAGCTTCGATAGACTCTTCTGTAACTTCTAAATCCTCATTATATTCAACCCGCATCTTGTCAAACTATTTGTTTGTTATCTTATTTACTTCATTCTTATCAAAGTCAGCAAAAGGTATTTTTATTACTGGGTTAACTAAATATGGGCCCCCTTCTTAAGAGTCAAAGTAAAATGTTTTCGTGTGTAAATATTTTCTTAGTCCGAATGAAGCAATTCTTTTTAGTTCCAAAGCCGTATTTATTAGAAAATTTAAGTCGTTTGCTGCATGTTTCACAAGGTTGTTGGTGGTTGTTAATTATTTTGTTCAGAAGTAGTATTCTATTTTTGCATTCCTTTATGTTTATTTTAAATATTTCTGGTTTTAGGTTAAAGCATTTTTCAACTGCTTTATCAAGTGCAAACCATGTGGAACGCCTTATGCTTACTGCAAAAGCTGTCTCTGTATCACTCAAGGCATGAGCAATGCTTTTAGGCGAACTGGAGGCATCGTTTGTAAAATCACGGCTTTTCCACTTCGAAACCGTTTGTGCGGAGATGCCATAGTGCAAGAAACAGCAGCTTGTAGTTGCTGTCTGATGTGTATATCTGTCGTGGCGTTGGAATGGTAAACTTTTTGCATATTATTTTTATTTATAGTAAATAAAGATAATCAACTTTTTGCCTTGCAGCCCTTGTGGATTCGTTTCGGCTACGCCTTCGCTTCACCACAAGAACTGCAAGATTAGATAAACGACATTATGAAACTAAACAACCTGCGATTAACGTTCCTAACGAATACCGATTCTTCCTACCGATTAACGATAAGTAAACTGGTCACTAATTCCCTTTATTTGTGAAGAAAAAACTAAAATAAAACTGGTATTCATTTACTTTGATTTTTGTATTTCACTCAACACACTATATTTGTATAGTAGATTAAATCTATTTATTAAAAAGTTTATTTGTGGGATACGATAACAACGATAAAAAGTTTGCCCCTGTTTACGGGATTAGGGTGAAGGCGGGTAAGAAGAGGACTTACTTTTTTGACATTAAAGAGACCAGAAATAGTGGTTACTCTTTGGTAATAACAGAAAGTCGCAAACGCTTTGATGATAGAGGCTATGACAGAAGTAGCATTTTTGTTTATCAAGAGGATATTAATAAGTTCGTTAAAGGCTTGAATGAAACAGTTGAATACATTAAAACAGAATTATTGCCAGACTATAATTTTGATGAATACGACAATTATAACGAAGAAGCAGTTGATAGCGATAAATTTGTAGAAACTACTACTGCCCCAGCCCCTGTTGCAGAATCTATTGTAGAAGTAACAACTGTAGAGCTTACTGAAGTTGAAATTCCGGAACCATTCACTACCTCACACGAAGATGAAATGGTAGATAAATGGTAATTCTTTCTTTTGTTTACAAATAATACTGAACATAAAAAGAGGCTGCTCTAGTGAGACAGCCTCTTTTTGTTTATAAACTTTAATACCTAAAAGGAGAATTGTTTAGGTGCTAACCAAGATAAATTAATCTCATCTGGAACTTTCATTCTTTCTGCTATTCTTTTATATCTACTAGCCAACGTACATAGATAATCCTGTGCTTTACTTGCGCCATCCTTCAATCCTGTCAAGGAATCAATCTTCCAAAGTGCTACTAGATGCTCTATGATACTAGCATAATCCCAAGTGGTATAAACGCCTATCTTTTGGGTTACAGCAGAGAAGTCGACAAACATATTCTTGTTCTTACCACCCTGATCCATTAGTACGGCAGGCATTGTTATTTGCTTTCTCATCATTTGGTCGAAGGCAGTCAAAGCACCATTAGGGTCTATCTCGAATATCTTAGACATGAAAGATTTATAAGCTTTTTCATGTCTTGCTTCATCACCAGCTATGGTTTTACAAATTCTAGAAAGTGTAAAGTCTCCTGCTTTATCAGCAAGCTTACCTGTATTAACATGAGAAATTCTAGTTGCCCTTTCCTGAAATGAGGTATAAACTATTGCTTGATAAGGATCGTGGTTTGTATTAGGGTTGAAACCATTATATATCAATCGATGAATGGTTTGCTCTACTTCTTTCATATCGCAACGTCCTGACAAATAAAGATATTTATTCAGTAAGTCACCATGTCTGTTTTCTTCTGCAGTCCAAGCGCGAGACCATTTAACCCAACCGTTAGTACTAGTAAGGTCTCTTTCGGTATTAACTATCAGGTTGAAGTAAGTCTGATAACTAGGTAACGCCTCTTCTGTAATCATATTACCTACCAAAGAAGTAATAATAGAGTCTGGGATATTTGCAGTTCTCTCACGTAGTTTCTTAATCTGATCCAAGGCGTCTTCTTGTGTAAGTTCAGGCAAAAAATCAGTAGGCTGCCAACACTCATCAGGATCTACGAGCGTAGTTCCAATAGTTTCAGTAACAAATCCTTCAATCATGCCAATCACTTCCATGTTCTTGGCCAACTCATTCCTTTCTTCGTTTTGCATATATTAGTTCATGATAAAATTGTAAAAAAATGTAAATATAACTTACGTTTTTGAGCTGCAGTCATTTAAGAGTTTCGATATACGTTAATTTGAATAAACTCTCTTTTTACTAGCAAGATACTTTTGATTAATTATATAACTCATTGGCTTGTTGTAAACCTTACTTTCTACCCAAGATATAATGTCCAAATAGGCGAATGCCCTTGTTTCAAACCTACTCTTCTCGTACTTCTTGATTGTAGTCAAGAACAATTCGAACTCATCGTGCATCTTTCTCGGCGATATATTAAAAGACTTTCTCAAAAACTTAAACATCTCCTCTTCTATTACAGTAAGGTTTTGCATTTTAGCCATAAACCTATACACAGACTTAATCAGATACTCAATTATCTCAGTATTACCCAACTCGTAATGAGCCATTAAGTGCATTAATCGTGCATAACATTGCAAATCATTCCGCAGTCCTAATTGGTCGTTTATAATCTTTTGTAAATAATCAATACAGGTAGCATAATCACCATGACCAAAAAACAGGGTTGCAAATTTATAGTTGAAAACCAAAATTCGATGCTTATCTACGTAAATAGAATATTCCTCCAATTTGAGTTCTATACTTTTTATTAACAACAAACCCTCACTAAAAGTTCCGAGCATAAGGTGTTGATTAATTTTAGCACTATTAATATATATAAACGTATGAACCCTAAAATTATCATAATGATTAGCAAGAGGAGTATTGGCAAACGCCTCAAATTGCTTTAAAGCAATCTCAAACTTTTCAAAGTTTCTTAAATCAAAATGTGCATTGAGTAAGTTGTGCATACCTTTTATGTAATGCCCAATCTCTACGGCCTTCATCATTTCTTCCTTCTCAAAAAGGTCAATCCACTTCTGGCTGTATCGATAATACATCAAAAAGTCCTGCCTAATAAACGCATACCAAACATAGCTTTGATAAAGATATAACTTTTCATAAAACCCTGCCTCATCCAAATGAGTATCAAGAAGGTTCTCTTTAAAGAAATGCTTTACATCTATTTCATCCTCCTCATTTCGTGCATGCCCATTTTTTACATACCACCCATACAACAACAGCGCAAGGTTAGATAACCGAGCTACCCTACCTATTTGGTCACTTACTTCTAATGCTTCTCTGGCAAGGTTCTCGGTTTTTTCGAGGGTACTTCTGGTAATATGTAATGTTTCTATCTTCTTTTCCAGGGTAATTATCTGCGTTAGAAAGCTAAACTTATAATTGGCTCTTGCTATTTCCTTAACCCGTTCTAGTGTACGTAAACTCTGGTGTTTTAACCCTTTGTTATATAAAATACGAGCGAAGTCTAGTTGCTCATTTAATTGTAAATCAAGGTTATCAGAATTTTTCAATAGCCTTAGGCTCGATAATATCTGCTTGTATAGGTGTGTTTTTAGGTTTGCAAGTTGTGGTTTTTCTATATTAACTAATCTCTTTAAAAGTAACTTCTCATCATAATCATGCAGTTTATCTAAGGCATCAAATAATTGAATTATTTTTAATTCTTCATTATTAGAGCTTCGCTTTATGTATAACTTAAAATGTCTCTTCTCAGACTTTTCAAGCGATTTAATTAATTGGTATAATATATCTAAATTCCGATTGGACATCATTTGAAATATTTCTTAGAACTCAACTCTATTAAGGGTTTTGATGAAAAAAACTTGTTTTGACATCATCAAACGCAATATAAGTTGTTTTTTGGTTAAATAGTACAGAGTTTACATTTACATTAAATAAATAAAAATACCTTTTTTATCTCACAATATCTAGTTTAACTTTTTTTCATATGGCAAGCAATCGTTAGAGGTCGTCCTGTTTCTACAGGAAGACCCTTTTTTTTGTGGTATTCTGATGGTCATTTTAAAGTAATTTTTTAGCTTCTATACTAATAACTTCGCTGACTACTTCGTGCAATTTACCCCTTTTATCTTCCGACAAAAACTCTAGTAAAGCCCTGCTGAAACTATACCCCGTAGCATCTGCTGGTATTACAGTTCCTACCTGATTTAATAACAACAGATTTTGCTCCTTCAAGTTCTTTATTGCATTCCATGTTTCTGGGGTAACATATATCTGCTGAGATACATTATAAGTAAACTCCTCGTTTATCGTCTGAACGATTGCACGTTGCATATCTCTGGCTGTATAATCAGCGCTACTGACCCTACTAATAACATTTGACAAGGAGATTCTATCTACCAGCAAAGCCAATCGCTCATAAGCCTGCAATTGCATCATTTTAGACCCCTCTACTTTCTGCCCTTCTTCTATAGCAGATTTTCTTTGCAAATAAATTAGCCATGCAACTACACCCGAAATACAAACCGCTACAAAAGTGACCACATACATTATATCCGTATCCATATTATTAATTTTCTGAGAGCGCAAAAATAGTGGAAACTAAAGGTGCAGAGGCTAGGATATTGTCACAAAGTATATTAACATTTGGTGAATTAGCTAATGAATGAATCTAAATAACCATGGTGAAAGAAAAAAAGTGCGAAGGATGCTAAACCTATACCCAACACAGTTGTCTGTATTGAAATTTAACTTAATTAATTACGAGAACGATGTTCCTAAAAGAACTTAACAGTAACAATTGCCTACCTAAATACGTACAAAAATCTAAAAAAAAAGGAAATATGACCTTAATTTGTATTTTTACACAAATACACAACTGTGTACTTGTGAAAAAGACTGTTTTACACCCACAAAATAATATAGCTTAATGAATATTTTGATAGGCGATGATCACAGTGTAGTAAGAAAAGGGTTGAGGATGATACTATCCGAAGCCTATCCACATTCATTTATTGAAGAAGCAGTGGATGGTGCCGACATTATTAAAAAGATAAACGACAAACCTTGGTCAGTAATTATTTCAGATATTTCTATGCCTGGCAGATCAGGCGTGGACATAGTAAAATTCGTGAGCGAACATTATCCTAAAATTCCTATTCTGATATTGAGCGTACACTCGCCAGAACATTATGCAGTTAGGACATTTAAGGCGGGCGCATCTGGTTATCTTACCAAAGAAAGTGCACCAGAGGAATTGGTAAAAGCAATAGAGCAGGTATTGTCTGGACGAAAATATGTTACCCCAGAGATTGCAGATCTTTTAGTTCAATATCATTTAGATGACAACACCGACGAACCGCATAAAATGCTATCGGACAGAGAAATGGAAGTATTTGAATTGATTGCAAAGGGTAAAAAGATTACAGATATAGCAGAGGAACTTTCTTTGAGTGTAAATACAATTAGCACCTATAGAACAAGAATTCTTGAAAAGATGCACATGACCTCAAATGCTGAAATAGCCAAATATGCAATGAAACATGGCTTTGAATAGTTCTAAATACTTCTAGAGATAAGTACTTTCCTTTATTCCCAGTTTTTAAGTTTACTGATTAGACATTCATTGGATAATCAGATTGATAATTTTGAAGTATTGCTTGGGGAAATCAATCGTCTCGAATTGTTTCCAAGGCACACTTTACTATACCAACTAAAGGAAGAATAGATAAGTCTCAATAATTATACACATACTAACAGATTGCACCCTCATATCTTAATAACCTCTAAAAATTGTCTTACATTGATTATTTGATAAATAAATTATCTGATGAATCCGTACATTCGCAGACTGCCTCGACTGTAGTCTATACTTTAAGCATTCTCTGAATAAATTGATAAATGCTGGTAAAAGTGAGTACTCAGTCGGCAAACTGATAAAATTACTTTAAACAAATATTTCAACTCTTTAGATACATAGAAATAAAAATGGTTAAAAAAAAATGGAACTCTGACTTTACATTGGGTGATTCTTTGACAGAAGAACAGTTGGCGTTTTTTGAGGAACACGGTGTAATTGTATTTCGCAACTTTCTTACTAAAGAACAAATTGACCTATACATAAGTGAACAGAAAAGGATTGAAAAGAAATGTATTGATGAGGGATTGGAAAAATTAAATGGCATTCCTCTAAAGTATGGAAAGGATGAATTGGGCAATCCAACTATTCAACGCTTTTGTTTTTCCTCTTTACACAGCCAGCCGCTTCACGAATTGTTGCAGGACAATAGATTTAAATTACTCTTCGATTTACTTAGCCCTTACGAAGGCAGAATTAGTGAAAACGAAAAAGACGGGTTGGTAATAAACAACTATATCAATACGCCTAATAGTTCTTTTACCAAAATGGGATGGCATACGGATAGCCCAAGAGACTTGTTTTTGGGACATAAGATAATGCCAATGCTGAATGTAGGAATACACTTAGATACTTGCCCCTTTGAAAACGGCGGTTTGAGGGTTATACCAGGTACCCATAAACAGAACTTTATAAAGCTTCTTTTCGGTAAAAAATACTTTATTGATAACAGTAGCGACCCTAAAGAGGTTGGTTTTGATATTAATGCTGGCGACTTATCTGTACATGATGGTCGCTTGTGGCACAGGGTAAAACAATCTCCCAAGTTTGGTGAAGAAAGCAGACGTAGGGTTATGTACATTCCTATTATTACAGGTAAGCATAAGCCCAAGGATGAAATGAGTAAGACACCACTATACCATAGATTAGCTAAAGTAGTTAAATAATTTGAGGCCTCGTAAGAGGCCTTTTTAAATAATTTGTAATATGACATACGCATTAATAACTGGCGCAAGTAAAGGAATCGGTAAAGAGATAGCTATTGAACTAGCTAAAGAAATAATAATGTTTTGATTATTGCCAGAAATGAAGAACAGTTGATGGCTTTATCAAAAGAGATTATTAAAGATTATAAGGTTGATTGTCGGCTCTTGGCTATTGATTTATCTGAAAGTAATGCCCCAGAAAAGGTATTTAATTGGTGCAATGAAAATAGTTTTGATGTAAATATTCTTGTAAACAATGCGGGATACGGCCTAAGTGGGAACTTTCTTAATTACGATATAGCTTCTTATCAGAATATGATGCAGGTTAATATGACTACCCCTTTGTCTCTAATCTTAAAATTCATTCCAACTCTTAAGAAACATCCTAAAGCATATATATTAAACATAGCTAGTGCGGCAGCTTATCAAGCAGTACCAGGATTAAGTATTTATGCCGCCACAAAATCATTTGTATTTAGTATGAGCCGAGGAATACGATATGAATTGAGAGAAACACCTATTTCTGTTACGGTTGTAAACCCGGGTGCTACGGATACAAACTTTGCTAACAGAGCAGACATTAAAAGCGATAAAGCAATTAGGGCAGCAGAGAAGCTTAACATGGATGCAAGTGTTGTAGCCAAAATGGCTGTAGAGGGTATGTATGCTGGCAAGGCGGAAGTAGTTACTGGTTTTATCAATAAACTAGGTGCATTCTTAACCGTAATATTGCCAAAGTCTATTTTGGAAAAAGGCGCAGGATCACTTTATGGGGTATAGTGTCAAAGTTGTATATCTTAAAATGTACAAAAAGCCTATACCGCCTTACAACATTGGTTCGGATTGGTTTGTGTATTTTGACAACTTTAAATACACCAAAGAAACTCAGTGATGCCATCAACAAGACAAGGCAGAAGGAAGTGAAGACAGAGCCACTGTTGAAGGAAGCAAGGTTTGCAGTGTTGAATAACGAAGAGAATAGGACAACTAATTCGATGCCATCAATGATGCTAACCTGCTGACTGCACAAGCAGGGAGGGTAAGGGAAAACTTCAAGAGGCTATTTGAACAAACTGGTTATCTAAACCTCATAGAA
>JANYEX010000004.1 GCA_025359725.1 Chitinophagaceae bacterium | reverse complement strand
GTTTCAATATACAAAACATTACTTGGCACTGGTTCATAAGCATAAATTTTGCTCTCTTTCAGTTTAGAAAGAAGCAAGACGTCAAAAAAGCCAGCATTTGCACCTATGTCAATAACGGTAGGGGAAGACGGAAGCAGTGTTATAAGATAGTCGATATTGTACACATCAACCATGAAAATTTCTTTAAAAACCAAATACAAACTTGGCGAAACCTTAAATTCCACCGCATTGGGTTTAGTAACAATGGTTAACGGTCGGTTCTTCCTAACTACTTTATTGGATAAATATTCAGCGGGATTTGCGACATTTTTAAAGAGTTCAAAATACCTCGAAAGACCTGATTTAGGCATGTTGTTAAATTATTTTAGTTTGAAAAATATTTTTATACAAGATTTATGAAAGATTTAAAGCATTTTAAAATAACAAGTTTATTCCGATTTTATTATGTTCAACTAAATAGGATATCTGTATCAATAGAAAAATTATCAAAAATGCCTACTGGAATCATATCTTCTTTTACATAATTGCTACGCCATGCAAACTTGTCATTTTTTAAATCGAATACTTGAATCATCAAGTGTACAGGATCAACAATCCAATATTCCCTCACACCATTTTCTTCATACAATGAAAATTTTTCTTTCATTTCCTTTCTTGTATTGCCAGGGCTAAGTATTTCTATAATCCAATCGGGGGCGCCGATACATCCTTTTTCATCAAGTTTTTCTAAGTCACAAATAATGGATAAGTCTGGTTGAACCACCGAAGTAATTGATTTATTGGGAACACTTTTTCTTTTATTGGTAAGGCGAACATCAAAAGGGGCAGCATAAACCTCACATGATTTGGTAGCCAAATAATTGGCGATTTGATTGAACATCTTACCAAATATCTTTTGGTGTATCCTCAACGGTGCCGGACTCATTCTGCTTATCCATCCCCTTATTAGTTCTACTCTTTCGTCAAAATGCCAAGTAAGGTAGTCTGCATAAGTGTATTGTTTGGTAAAATCCAGTTGTTCAATATTTGTAATCATTCTATTCTTTTGTGGTAAAGTTAGCTGTTTTTATATGGGATATGGCGATAGATGTACTCAAATAATCCTGTAATTCTTAAACTCAAATAATCTAATTCCTGTAATTTTCTCAAAAGTATAAGTTAGGCGGTGCTTAAGCTTTAATTTCTTTTTTGTAATGTCCAATTTCAAGTTCCAGTTTTTTTGAGCAATTCTGTTTTTCATAACTGAAGGGTGAGTATCTTTAAATATTGCCAAGCTATCAAATTCATTAAAATCAAAATAATCCGGTTGTTTCAAAAATTCTTGGGCTTCTTCATCGGTACGCCAAAGAAGTCCCATGTTTTTATTCTTTTTCATCATCTGCTCTGGATCTTTTACCCATCCATAATGGTACACATAGGCATTTAATGGTTTTACATTTAGTCTTTTATGTCCGACTCTAAACCCTTGTGCATCTTTATAAGAAACAATTTTCTTGTCGTTTCTAATGATTCTTACTTCATGTCCATACCATTTCCTACTATCTCCAACATAGTCATAAGTGCCATAAAAGTGAACATATTTAAACAATAATCCTTGAACTTTTTTGTTGTCTTTGTATTGTTCGCAGCCTTTTTTGATGGTATCGTAATATTTTTCGTGTATCACTTCGTCTGCTTGGATATAAAACGCCCAAGTGCTTTCGGGATCAATTAGGTTAAATGCTTTATCTGTTTCTACAGCCAAAGCGGCTCCGCCTTTTCTTAAGTTTTTATCCCAAACCGAATGATGGATTTTTATTTTTGAATCCCCAACAGATTCAATTAATCCTAGTGTGTCATCATCGCAGTCGCCAACCAATACAATCATCTCATCAACAATTGGCAAAATAGAAGTAATGGCTTCCACAATTGGGTAGCCGTTTCTAACAGCATTCTTTATAAATGTGAAGCCAGATATTTTCATTCTTATAAAATTATAGTATTTTTTATGTCGATAAGTCTTGCAAAAAAAAGGATTATACACCAACTTACTCAATAAAATTATATTGACAGATTTTAAATAGAACTCTTTGCCATATTTTAGTTTATAAAATACATTAAACTTACAGAGATGAAAATATTGATTGTTAATAACAGTATAATACCAGCTATAAAATATGGAGGGACAGAGAGAGTAATTTGGGATTTAGGAAAAGAGCTTAATAAGCTTGGACACCAAGTTAGTTATCTGGTTGCAAAAAGTTCCACTTGTCCATTTGCGGATAAAGTTTATGAGTATGATCCTTCAATAGAAATTAATGAGCAAATCCCAAATAAGATTGATGTAGTTCACCTAAATTTTCAACCTAGCAGCATTTTAAAGAAACCATACATCACTACTTTTCATGGCAACGTAAGTAATGAATTCACATTTGAGAAGAATACTGTTTTCGTTTCGCAAAATCAAGCCACTAGGTACCATGGCTCTATTTATGTACACAATGGGTTAGATTGGGATAGGTATGAAAAACCACAGATTGGGGTTGATAGAAAATATTTCCATTTTTTGGGAGATGCTTCTTGGAAAGTAAAAAAATGTGGTTGGCGCCATTCAGATAACAAAAAAGGCAAAAGAAAAACTGGTAGTACTTGGGGGCAACCGTCTAAATCTTAATATGGGTATTAGGTTTACACCTGATTTACATGTAAGCTTTAAAGGCAGTGTTGACAATTTTCAGAAGGCAAAATACCTAAATAAATCTAAAGGATTAATTTTTCCTGCAATTTGGCATGAACCTTTTGGATTGGCAATTATAGAAAGTATTTATTTTGGTTGCCCTGTTTTTGTAGTACTTATGGCTCATTGCCCGAATTGATTCCAACCCCAATAGGTATTTTGTCTAATAGTATCAGTACATTGGCAGAGTCACTTAAAAATGCTTCTTTGTTTTCGCCAAAATTATTAAATGAATATGCTGTTACTAATTTCAATTCTCACCTAATGGCTAAACGATATGTAAACTTATACGAGAAGGTAATGAATGGTGAAAACTTGCATTCAACCAGCCCTTATTTAAATACTGAGGGAATAACCCCAAAACGGTTTAAGTTGGATTCTTGATAACAAAAATTTATAAAGTAACTAGCGGGACTAATTAATAACAGAATCCTATATTTTTTCTAAAGCAACTGATTCTAAATATTTAATCAACAATTGGAATATTATCAAACACCAAACTGCAAAGCAGGGCAGTGCCTTTAGTGCGTAAGCGACTATAAAATGAACTTTTATATATCCCGGAAAAAGGTCTGTTGCTGATAAGCTTGTAAGTATTATAGCAAATGCCAATGAAAATTTGCTCAATAAAGAATAGGGTTTTTCTTGCACTATCCACCAAATAGCCACCCCTGCCATTGCTATGATATAGGTTGGTGATTCGGCGGATGAACTAAATATGACAGTAGAAATTAACAAGCAAGCAAGGTATAAAAACTGATAAACAAAATTCTTGTATAATCTTACTCTAACTAACGGAAATAAAATCAGCAAAAATGCTGGTAGCACAATCCATAATGCGGATAAGTTATAAACACTGCTTATCCTTCTTATGATACCTGTAACCGAAATGTCTTGCATTCCGCCAACCATAGAGCATTGCATGTTCTGATTTGTTTTTTCTAACAAAGAATGATACCAGTCAAAATAAGTTTGATATAAAAAGTGTGGAGATGTTATTGCAATTGGGAGTATTGCAAAAAATACCAACCAAAACAGTCCCCATAAAATAAACTTGATTTTATGTTCTGAAAAGAAAAAAAACAAGATGCCAACGATTGTGTATAGCTTAGTAAGGAATCCAAATGCAATGCACATTGCGGCTAACCATTCTTTTTCTTCTTTCACAAATGCAAAAGCCAAGATAATTAACGCTGCTATAAATGGATTGTATTGAACGTTTTGCAAAGATGTTTGCAACTCCATCAAGCATATCAGCAAAATAATTAATGAATTTTGGCAAATATATGTGGTAAGGCAACATTACTTACTTAAATACTGCATCTGAATCAATAGAAAAATCTTCAAAAATGCCTACTGGAATCATGTCTTCCTTTATATAATTACTGCGCCAAGCGAATTTATCTTCTTTCAAATCAAATATTTGTATCATTAAATGTATAGGATATACTATCCAATATTCCCTAACCCCATTTTCTTCATACAAAGAGAATTTCTCTTTAAACTCTTTTCTTGAATTACCCGGACTAAGTATTTCTATCACCAAATCGGGCGCGCCGATACATCCCGCCAAACATTATATAATTTTTGCCGTAGCGTTTCGATGACTAACCCTGTAAGCACTCAGAGCCCTTACAGGATTTTGATTTCTGCAAAAGTTGTTTATACAGCCTTATCCGTTTGGTAATGCCATCAGTAATATGAACACTTTTGCTATTACCCACTCTCTTATTTTAAGTAAAATAAAACTCTTTGCAAACCACAATTATCAAAATACATATAAAAGAGACTTCTTTTACTCATCTAATAAAATCGTATGACATAAAAGAGACTTCTTTTATCCATCTAATAAAATCGGATGACATAAAAGAGAGTTCTTTTACTCATCTAATAAAATCGGATGACATAAAAGAGACTTCTTTTATCCATCTAATAAAATCGGATGACGTAAAAGAGAGTTCTTTTATGTCATCCGATTTTGTTGATGACATAAATTGAGTTTTTTAATGACTTCCGACCACGTTTTGAATGCCTTCTTATAATCCTTTCATAACATAAAAGCTCCACTTTTTGATTATTTCACTTTCCTTTCGATTTCACTAATTAAAGC